>JBDRKM010000434.1:0-4402 GCA_043814015.1 Pseudomonadota bacterium
GCTGCTGGCCGCCCTGCCCGTGCTGGTGCTGGCCGGCCCATGGTACCTGCAGTGGTTCTCCGGCCAGGCTGCCGAGGTCCAGAGCCAGCTCGCTGCCGGCGAGATCGACAGCGCTGGGGCCCACACCGAGGTCGCGGCCGCCCTCGGGCACCGCTGGGCCTACTACCCCCTGGCCCTGATCGACGGCCAGGCGGGCCCGGTGCTCGGGGTCTGGATGCTCCTCGCGCTGCTGATCGCGACCCTGCGTCGGCTGCGCCCGCTGGGCTCCGGACGACGGCCGGGCGCCGAGGGCCTGGTCCTGGCCGCCGCGCTGGCCGGGCTGCTGTTGTTCAGCGCGGTGCAGAAAAAGCAGGTGTTCTACACCCTGCCGCTGCTGCTGCCCTTCGCGGTCCTGGCGGGCGGCCTCGTGGCCCGGGCCGGGATCCTGCGCGCCCCCCTGCTGTTCCTGCTCGTGGCGGCCGGGCTGGCCCAGTACGCCGGCCGGCTCTGGGGGCGCCTCCCGCCCCACGCCGAGGCCTGGGCGGGCCCGGATCCGCTGCCCGCGGCCTGGGTGCAGCCACGGCACACCATCGCCCGCCCGCCGAGCGACGACCCCTTCCCCCTCGCCCGCCTGCGCGCCGCCCTGGGCGAGCCCGGCAACCGCCTGGTCCTCTTCAGCGACACACCCCGCTACTACGAGGGCTTTCTCTCCCTGCGCCTGCGCGAGCTGTACCCGGGCGTGCCCGTCCACGGCCTGCGGGGCGACCCCGCCGGCACCTACGAGTGGTTCCGCACGGCCGACGCCTTCCTGTGCGTCTCCCGCGACGCCACCTGGCCCACCCGGGCCCAGCTCGACCGCGCGCTGCTGGAGGACCACTACGAGCTGGACGATCTCCCCCCGGTCACCGAGCTGGTCGCGCGCCAGGAGGGCCGCTGGGAGGCGGCCGGCTCCTGGCCGCTGGCGGACGATGTCGCGACGGTGTGGACGCGAAGGTAGCTACCCGCCCTCGTCCGCCTTCCGCAGCGCCTCCAGCAGCAGCCACTCGGTGCTTCCGCTCAGGTTGCGGGCCGGCGTGGCGGGCCCGAAGTTCACCGAAAAAGAGCCCTCTTCCGCGGCCACCAAGGTCTGGAGCGCGGACACACCCTCCTGGCCGGGGAGGCTGGCGTGGCTCAGCTGGCCACCTTCCAGGCCGACCAGGCCGATGTGATCCCCGATCGCGATGCGCACGGTGGCGGTGCGGCCGCCGAGGGAGAGGGTCTGGAGCAGGTCTGGCAGCGGGAGCTGGGCGAGCTGGCCGGCGAGGCCGGGGGCGCCCGGCTGGCCGCCCGGCTGCTGGACGATGCGGCGGATCTTGGCCACGAGCAGCTCGGTGTCCACCGGCGCGCCGAGGACATCCTCGGCGCCCGCCTCCAGGACCCGCGCCCCGAGCGCGCCGGCGCTGGGCTCGGCCAGGAAGAACACCGGGATGGCGGCGGTCTCGGCGCAGCCGCGCAGGCCCTCGAGCAGCTGCTCACCGCCCATGCGGGGGAGCTGGAGGTCGGCCACCACACAGGCCGGACGCCAGCGCTGCGCCATCTGCAGCACCTCCTGGCCGCTGGCCGCCAGGAGCTGGGCGAAGCCCGCGCGCTCGAGCTGCAGCTCGAGGGCCGCCAGCATGGCGGGCTCCCGCACGGCCACCAGCACATGGGCATCCGGCTCACTGCGCGCCGATCGTGCGGTGTGCAGCGGCTCCCAGCGCAGCACGGTGGCCACGGCCCGCACGACCCGGGGGGCGTGGTGCGTGGCGTTGTCGCCGAGGATCGCCGCGATGTCGTCCTGCCCCGCCTGGCGTCGCCGCACCACGTGGCGCACGGTGTAGACCACCTCGGCGCCGAGGTGGGCGCCGATGGGGCCGCCGCCGCCCAACCGATGCTCGAGGGCCTGCAGCAGGCTCTCCAGGTCGTAGGGCGCGTCGAAGGCCTGGATCATGGCGCGGGCCAGGGCGAAGCGCTTGCCCGGCCCCGTGCCACCGCCCACGGCGGCGGCCAGCTTGCGGTAGGCCTCCAGGGACTCGATCTCGAGGAACAGGGAGCCGAGCACCACGGTCTCGACCTGGTCTGATGCCAGCCCCAGGCGCAGGGCCACCGCCCGGGCGAGGTCGGTGGCGCGCCAGGCGCGGATGCGGGCCTCGACCTCCCGGGTCTCGGCGTTGAGCAGCAGGAACCGCAGCAGCCCGAGGTGGAAGTCGGACATGCGCCGCGGCTCCACCGCCGGCAGGTTGCCCAGGCCGTAGCTCGAGAGGGTGACCAGCCTGAGATCGGGCCGGAGCCGGCGCCAGGAGGCCAGATACGGCGCCACCACGGCCTGCAGGTCCGCGCGGATCAGCAGCCGGCGGACCGGCGCAGAGCCCAGCAGCCACGCCACCTGATCCGGATCGGAGGCGAACTCGGTGGTGCCGTCTTCGATGGCGTCGAGGCGCTGCAGCGCCTGCAGCCGGCGGGGGTCCGTCTCGAGGACGAGGTCGCGCTGAAGGCGGGCGCCCGCCAGGGCCAGCAGCATCTCGGATCCGACCTCGTACTCCGCGTCGCCCGGCGGCAGCACGCGATCGATCAGGGCCAGCACGGCGCCGCGCGGCGCGAGGAACAGGCGCAGATCCGCGACCCCCGCGCTGCGCCGCAGCTCCCGCAGCGCGAGCAGATCGGTGGGATCGGCCCCCAGCACGCTCAGGACGTCGTGCTCCGCGTCGTAGCGGAAGGGCAGCAGGGTGGCGCGCCGGATCAGGGCCCGGGGCACGCGCTCGAGCACCTCGGGCGGGACCTCGAGCTGCTCCAGCCGCTCCGCGGGGATCAGGTTCAGGCTGTACTGGTGGGCCAGGGCCTTGACCAGCCCGGCCTCATCGAGGAGCCCGAGCTGCAGCGCGAGGGCCCCGAAGCGGACATCGACGCCCTCGGCCAGCTGCCCGAGCACCTGATGGATGTCGGACTCGGTCATCAGCCCGAGCTCATGGCAGACAGCGCCGAGGGGGGAGTAGTCCATGCACGCTCCAGGTTCAGCAACGTAACGGCGCCGCGATGCGCTGTCCCGGGGGCACCTGACCTCGCCCCCGGCGCCGCCACACGGTACGTTCTGGGGCCCGCTCATGGGACCGACCCGAGAGGCCAAGATGTCGACCAACACTCCGGCCGCCACCGCTCAGCGGCTGCTGCTCTCCTTCCTGCTCGCCGCCGTGGTCTTCGAGGGTTGGGCGGTCTACGGCCTGTCCCGCCGCATGTCACGCCTGGAGGCGCGCAGCGGCGTGGGCCTGTCGGCGCTGGCGGGGGCCGGCGGACGCGGGGCCGATGCGCCGGAGCCGCGCGACCGGGGCGCGGCGCCGCCCGACGGAGAGCAGCGTGCAGGGCCGGGCAAGGAGCGCCCCGACGGCCCCCAGGGCGAGCTGCCCGACAGGCCCGAAGGCCGGCAGGGCGACCTGCCCGACAAGCCCGAAGGCGCGCACCGCGAGCCGGGCGAGGGCGAGGGGGAAATGCCAGGCAAGCCCCAGGGCGGCCCGACCCTGGAGCGGCTCACGCAGGAGCAGGCCTACGTGACCGAGAACCTCGACGCCTACCTGAACGTCTCGCAGCTCGACGACGACACCATCAGCGGCCTGCGGGCCGAGATCGACCGCATCTTCTCCACCCGGCGAGAGCTCGTGGGGCGCGGCGCCTCCGCCGACGAGACCCCCGAGGAGCGCAGGGAGCGCGTCGAGGCCGACCACGAACGCTCCCTCAATGAGTTCGAGCGCCTGCTGGGTGAGGAGGAGGCCAAGGTCTTCATCTCCGAGGTGCTGCGGCCGGCCCCGAGGCAGGATCGCCCCGATCAGCAGCCCAGGGAGCCCGAGCAGCGGTGATCCCCCGGGCGCGGCGTCCCGCAGCGCCCGGCACCCATGAGATCCGACGGAGCCCCCATGTCCACCGACCGCTCCCTCCTGGCCGCCCTCCGCCGCTGGGACCAGGTCCTCGTGCTGGCCCTCGTGGTGGTCATCTCCGATCTGGCCAGCGCCTGGTGGCTCACGCACCGGGCGGCCGCCGGGTACGGGGGCGAGGTCCAGCAGCGTCAGGCCGTCCGCACGCCCGGCGCCGAGATCCTCGACGACGAGCTGGCCTCCGCGCTCCAGAGCGCCGCCCGGACCCAGGGGCTGGACCCAGAGATTCTCCCGGCGCCCAGGCACCTCTGGTCGCTCTTCGTGGAGCAGAGCCCCGCGGCCGCCGGTGTCGATGTCGAGGATCGCGCCGCGGTCCAGCGGGCCCTGGAGGTGTTCATAGGGCGCCTCGCCACCTCCGGGCGCGATGGCGATCCGGCTGATCCCGCGGTGCCCGCGTGCACAGACGTCGTACGGCCTGCGACCGAGGCTGCGGTCGTTTGCGTTGTTGTGCTTGAGTATTTTGCCCGCTGTTTGTTGTATAA
>JBDRKM010000435.1:0-41368 GCA_043814015.1 Pseudomonadota bacterium
GGGGCGGGGGGGGGCGCGAACAGGTCCTCCAGGGTCATGTCCTGGGGCCGGGTCGGGGGTGGTGGGGCCGCGGCCGGCGCGGGCTCGAGCAGGGTGGCGGCGCCGAGGTCGAAGGCGGGCGGCGCCGGGGCTGGGGCCGGGAGCGCAGGCTCGAGCAGGGTGGCGTCCGCGAGGAGGGGGGGCGGCGCGGTCGCGGGGGCGCTCGGGTACGGCACGGCGGGCGCCGTCGCGACCGGGCGCTCCGCGGGCTGCGCGAGGGGGCGCAGCGCCTCCATGATGCGCGGGATGGCCCAGCGGCTCCCCGGGTCCGGGAGGGCGAGGTGGTCGAGCACCTCCTGCAGCGCGGCCTGCTCGGCGGGCGGCAGCGCGCCGGGGGGTAGGCGCGGCGGGAGCTGCTCCAGCAGCCGCTCATGGCAGTCCAACGGATCGCCGCGGACCTCCAGCTGGATCGGCGGGCGCCCGGTGAGCAGGTAGAACAGCAGGCCGCCCGCGGCGAACAGGTCTGTCGCCGGCAGCGGCTGCGACCCCTCGTACTGCTCGGGTGCGGCGTACTCGGGGGTCCCCACGAAGACCCCCGCCTGGGTGAGCCCGGCGCCGATGGGGGCCTCCGCCTTGGCGATGCCGAAGTCCGCCACCCGCACCCACGGGGTCTCGGCGCGCCCACAGGGGGCGTGCAGCAGCACGTTGGCCGGCTTGAGATCGCGGTGCACCACCCCTGCGGAGTGGGCCATGGACAGGCCCTTCAGCACCTGCACCAGGACCCCGGCCGCCACGGGCGCGGGCAGGGGGCCCACCTGGCGCACGTGCTGCTGCAGGGTGCCGCCGGCCTCGAACAGGGTGACCAGGTAGGGCGGCTGGCCGGCGCGCTGCACGAAGCCGCGGCAGCGTACGATGTGGTCGTGGTCGAGGTCCTGGAGGATCTGGGCTTCGTTGGCCAGGCGGCGTAGGTAGGCGCCCGTGGCGCGCTCGGCGAAGAGCACCTTGACCGCCAGCTCCGGCGGTACGGGGCGGCCCGAGCCGTCCACGGCCCGGCACAGGTAGGTGAGGCCCGCCCCCCCCAGGGCCAGGACCCGATCCACCCGGTAGTGGCGGTCGATGAGGTCGCCGGCCTCCAGGATGCGCCCCCAGCCCTGCCCGGGCCGCTCACGCCCGCAGCCCAGGTTGGGGCAGCGCGCCGGGGCGCCGGTGAAGGTGTTCAGGCAGGTGGGGCAGTAGCAGGTGGCCACGGAGCCTCCGGGTCAGGAGCCCTGGGCGTCGAGCCAGGCCTCGAGGTCTTCGGAGTGTTGCTGCATCCCGCTGATGACCATGTTCATCACGGCGTCCTCCCCGAAGTCCTCCTGGGTGTTGACCAGCCAGGTGGTCTGCACGCGGTAGTGGCCCTCGCCCCAGGGCAGAAAGGCGTCGAGGTAGAACTGCTCGGCCACCGCCAACCAGGAGACGTTGACCACGGGAGGCGTGGGCAGCCAGGCGCGGTGGATCATGGCCGTGCCCTGCTCGCCCTCGAGCCAGAGGTACTGGTTCATGGTGTGGTTGGTGGAGGTCACGAAGAACGGCAGGTTGGCCGTGTAGTCCTCCGTGAGCGCCAGCCGGTCGCAGGACCGGTCCAGGAAACAGTCGAGGTCGGTCAGGTAGGCCCGCTGGTAGTCCTCAACCGTGCCGGGGTGGACCTCCTCCTGGTTCACGGCCACCATGGCCCAGGTGGCGTCGGCCACCCCGTGGGCCGAGGATGATCCCACCACCACCCCGAGCATCCCGGCGGTGGCGCGATCCTCGCCGTCCAGGGCGTCTACGACCTCGTCGGTGAGCGGGTCCACCCGGTAGCCATCGCGGGTGTCGGCCTCCCAGACCTCGAGCCAGGCGTAGAGCCAGGCCAGCTGCTCATGGAGGAGCGCGGGATCCTCGTCGGGGTGGTGAGCGTACAGGTCGCGGCAGATTTCCGATAGATCGGGCTGATCCTCGGTGTCGGGCACCTCGGGCGGCGGCGCACAGCTGGCGAGGAGCAGGGCGAGGGCGGGGAAGCTC
The DNA here is from genome assembly GCA_043814015.1 of Pseudomonadota bacterium. Classification (GTDB taxonomy): domain Bacteria; phylum Myxococcota_A; class UBA796; order UBA796; family JAFGLY01; genus JBDRKM01. The sequence goes on from JBDRKM010000435.1 coordinate 2,023, forward strand.
ATGGGCGCGGTCTAACCGTCGTGGCGCGCTAGGGCGCCAGCCGGGCCGCGATCCAGGGGGCGGGGATGGCGATGGCCTGAGCGCGCTCACCCTCGCCATCGATCCCGACCACCATGCCGGCCACCTGGCCGCGGCTGTCCAGCAGCGGCGCTCCCACGAGGTCGCCCGGGACGGGGAGCGGCTCGAAGTGGAGGCTGAACCCCTTCTCCCAGGTGGTGATCACCCTGGACACCAGCAGGCGCTCCTCGCCGCCCTCCGGGTCTGCAGGCCGGGCGGGCACCCAGAGGTACTGGCGTGCCGCCACGGGGGCCTCCCGCAGGCTCAGGGGCTCGATGGAGGAACCGGGCAGCAAGGAGAAGGCCAGCACGTCACCGGAGGCGTCGGGCGGGGCGTTCGCCGAGCGTGAGAGGGCGTGGGCGCCGGAGGGGGGGCGCACGAGCCGGCCCCGCGCGCGCATGGCGCCCCTGGTGAGGTCGAAGAACAGCGCCTCCTCCGTGAGCGCCGGCAGCATCTGGGGGATCAGGGGCCGCCGCAGGCCACCAGCCGGGCTGAACAGGCTGGCGGCGGTGACCAGCACCGGCTCGGCCTCCGGGCCGAGGCGCAGGGCGAAGGCGCGCCCCGCGGTGATCTCCTCGTCCTCCACGCGGATCATGGGCCGCAGGGCGGTGGGGCCGACCACCGCGGGGGCCTCTCCCTCCATGGCCTGAGCCGTGCGCTGAGCGGCGGCCGGGTCGAGGCGGACCTCGGGCAGGTGGCTCCAGGCCCGTTCCGCCGCCACCGGGGCGCCGGAGAGGCTGTCCTCGCCCTTGAGCCGGCCGTCGTCCAGCATCCAGAGGTCCATGACCGAGCGCACGCCGGCGCGCCGCAGCCAGGGGGAGGTGCCGGGCACGCCCGGGTGAACGAAGGCGATGTGGTTGTGCGACCAGGCCGCGTGGATCTCGACCGCCTCCTGGATGTCGACCCAGCTCACGGTGCCCCAGGCCTCCTCGTCCCCCACCCGCTCCAGGCGCAGGGCGAAGGCGCCATGCTCGATCCTCGCGACTTCGCCGGCCCAGCCGGTGGACGTGATGCTCGCCTCGGGGTTCAGCAGGGGGGACGCCGTGGCGGCGAGCCGGGCCTGTACGCCCCGCCATGGATCGCGGTGCGCGTCGAGCCAGCCCAGCCCCGAGAGGCTGACGATCAGCATCACCAGGAAGCCCCACAGGCCGAACACGCGGCGGTTGGCGCGCCCGAGCCCCTGGGCCAGGGCGCCGGGGAGCCCCAGCACCAGGCCCACGGCGAGGGCTGGGATAGCCAGGGGAGCGGAGCGGACCGAGTCCCTGAGCAGGCCGGCGGCCCACACGAGCAGGCGTCCGCCCAGGTGGACCACCGGCAGCGCGAGGAGCGCCGCGACGAACAAGGCCCGCGGGGGGAAGAACGGATGATCCCGGAAGGCGAGGGCCAGGCCCAGGACCGTACCGAGGAGCAGCATGGCCTCGACCGCGAGATCCTGGAGCCAGGAGGTGGGCTGTGCCCAGCGGGACGGCCCCCGCGCTCGCAGCACCGGCACGTTCCGCGCGCCGGGCTTGCCGCGCCGCGCCCGCTCGGCGAGAGGGACCTCCTCCTCGGGTGGGGGGGCGCCCTTCTGCACCAGCGCCAGCTGGGGCGGTGCGTGTCCCTCCAGATCCCCTCCGCAGTAGAGGCAGCGGCCGCGGGGCCCGATCGCGTGGGGCTCGAAGGCGCGCCCGCAGCCGGTGCAGCGCACGTGCTCGTCAGCCATCTCGGCTCCTCGTCACGGGTAGAAGGCCTCGTCGGTCCGTTATCGCGTCTCCTTGGCGCTGGCGTCGTCGGCAGCGTCCGTTCCGGAGCGAAGCGCCCACCACAGCCCTCCGCCGCCCAGCGCCCAGAAGCCCAGGAGCGGGAGGATGGAGGACACGCCGCGGAGCCCGATGAGCTCGCCGAGGTTGCGCGCCACCAGGGCGGCTTCGGCCGGGGTGGCGGGCTGCCAGCCGGGCCACCAGCGGAAGAAGTTCTCGGAGACGCGACCCGCGGCCAGCGCCGGCAGGATGTAGTCGCCGAAGAGGGAGCCCACCTGGTAGGGCCCCAGCGGGTTCACCAGGGTGACCGCGGTGGCCATGGCCACGGAGAGGATGGTCAGCGCCAGCACCGGAGCGCGCGCGCGCCCTGCCAGCAGGGTGGCCGCGGGCAGCACGAGGAAGGGCAGGCCGGCCATCAGGTGGCGAGGCCCGCTGGCGTAGCCTCCGTCCCAGACCGGGTAGCTGGCGTTGAGGAGCAGGAAATAGAGGAAGACCGAGCTGGACGCCAGGAGCGGGGTGCGGGCCTCGGGGCGGCGCCACACCAGCGCGGGCGCCACCAGGCCCAGCAGGGTGAGCGGGTAGAGGCTGAAGAGGCCGCGCTCGAGCCCGAAGGTCACGGCCCACAGCCGGTCGAGGTGCGGCAGGCTGAACAGGCCGAGGAGCACGGCCTCGTCGTGGTGCTGGAACATCTCGGTCTGGTAGGCGTAGCCGGTGGCCAGCGGCGAGCCGAAGCAGGCCTGGTGGTAGGCGGCCAGCAGGAGCACCGGGGGCAGCGCGCCGAGGGCGTAGCGCGAGAGGACAGCGGGGGAACGCCGGCGCCACGCCAGGACCGCGAAGACGACCACTCCGAAGACGGCCGCCGGGTAGTCCGTGAGCAGCGCCATGCCCGCGGCGAGGCCGGCCCAGGCGGGCCGCGGTGGGTGCGCTCCGCCAGGGAGCGCCAGGGCCAGGGCCAGCAGGCCGAACAGGGCCGCCAGGTTGTGCCCCAGCAGCACGGTGGCGAAGGGGAAGGCCATGGTGCCGAGCCCGAACGCCAGCGCGATCCAGACGGCCTGGCCCGTGCCGGCGCCGTACCAGCGTCGGGCGAGGGAGCCCATGAGCGCCGCCATCCCCGCGGTGGCGCAGCCCGCCAGCAGCCAGGTGGCGAGGTGGCCCGAGAGCGCGCGGGCTGCGGGGGTGTCCACCGGGTGTCCGGCAGCCTCCAGCCCCAGCTTGAGCGTGGCGTGCACGGGCACGGCCAGGAACGACGCTCCGGGCGCCTTGGTGGAGAAGACCCTGTCACCGAAGATCGCGATATCGCCGGAATTCGCGGCGTAGGCGCCGATGGCCGGCGTGCCGCGCTCCACCAGGGACCAGCACAGGTCCATGCGCACGGCCTGGTTCCAGCCGCCCCCCTGCAGGAAGTAGCCGTAGGTCGCCGCCAGGAGCAGGAAGACCAGGACCAGCGCGCGCGCGGCCCTCGGTCTATCCATCGCGCTCAGGGGCCTTCGCGCGGACCTCGGCGAGCAGCCGCTCCAGCTCCGCGACCCGGGACTTGAGCTGCTCGAGCTGCTGGTGGTCGCGCTGGGACGTGCGCCGCAGGTGGCGCACCAGGGCCGTGCGGGTGGGGCCGAACTGGATCTCCTCCAGCTCGATGCGGGCGGGTTCGGGCTGCACCGGCTCCTCCCGGGGGGCGGGAGGAGCGGGGGCGGGCGCGCCGGCCGCGCCGACCTCGGTGAAGGTGGCCGCGGGCGGGGGGTCGAACATGGAGGCCGACGCCAGGAGGGTGGCCCCCACCAGCGCCCGGGCCTCCTCCTCCGTGCCACCGCCGACGAAGATCGGGTCGCTGCCGATGGAGGGATCGGTGTGCTCCTCCATGTGGACGCCGGAGCCGTCGTCGCCCCAGGTCAGCTCCCGCAGGACGGGCGCGTCCTCGTCGGGCGGCTCGGGCGGGGGCTCGGGCTGGAAGCCCCTGAGGACATCGCGGACGCGGTAGAAGTCAGACGAACCGGAGCCCGGATGGGTGATCAGGTCGTCGTCACCCTCCAGGCCCTCGTGCCCGGACCGGGCGGGCTCGGGCAGGCGGCCCAGCGGCACCAGCAACCGCATGTCGCCGGCGACCCGCGGCGACAGCTCGACCCAGATCCCCAGGGGGAGGCGCTCCAGCAGGCCGTCCCCGAGCGCGGCCAGGAAGAAGCCTTTGCGCATCTTGCCGCCGTCTGCCACGAGCAGGAAGCGCGAGGCGCGGATCACGGCCGCGGTGAGATCGTCCTGCTGTCCCTCCTCGGAGGCCGGCGGGTCGAGCAGGACATCGGGGTGCGCCACGCGCAGGAGCCCTCTGCCTCCGCGCACCTTGAAGCGCAGGGCGTAGGGGGTGTCCATTTCGCTGGAGCGACGGATCCAGAACTGGAAGCTCGGCTGGGCTGAGAGCTGCAAGACCACCTCGCCGATCCCTTAGCCCTCGCGCCTGGCAGGGTCCAGCGGGTACCCGCGGCGTGCCGCCCGCCAGGTTTCCGGGTACGTTCCCGGGCCCGTCGCAGGAGACCTCCCATGCCACGCTCAACCCCCGAGGGATGGCGCTTCTCTCCCTCCGCCCTGGCCGTCGCCGCGCTGCTGCTGGGAGCCCTGGCGTCGGGCCACTCGGCCTGCACCCTCGCCCCCACCCGTGTGGGCCGTGAGGAGATCGATCAGGGCGTGGGCCTCGGCGCGTGGAACGTGGTCTGCAAGGGCCTGGAGATGGAGAGCCCGGACGTCCGCACCTACGCCACCACCAAGCTCGTCCCCGTGCAGGAGCCCGCCGCCCAGGAGTGCGTGTGCGCGCACATCTACCGGGAGAACGTCTGGGACGACGCGGTGGCCAGCGGCCTCAAGGGCGCCCGCCGCGATGATCTCGTGGGCTGTCTGGCCGACGTCCTGGAGGATCCTCGGCTCGATCGCGAGGTGGAGCTGGTGGCCGCCCTCAAGCTCACCGGCGCCCCCATGGTCCCTGATCGCCTCTTCGCCTACGCCCAGAAGGCCAAGGACCCACAGGCCCGCGCCCTGGCGGTCTCTGGCCTGATCGGCACCACCGATCCGGCGCGGGTGACCTGGCTGCTCAAGACCCTGGCCTCCGATCCCTCCGGCGAGGTGCGGGCGGCGGCGGCCAAGTCCCTGAAGGGCCAGGGGGGCGAGGAGATCCCCGCGGCCTGGCGCAAGGCCCTGGCCGAGGACTCCGACGGCGAGGTGCGGCTCACCGTCCTGCAGCTGCTGGGCGAGTCGAAGATCGACGACCGGGACACCCTCATCTGCAGCGCCATCATGGACGATCCGGCCCCCGAGGTCCGCATCGCCGCCCTGGGGATGTACAAGGGCACCAAGCGCGAGCCCGCCCTGGCCTGCCTGCGCAAGCGCGCCTTCACCGAGGAGAAGGATGGCAAGGTGCGCGAGAAGATCCTCGAGATCCTCACGTCCAGCAAGTCCAAGGAGGCTGCCGACATCCTCTGCGACCAGATCGCGTTCTGGCTCGAGACCTACGCGGCCGACGACATCATCTACAACATCCCGGGCCTGCTGGTGGTCGAGGCCCAGAACGACCGCGACTGGAAGCGCAGCCTCGAGTGCGCCGAGAAGGCCAACGCTCGCCGCGACCGCTTCGACTGCTACGGAAAGCAGTACCTCGCCCACAAGATCCGCGAGCTCGGCGGCTCTGCCTGGCCGCCCCCCTGCCCCAAGACCGACGGTGACTCGGCGGTCTACCAGCAGGCCGGCGGCGGCCAGGGTGTGATCTCCTTCGAATAGCTCCCCCAACATCTCTCCCAGGAGGCTCCCGTGGGCGCCCTGTCCGAACTGATCAAGGATCCTGCCCGTCGCCGCGCCATCATCGACGACGGCATCCGCGTCATCGACGCCGAGGTGGCCCGCAAGAGCGGGTTCTCGGGCCTGGCCATCAAGGCCGGCTTCAAGGTGGTCAAGGGCGTCAAGCCGGGCATCATCGGCGATGCCCTCAACATGTTCCTCGACGACTTCTCGGCCAAGGTGGATCCCCACTACGACGCCTGGAAGGCCTCGGGCAAGGGCGACCTGCGCTCCCACTTCATGCGGCACTCCGACGAGATCGCCGATTCCCTGCTCACCATCGTGGACGGCCGCGCGGAGCGCTCGAAGCACGCCACCCTGCGCAAGGCCTACTACAAGCTGCGCCCCGAGGGCAAGAAGCACACCATCGAGGCCCTGCCGGCCGTGGCGGACATGGTGGGCCGGCACGTGAAGTAGCGTTCAGGGCCGCTCGATCCGCCACACCAGGCGCGGGGGCCGGCCCTGATCCGCCAGGTCCGTTCGAAGGCCCAGGGGGATAGGGGCGAACAGGCGCTTCACGCGCACCGCGCGGTCGTGCACCCCGAGGCTTGTCCAGCGGCGGTGCTGCCAGTCCTCCTCCCACAGCCAGCAGCCGTGGCCGCGGGCGACCTCGAGCGGCCCGTCCTCGCCGGGTTGGCGCGTGGGGGAGGTGATCAGGGTGCGGCAGCCCACGGCGGCCGCCGGGTCCCAGGGGCCGGGGGCGGCGGCGCTCAGCTCCGCGATGAGCTGCTCGGCGGGGGCGTAGTAGCGCCGCGCCAGCGCGGCCGTGTCCGCGAGCAGCGGCAGGAGCACCCCGGCCAGGCCGACCGCCGCGCCGATCCCGAACAAGAGCCGCGCCCTGCCCCCGTGCTCCCGCGCCCAGGCGAGCATGGCCGCCAGCCCCAGGGCCTGCAGGCCGCAGAGGGCCACGCCCGCGGTCAGGGCGTGCCGGAAGCCGGAGTCGGCGAAGCAGGCGGCCGAGAGCTGCCCGAGGACCAGCAGCAGGACCAGGGGCCACGCCGTGTGGGAGCGCCGGCGGAGGCCGACAGCGGCCAGGGTCAGGGCCAGGGCCAGGGGAACAGGGCGGTCCCAGGGCGCCAAGAACAGCGGTGGCCAGAGGTTTTGCTCCAGGGAGGGGAGGATCTCGGCCCAGATCCCGGCGGGGTGGGCGCCGCCGGAGGCCAGCGGAAGCAGCGCGGGGAGCGCCACCGCGGCCACGGCCACGGCCCACAGGACCCGTCGCGACCAGGGCTGACCGTGCAGCAGCGGCAGGGCGGCCGGCAGCAGGGCGGCCAGCTCGACACGCCCGCCCACGGCGGCCCCCAGGCAGAGGCCCGAGGCCAGGGTGCGACCGCGCCCGGCGCCGCCGAGCAGCGCCAGCCCGCCGAGCAGCAGCGCGTGGGGGAGGATGACGTTGTAGGCCGAGGAGGACCAGAACGCGTGGTTACCGTACAGCGCCACCAGCCCGCCCGCGAGCCAGCCGGAGAGCGCCCCTCCAGCGCGTCGCACGAGGCTCACCAGAGCGGCCATGGCCAGCAGGGAGGCGGCCATGGAGAGGGCGACCAGCGCGCCCTCGGCCTGGGTCAGCAGCCCGAGCCCGCGGTAGAGCCAGCCCAGCAGGGGCATGACCCGGCTGCTCCAGCCCCCCTGCCAGGTGCCCTGGAAGGCCTGCAGGTACTCGGCCTCGTGCCCCTCCCAGCCGTGCCGCGTGCATGCTGGGAGCCACACGGCCCGCACCGCCAACGCCAGGCCGAGCAGGCCGACCCAGCCCAGCGGGGCCGCGCCGTGCCTGACCGTGTCGTCACCTGGGCTCATGCGGGCAGGTCGGGGACCAGCCGCAGGGCTGGTAGCTCGGGCTCGCCCTCGCGGGCACGCCAGGCGGCGGTGTCCGGATCGAAGGCGTAGCGATCCGCGTAGCGGCGCCAGTGGCGCGCGATGTGGGGCACGGCCTCCAGCAGCACCCGGAACTCGCCCTCGCTGGTGGCGGGCGAGAACCCCACCCGCACCCAGCCGGGCTTGGCGCCCAGATCCCCGCCATCGAGGCGCTCGCGGATCTCGCGGCTGGTGGCCTGGTCGATGCCCAGCAGATCGTGGCCGTAGGTGCCCGCGCACATGCAGCCGCCGCGGGTCTGGATCCCGTAGAGGTCGTTGAGCAGCCGCACCGCCAGGTTGTAGTGCAGCGCGCCGTTGTCGAGCATCAGGGAGAGGATGCCGATGCGTGGCGCGGCCAGGTCGCCGAGGATGCGGATGGCGTCCTCATCGCGCCAGGCGCGGATGGCGCGCATCAGGAAGTGCTGCTCCACCGCGTGGATGCGCCCGACCCCCACCGCCTCCTTGAGGTCGAACACCAGCCCGGCGCGGATCACCTGCACGATGGGGGGCGTGCCGCCCTCCTCGCGATGCTGCAGGTCGTCGAGGTAGCGGTATTCCCAGGGGGAGGTGTACAGCACCGTCCCACCGCCGGGCTCCACCGGCACGGTGTTGCGGAACAGGGCCCGGTTGGCCGCCAGCAGCCCCGGGGTCTGCGGGCCACCCACGAACTTGTGCATGGACACGAAGATCGCGTCCCGGCGCCGCGCGGGATCATCCCCCGGGTGGAGGTCCAGATCCACGTAGGGGGCGGCCGCGGCGTAGTCGAAGCAGGCACAGCCGCCGTGCTCATGCATCACGCGCGCCAGGGCGTCCACGTCCGAGACGATCCCGGTGACGTTGCTCGCCGCGGAGAAGGTGCCGATCTTCAGCTCGCGGCCCTTGTAGCGGGGGGAGCGCAGGATGCGCTCGAGATCGCGCCAGTCCGGCCGCCCCAGGGAGTCGTAGCCGACGTACTCGGTATCGGCGATGGTCTCACGCCAGGGCAGGTCGTTGGAGTGGTGCTCCATGCGGCTGCGGATGACCAGGGGCCGCCCCGTCTCGTCCCAGTGCTTCCCACAGCCCTGCTGCCGGGCGATGTTGTCGGGGATGCGCAGCCCGAGCACACCGATCAGCTTGTTGATGGCCCCGGTCGCACCGCTGCCGGTGAAGATCACCACGTCGTCCGGCGCCGCCCGCAGCGCCCGGCGCGCCTTGAGGTGCGCCTCCTCGTACCGCTGGGTCATGTAGCGGGAGCAGGTGTTCGCCTCGGTGTGGGTGTTGGTCATCATGGGCAGCACCCGGTCGCGGATCAGCTCCTCGATGGGCGCGAAGGGCAGCCCGCTGGAGGTCTGGTCGAAGTAGCGCTTGCGGCGCGGCCCCGCGGAGGTGGGCAGGGTGGCGTCGCGCCCGATCACGCCGGCTCGCAGCCAGCGCAGTACGGGATCGTTGCGCAGGTCCAGCCTGGTCGCTTCCTTGTCCGTGTCCATGATCCGCTCCGTCGGCTGCAGGAGAGGTGCGAGGGGTCAGCGTATCCCGCGCGTGCGCGCCTGAGGCAGCGATCCCTGCGTGGTGACGAGGGCCGGGTGGTGTTACCTGAGGGGGCCCCAAGCTGCTCGCGCTGACACGAAATGTGTCGGTAGAACGCTGGTTTCATCCCAAGGAGACATCGTGGAAGACTCGAAGAACAAGGACCTGGCAGCCTTTTACCTGGACTGTGGCTTCGCCACCCGCGCCCTGCACGCCGGTGAGCACTTCGGGCAGCCCCAGCATGTCTCGCACTCAGGGGCCATCTACCAGACCTCCACCTTCGTCTTCAAGGACGCGGCCGAGGGCGCGGCCATCTTCGCCAAGCAGCAGCCCGGCTACATCTACACCCGCCTGGGCAACCCCACGGTCAAGCTGCTCGAGGCCAAGATCAACGCCCTGGAGGGCGGCGACTTCAAGAAGGCCCACCCGGACGCCACCGTGTCCACCCAGGCCTTCTCCTCGGGCATGGCCGCCATCTCCGCGGCTCTGATGGCCGTGGCTTCAGCGGGCGACACCATCATCATGGGCGATGTCCTCTACGGCGCCACCACCCATCTGGCCGACAACGTCCTCAAGCGCCTGGGCATCAAGGTGGTGGAGGTCGACACCTCGAACCACGCCAAGCTCGCGGCGGTGATCGAGGCCAACCCTACGGCCAAGGCTCTCTACCTCGAGACCCCCACCAACCCCCTCCTCGCCGTGACCGACATCGCGGTGGCCGCGGCCATGGGCAAGGCGCAGAACCCCGACATGGTGGTCATCGTGGACAACACCTTCGCCACCCCCTACCTGCAGCGGCCGCTGGAGCTGGGCGCGGATGTCGTCGTGCACTCCACCACCAAGTACATCAACGGTCACGGCACCACCGTCGGCGGGCTGGTCACCACCGTGCGCGACGACGTGAAGGCCGCGGTCTACACGGTGCTGTGCGATGTCGGCTCCAACCCGAGCCCGTTCGACTGCTTCCTCATCAACCAGGGCCTCAAGACCCTCCCGCTGCGCATGGATCGGCATTGTACCAACGCCATGGCTGTGGCGCGCTATCTCCAGCGGCATCCCAAGGTGGAGGTGGTGCACTACCCGGGCCTGGAGTCCAGCCCCTTCCACGCCGTGGCAAAAAAGCAGATGAAGGACTTCGGCGGCATGGTCTCCTTCGAGCTGAAGGGCGGTGTCGAGGCTGGTCGCCAGCTCATGGACAACATCGAGCTCTTCGCGCTGGCCGTCTCCCTGGGCGCGGTGGACTCCCTCATCCAGCACCCCGCCTCCATGACCCACGCCTGCGTGCCGCGCGAGAAGCGCCTCGCGGGCGGCGTCACCGACGGCCTGGTGCGCGTCTCCGTGGGTGTCGAGGACATCGAGGATCTGCTGCAGGCCCTGGAGGATGGGCTGCAGTACGCCTGACCCTCGCGTGCGTTCCTGGAGCCCGCGGCTACTCCGGGCTCCAGACCTCCGCGTCGGCTTCGAGGAAGCCCACCAGGACATGCGCGAAGGTGTCGGGCTGGTCGAGGAAGGGCCAGTGACCGGCCGGGGTCACGCCGCTGATCGGGACGCCCGCGGCCTGCAGCAGGGCGCGGGAGCGCGGGCTGGCGCCGTGGGGCTCGCCCGCGAGGTAACGGGCGGGCATGGGCAGGGCTGCCATGCGGCGGGGTAGCTCCCCGGCGGCGGACAGGGCCACCAGGTCCTGGGAGTGGCGGTGGAACACGCGGGGATCCGCCAGGCGCAGGCTGGCGTAGTAGCCGCGATGGGGCGGATCGTTCAGGCCGTCCTGGTAGACCTCGTCGCGGAAGTGGTCGAAGCCGCCGGCGAGGAAGTCATTGAGCACCCAGCGCGCGGCCTTGCCGCTGTAGCGGCAGTCGTCCAGGCTGATGTTGCCATCGACGTTCAAGAGGGCGCGCACGCAGGAGGGGTGGCGGTCGGCCAGCAGCAGGCCGAGCACACCGCCCATGGAGTGCCCCACCACCACCGCGGGCGGCTCGTCGCGGGAGGCGAGCCAGGAGGCGAGGAGGGTGGCCAGGTCGGGCAGGCCGATGGGCTCGCGGGGCCAGGCGCTGCGGCCGTAGCCGGGCAGATCCGGCACGAGGTGGCGCCAGCCGGCCAGCCGGGGGTGGGCGACGATGCGCTCGAAACAAAGCCCGGATTCGCCCAGGCCGTGCAGCCAGAGGAGGGGCCCGGGGAGGGACTCCTCACCCAGGGTGCGCAGGAACATGGCGCGCTCGACGGTGTGTTGCAGCACGGCGGGGAGCCTCCGAAAAGGCTCCCCTAACGGGTTGGATGTGGGGGTGGGGGATCAGGGGACGTAGTCGAACTGGCTGTAGGTGTCCTCATTGCGTCCGCCGTAGACGGTGCTGTGGGAGGTGTCGGCGACGTTGCTGCCTCCTCCGAGGATGGAGGTGTAGGAACCGCTCGCTTCGTTCAGCTGGCCGCCGGAGACGGAGGAGAAGGAGCCGGAGGCGGCGTTCTCCGAGCCGCCGGAGACGGAGGAGTAGGAGCCCGAAGCGGTGCCGATGTAGCCCCCGGAAATCGAGCTCTTGGAGCCGCTCGCGATGTTGGACGAGCCGCCCATGACGGACGACCACAGGCCTGTGGCGTCGTTGCTGTACCCACCGAACACCGACGCGCTGCCCGACGTGGAGCCGGAGGTGTCGGCCACGTTGTAGCTGCCCCCCACGACGACATCCCCATGGCCCCGGGCCGCGTTGTACCCGCCTCCGACCACCACGGCGTACTCCCCCTCCGCATCGGCGCAGAATCCGCCGATCACGGCCGAGTACTCCCCCCCCGCGAAGCCGTCGTCGCCGCTGATCACGGTGGCGTGGGGGGCGGTGATGTGGTTCGAGTCGCCGCTGACGATGCCACCGTAGCTGGACCAGCTGTGGTCGTCGCCGAGGATGAGGTTGTGAGCCCCGGTCCGGATGACGATCCCGCTGCTGGTCGAGTACCCGATGATCAGGTTCCCCAGCCCGCTGCTCTCGTCCACCGTGCTGCCGGTGCCGCTCTGGATGTAGACGTTGGTGCCGCTGAAGACCACATCGCCGTCGCTGTTCACGCTCATGTAGGCCAGCGGTTCGGCGTCCATCACGAGATCGGCGATGTCCGCCTGGGCATCCCCGAGCTCGGCCTGCAGGCCCGTGACGTCGGTGCGCAGGGAGCTGATGGCGGAGGTGTGCCCGGCCACGGTGGTGGACAGCGAGGCGATGGAGGAGGTGTTCCCGGAGACATCGGTGGACAGGTCGGACACATCGGCGGTGAGCGAGGCCAGGCCGCTGTTCGCGGCGGCGAGATCGCCGGTGTTCGTGGCCACCATGTCCCTGAGGTCGTCGAGATCGCCGGCCTGGCCGGACAGCTCGGAACGGACCGAGGCGACGTCTCCCTCCATGGTCGTCAGCTCCGCGCCCATGCCGCGGAGGTCCGACTCGGCGGAGCTCACGCGGACGTCGAGGGCCCGGAGGTCCTCCTCGGTCGCGGCCATGTCGGCCTGCAGGGAGGAGAGGTCGGTGGCGCCGAGGTTGTCCATGTCGGCCTGCAGAGCGGCCAGGTCCGCCGCGTGCTGGGCCTCGAGCTCGTCGATGCGCTGCTCCAGGCTCTCGAGGTACTCGGAGAGGGCGGAGTCGTCGTAGGTGGTGGTCTCGTCGCAGCCGGCCAGCGCGATCAGGACGAGGGGGAGGAAGGTGGTGTGCATGGTGTCGCTCCGTGGTGGTGTCGAGGTGTGGGAGGGACCGTCGGTCGGTCGCTCGGGCCTGGAGCAAGGCCCGTGCCACCGGCCGATCCGGGCGGCCGAGGTGACGCAACGATTGGCACGGAACACATGAAAGATAAACAAGAAAGGCTAAAGAAGCCTGTATCAAAACATGCGGATGTGTTGCCGCATCACGACCGCTCACCGTCGAAAATCGTCGAAACATCGACGAGTGTTTCGTCATGTTTCGACACCCGCTCGCCACCCCACGGGCTATGCTCGCCGCGATCCTGGAGCGCCCCATGACCTACGACCTCGCCCCCGTCTCGGCCCCCCGCACCGCCGGTTTTTCTCTGCGCCTGCTGGTCTGGGCCCTGGAGCATGAGCCCACGCGCTCCATGCTGGTGGGGACGCTGCTCGAGAGCGCCGGCGTGGCCGCCATGCGCGAGCAGAGCGCCGGCCTGGCCTCGGCCGCCTTCGTCCCGCCGCTCGACGCGCCGGTGCGGCGCGCGGCACCCGCCAGCGAGCTGGTGTCCATCTCGGACTTCCTGGCTTCAGAGGTCGGCGACCTCCCCGCCGGCCCCAGCGGCCACGCCTTCCGCAGCGCCCGCTGGCTGGTGCGGGCCTTTCGCGAGGGCGCCCTGACACCGCTCACCGTCGCCGAGCGGGCGCTGGCCGCGGTGCGGGAGAGCGAGGCCCGCGATCCCGCCCTGCGGGTCTTCATCGCCCAGCAGGAGGAGGATGTGCTGGCCCAGGCGCGCGCCTCCACCGAGCGCTACCGCGCCGGGAAACCCCTCGGGCCGCTCGACGGCGTGCCCATCGCGGTGAAGGACGAGCTGGATCAGGCCGGCTACCCCACCACCGTGGGCACCGTGATCCACGGCCGCGCACCCGCCGAGCACGACGCCACGGCCGTGGCCCGGCTGCGCGCTGCCGGGGCCGTGCTGCTCGGCAAGGTCAACATGCACGAGATCGGCATCGGGGTCACCGGGCTCAACCCACACCACGGCGCCTGCCGCAACCCGTACGCGCCCGGGCATGTCACCGGCGGCTCCTCCTCCGGTTCGGCCGCGGCCGTGGCCGCCGGCTTCTGCCCCATCACCGTCGGCTGCGACGGCGGCGGCTCGGTCCGCATCCCCGCCGCCTTCTGCGGCGTGGTCGGGCTCAAGCCCACCTTCTCGCGCATCAGCGAGCACGGGGTGGCCCCCGTGTGCTCCTCGGTGGCCCACGTGGGCGCCTTCGGTGCCACCGTGCGCGACGCGGCGCTGGCCTACGCCCTGATGTCCGGCCCCGACGAGCACGACGGCCTCAGCCAGCGCCAGCCCCCGGCCCTGCTGCCGGACTTCCGGGATCGCGACCTCTCCGGCGTGCGCCTGGGGTTGTTCGAGGACTGGTTCGCCGACGCGGAGCCCGCGGTTGTGGCCGCCTGCCGTGCCGCCCTGGACCGCATGGTCGCCGCGGGCGCAAAGATCGTCCCCATCGAGATCCCGGAGCTCTCCATGGTGCGCACGGCCCACCTGATCTCCATCGTCGCGGAGATGGCCGGCACGCAGCTTCAGGCCATCCGCGCGGGGGTCCACCGCTATGGGCTCGACACCCGCATCAACCTGGCCCTGGCCCAGGCCCTGACCGGCCAGGACTACGTCCACGCCCAGCGCCACCGCAGCCGTTTGGGTGTGATCTGGGCCCAGATCATGGGAAAAGTCGACCTCATCGTCACCCCCGCCACGGGCCGCACCGCCCCCGCCTACCCACCCGACGCCCTCCCGCTGGGCGAGTCCAACATGCCGCTGACCCTCGTGATCATGCGCTACGCCCAGGCCGCCAACCTGTTCGGGCTGCCCGCCATCAGCGTCCCGGCCGGCTACGACGAGGCGGGCCTGCCCATCGGCCTGCAGTTGATGGGGCGTGCCTGGGAGGAGGCCCTGGTGCTCAGGGCTGCGGCCGTGGTGGAGGCCGGGGTGGAGCGGAAGAAGCCCCAGGCCTGGTGGGATCTGGGGGGGTGATGGGGATGCGGTTCCGCCTGCGGTACTGCGCTGTCGCCCAGGTACTCGCCGGGTGTGCCGATCCCGGGACGACCTCCGAGGACTTCTGCCGCATGGTCGCGGAGGTCGAAGCAGACGCTCACCTGGGCGATTTGCTCGAGGAGGTCCAGCTCTTCTGCGGGCTGGACGAGCACGGCGACTGTGTGCTGCTGCCGACCTCGAGAGAGGCTGTCGATCTGACCTGCGATGGCTGCCGTCAAAACTGCAACGGTGGCGATGCAGAAATCGAGTGTGCCGCCGACACCGGGGAAGGTCCCGTCATTGTGTACGCCTGCACCGCTGCTCCCAGGCGCTGAGTCAGTACTCGTCGTACTTCTCCATCCGCCCCCTGACCTGCTCCACCGGGTACTTGCGCTCGTTGTCGGCGAGCTTGGCTTCGACGGCGGCGGCCAGGTCCACGCCTGCGGCCTCGGCCAGGTTGAGAAGGCAGATGGCCACGTCGGCCAGCTCGCGCGGGACCTCCGGGAGGCGGCCCTCCACTGCCGGCTGGGGGCCCTCGTCCTGGCACCACAGGTAGAGGGCGAGCAGCTCGCCCGCCTCGACGGAGAGCGCCATCGCGAGGTTGCGGGGCGCGTGGTACTGTCCCCAGTCGCGGGCCTCGTTGAAGGCCCTGAGGCGGGCGCGCAGGGTGGCGATGGTGGTCTCGGCGTCGGTCATGGGGGCCTCCGTGTGACGGCGCGTGCACTAGCCCGCGAAGGCGCTTGACGCCCGGGCCTCCCTGGGTGACGCTGGCGCCCGTCCATGGAACCAGAGGTTGTCATGCACCGCGCGCTCCTTCCGCTCTTGACGCTCTCCCTGCTGGGCTGCAACGACTTCGAGGTGATCGCCACGCTCGACGAAGAGGCCCCCATGGTGGTCAGGCTGGCCTGGACCACGCCCGAGCCTGGCAAGGGCTGGGCCGAGTTCGGGTTGAACGCGGACGATCTCGGCATGCGCACGTCCACGGAGCCCGAGGACACCACGGAGCACTCCCTGACCCTGCTCGGCGCCCCCCCGTTGGCGGACGTCTACTTCCGCGCGGTGACGGAGACGGGCAGCGAGGAGCTCGAGGCCCGCGGCACCATCCGCACCGAGGGGCTGCCGGCGGAGCTGCCCGACTTCGTCGTGACCGTGGACGAGCCGGAGAAACAGGCGCCCCTCCCCTACATCCTGGGCACGGCCTTCGGCGGGATGCCCGCGGTCTACGTGGTCGACCGCCAGGCCCACTGGCTGTGGTACAAGCAGGTGGATCGCGACAAGAACCCCATCCAGCTCGCCTTCGAGGAAGGCACGGGCCATGTCCTGTTCAACAGCTTCCTCACCGACCACGGCGAGGACGACAGCAACATCACGCGGGTGTCCTTCGACCGCCGCGTCGATGAGGACATGCACACGCCCTACGGCCACCACTCCTTCACCCAGCTGCCCGACGGCTCCCTCGCCTACCTGTCCATCGATGTGCGCGACTTCGACGTCTTCGACACGGGCGAGCCCATCTCCGTGGTGGGTGACGCCGTCATGATCCTGCCCGTGGACGGCGGCGAGCCCTACGCCTTCTGGAGCACCTGGGACTGGCGCGACCCCCACTGGCACGACCGCTGGGACTCGGGCTTCTACCCCCAGGGCGGCGACTGGACCCACTGCAACGCGGTCAACTACGTGGCCTCGAACGACACCTTGCTGGTCTCGGTCCGCAACTTCGACGTGCTGCTGGAGGTCGACATGCAGAGCGGCGCGGTGCTGCGCGAGTTCGGGGGAGAGGACGGCTACCGCTTCGCCGAGGGCAGCCGCACCTTCAACTACCAGCACGACGCCACCTGGACCGTGGACGACACCCTGCTGCTCATCACCACCGACGAGGAAGTCCGCGAGACCACCGCGGTGGAGTACGCCGTGGACGATGGCGCCCAGACCCTCACCGAGATCTGGAGCCAGGGCGACGGCGAGGGGCACTACGCCCTGGTGCAGGGCACGGCGCGGGATCTGTCCAACGGAAACAGGCTGATCAACTATGGGTCCGTCGGGCTCGTGCAGGAGGTCACGCTGGACCATGAGGTGGTGTGGGAGATGAAGGCGCTCGCCGGCACCGCCTTCGGCAACACGGTGCCCTTCCCCGATCTGTACGATCCGCTGGGGCTGGGCGACTAACCGCCCTTCTCAAACAACAGCGCATGCTCCTGCCGCGCGGGCTGCGTGGCGGGAAGGCCGCGGCTGGCGCGGGCCACGAGGCGGAAGCCAGCCTCGGCGGCGGATTCCAGGGTGGGCTCGGCGCTGCCGATGACCTTGGGGCCCACCTGGCCGTCGCCGATGACCACCAGCAGTCGCCCCTGGGGCTGGAGCGCGGCGGAGGCGGCCCGCATCCACTGGACGCTGTCCTCACGCCAGCGCCGGCGGGCCTCGAGTGAGTCGCCCTTGAAGGCGCGGCGACTTCCCAGCTCGCGCCGGGCCTGGGCCTCGGGGCGCAGGCCGAGCCAGACGTGACGCAACAGCTGCATGGGCAGGTAGTCGTAGACGCCGGGGTAGGGCGGGGAGGTGAGGATGCCGGCCACGGGGGCAGGCAGGCGCAGGCCGCGGGCGTCGCCCTCGCGGATCATGGCGGCGGGGGTGCCGGCGGGGACGGCTTCTCGGAAGCTGGCGATGCGACGGGCCAATTCGCGCGCCTTCTTGTGGAACAGGATCGCCGTGGTGCCCCTCGGGCGGTGATGTGTCACGCGCGCGGCGCGTGTATCACTCTGGCGCAGGCTGGCCTTGATGGCGATGGCGGAGAGGCAGCCCTCCAGCAGGGCGCGCACGGGCTCCGGCGCCGAGGCGGCGCTCCGGCGCAGCGACTCCAGCTCCGCCAGGACGTGGGGCTCGTACCAGCGGTCCAGCACCTTGCGGGCCGCTTCATCCGGCAGGTCGGTGGCGGTGCGGGCCACCTCCGTGGCGCGGCGGGCGGCGGAGCGGAAGGAGGTCAGGGCGTCGTCATCGAGCCGGGCGGTGCGCAGGCGGGCGACGCGCGCGGCGACGGGGGAGAGGTCGCTGCCGAAGGCGGGCCGCCCCGCGAGCATGGCCTCCACCAGCACGGTGCCGCCACCG
The DNA here is from genome assembly GCA_043814015.1 of Pseudomonadota bacterium. GTDB lineage: Bacteria > Myxococcota_A > UBA796 > UBA796 > JAFGLY01 > JBDRKM01. The sequence continues at coordinate 19,767 of JBDRKM010000435.1, forward strand.
CAGAAGGGGTCGGCGACCGGGCCGGCGGGGAGCAGGGCCAGCAGGCCCGCGGCGGCGTCGGGGTGCAGCCCGGCGGGCCAGGTGTGGAAGCCGTGGGTGTGGCGATCCACGTCTGCGCCCGTGGGCGTGCGGGGCTCGATGGCCTCGCCCTCCTCGTCGTGCACGGTGGGCACTCGGCTGCCACAGGCGAGCGCCTCGAACAGCGCGCGCACCACGGGATCCCTGGATGTTCGGCTGCTGGCCATGCTCACCCCTCGTAGGCTTCGTCCTGGGCGATGGTGGACAGCACCCAGTCGTGGCTGCCCGACGCGATCTTGGCCCCGCAGTAGCCGCAGACGCCGGTCTCGGAGACGCGGTCCAGCGGCGCGCCGCAGGCCGGGCAGTGGTGGGTGTCGCCCTTGCGCGTGCTGGGCTTGGCCGCCGTGCGGATGAAGGTCCAGTACTCGGAGAAGGTGCGGGCGCGGGTCTCGCTGCCGCCCACCACGTCGCCGGCGCGATCCAGGGTGTAGTCGCGCATACGGGCCTTGATGCGCAGGGTGGCGGACTCGTAGAAGGCGTCGGCGGTGATCTTGACGAGGTCGATCTCCAGGACCTCCACGTCCTCGAGGAGGTTCCTCAGGCCGAAGCGCTGGTAGCGCTCCATCCAGTAGCGGTGCTGCTGGAAGAGGTGGTCGGTCTGGAAGGGCCGCGCGAGCTCCCAGCGACCCTCGGACCAGGCCCGCTGCAGGGCCAGGAAGATCTCCCGCACATGCGCCTTGAACATGAGCTGGTCGAACTTCGGGTAGCGGGTCTGGAAGGCCCGCAGCTGCGCACCGAGGCCGGGATCGTAGACGGTGGGGAGCCGGGTGCCGGCCTCCTCGCCGGTGAACAGCGACAGGGCGGGCGGCTTGATGGGCTCCTCGGACACCAGGCGGCAGTCGGACACCAGCCACAGGACGCGCCCGTTGCCGATGGGGGTGTCGCAGTGGGTGCAGCGGCCATCCGAGCGCGTCTCGGCCGGGTTGCCGCAGCTGGGGCAGGCCAGCGCCACGAGGCGCTCGGGCGAGGGCGAGAGGGCACCCACGTGCTTCTGGAAGGTCCAGCGCTCGGTGACCAGCAGCTGCACGTCCTGGTCGCGGCGGGTCTCGGTGAGGTTGGCCTCGAACTCGACCACGATCTCCATCACCTGGTTGCCGACCCGGCTGCGGGTGAGCTTGGTGACGCCGATGATCACGTCGTGGACGGAGGAAGAGGGGGTGCGGTGGGTCAGGGTGGCCTTGGCCTGCGGGGAGAGGTAGGCGGCCACGCGTTCCATGCGCCCGCCGACGCGCTCGTGCTGGCAGCGGGTGTAGACCACCTGGGCGAAGTCGAGGAAGGCCGGCTCACTGAAGTTGGCGTCGGAGGCCTGCAGGGCGCGCAGGTCGTGGGCCCTGACGCGGGGCTGGTAGTGGACGGTGTGCTGGCGCGTGCGGAAGCTGGAATCCCCTCCCCAGCGCTTGCTCATGAGCATCTTGACCACGGCGACGGCGATGACGATGAGGGTCAGCGGGATGCCGATGACCGGGTGCTCGATGCACAGCCAGATCAGCAGGTAGATGAAGTCGCCGTTTCCACCACCACCGCCACTGCCGCTGCTGCTGCTGCGCGAGTGGCCGCCGTAGGACTGCCCACCGCCGACCCGCGCCCAGGCCTCGCTCGGATCCACGAACAGCAGGGAGACGGCCGCCAGGGCGAGGGCGGCCAGCCCCAGCGTGGGCAGCAGGCGCGGGTGGCGCGTGCGCAGGGCGGTGAGCCAGGCCAGGGCGGCGTTCATGAGCGCACCCGGGGGGCGTCGGAGATCTCGTTGGGGTTGTCGGCGGTGGCGGGCACGTGCTCGGCGAGCACGGCGCCCACGGCGCGCATCAAGGCCACGAGGCCGTCGAGGTCGGCGACGGCCAGATCCAGCGCGTTCCAGGCGGCCCCCGGGACTCTGCCGTCGAGCCCGAGATCGCGCACCAGCGTGGCGCGTCGCTCGGCCTCCGACACGTAGATGAGGACGCCGGTGCGCGCCCGGGTGCCGTGGACCGCCTCCTCTACGAAGGCGGCGCGGGCGACCTCCTCCACCTGGCGCAGGCGCCGCTGCGGGCGGGTCATGAGGCGCAGCAGGGCATCGCTGCGGTGGGCTACCCAGGCGAAGAGCGCGCCGAAGGCCAGCACATAGGCCGGGGTGGTGGCGTCGCTGAAGGACAGGGGGCTGTACAGCAGCACCGCGAGGGCACAGAGCGCCCCCACGGCCCCCGCCAGCCAGGGCACGTCGCGGTAGCCGCCCGAGCGCCGTGCGGCCACGACCACGATCTCGGCGTCGGTGTCGCGCTCGAGCTCGCCCACGAGGGCCTCGACGCGCGCGCTGAAGTCGGGGTGGGCGAGGAGCACGGTGCGATCTCCGGGCGATGGGACGGGCACCTCTAACCTGCGGGGCAGGTGGGGCGGTCTGCTACGGCCTCTCCGGCTCGATCACCATCAGGCGCATGGCGGCGTCGCGGACGAAGCCGGCGGCGGCGTAGCAGCCGATGGCGGGGGCGTTGGCCTCGTTCAGGTGGAGCGTGACCACGGGGTGGGAGTGCAGCAGGGCCTTGGCCACGCCGCGCATGGCGCGCCCACAGATGCCCTGGCCGCGCAGGGAGGGCACGACGAAGGTGCCACCGACGGTGGCGCCCTCGGCGCTGGTGCTGCCGAGGTCGATCTTGAAGACCAGCTCGCCGTGGCGCTCCACCACCCAGGTGCGCCCCTCCTGGATGCGCCGGCGGACGGCCTGGGCGTGAGCCTTGGGGCTGACCTGGGCGGGATCGTAGCCGAGGTCCTCCAGCATCATGCGCGAGGCGAAGCGCCCCACCACGTGGATGTCCTCCTCGCGGGCGAGGCGCAGCCCATCAGCGATGGGGCCCGGCGCCGCCTCGCGGCAGACATAGAGGCGCTGGTCGAAGCGGGTCCGCACGCGGCCGGAGCGGCCGTAGCCGTCCCAGAGGGCGTCGGTGGCCAGCCGGGGGCCGATGAGCAGCTGGATGACGTGGCGGCTGGAGAGGTAGTGACCCAGGGAGAAGGCGTGCTCCGACCATGGCGCCCAGGGCACCACCAGCCCTCCGGGGCTGGCATAGGCGACCGCCGCCAGCTCGGAGCGCGCCGTCACGCTGCCCAGCGGGTCGCGCTCCCACAGCCCGTAGAACATTCCCCGCGGGCTGTCGCCGGCCAGGCTGCCCTGCTCCAGCGTGGAGAGCAGGTACAGGTTGACGAGCGGATCCTGCGCCAACAGCGCGCGCAGCTCGGGGCGCTCGACGGGCAGCACGGGGCGGACGATCACGTTCGCAGCCCTCCGTGGGGCCGGGCAGCCTAACCGTTTCGTGGTTTCTTGATAGAGCCCCCCAAACCCCGGAGCTCACCATGCAGATCCACTCCGTCTCCCTGGTCCACCACCCCCGCGCCGCCGTGTTCCGCGCCTACCGCGACCGCCTCTCCGAGATCGCCGCCTACATCCCCGATGTGCGGGAGATCAAGGTGCAGACGCGCGAGGATGCCGGCGGGGTCGTCAAGATCCACAACGTCTGGGTGGCCCAGTGCGAGGTGCCCACCGCCCTCAAGGTGGTGCTGAAGCCCGAGAACCTGATGTGGGACGATTTCGCCACCTGGGACGAGGCCACCATGATCTGCGACTGGGAGATCAAGACCCGCGTCTTCCGCGAGATGGTGAGCTGCCGCGGGCGCAACACCTTCGCTGAGCAGCGGGGCACCACCTCCGTGCTGCTCACGGGCGATCTGACCATCGACATCGCCAGCCTGCCGGGTGTGCCCGGCTTCATGGCGCGGCGGCTCGGGCCCCAGGTGGAGAAGTTCATCGTCTCGCTCATCACGCCCAACCTCGAGCGCGTGAACCAGTCCCTGGAGAAGTTCCTGGACGACCACAAGTAGATGGCTGCCCTCGCGCTGGCGCTGCTGCTCGCGGGTCCGCTCCTGGCACGGGAGCCTGCGCCGGAGCCCGCACCGGAGCCCGCGCCGGGGGATGACGAGGTGGCGCGGGTCCCCTGGCAGCCGGACCCCTACCTGCGCCCCGTGGTGGGCTACGCCCGTTTCTCTGGCCCCAGCGGCGTCCAGGGCGGCGTCCAGCTGGGCGCCACAGGCGGGCTCGCCCTGTGGAAGGCGCCGGTGATGGAGCGCACCCGCGCCCTGGTCGCGTGGACCACGGGCGGGCTCTCCGGGCTCGATCTCCGTCTCGGGAGCTTCATCGGCGTGGAGAAGGAGCTGTGGGGCTTGTCCGTCGGGCCCGACCTCTTCTGGAACCGCTACGGCGTTGGGGGACAGGATCTGCTCGCCTCCTCCGTGGGGATCGACTTCCCGCTCGACCTGCACCTCGGCCCCGAGAGGATCTACGCCCTGGGTGGGCTCGTCCCGGCGGTGCTGTTCAACCCATCGCGGCACGCGGAGGGAGCCTCCCTCGGCCACGAGCTCGGCTGGCGGGCGGGGGTCGGCGTCCACCTCGGGCGCGTGGGGCTGAACCTGCAGTACAGCCGGCGGGTGGTGGCCGGGGGCACCCTGTCGGGCTGGGGGGTGTCGCTGTCGCTCTGAGGCGCTAGATACCGGGGCCACCGTGGAGGCCGGCGCCGTGCGCGGATTCTTCGAGCCCGAGAGCGTCGCGGTGATCGGCGTGTCCGACCGCCCCGGCAACCTGGCACGCGCCATCGTGCTCAACCTGCAGGCCTTCGGCTTCGCCGGGCAGATCCAGCTCGTGGGGCCCCGCGGTGGCAGCTTCGGCGGGTTGCCGATCCATCTCTCCGTGGAGGCGCTGCCCGAGCCGGCGGATCTGGGTGTGGTGCTGGCTCCGGCCGCCACCGTGCCCGCGCTGGTGGAGGCCTGCGGCCGGGCAGGCATCCGGCGGCTCGTCATCGAGTCGGCCGGCTTCGGCGAGAAGGGCGGCGAGGGCATCGCGCTGCAGCGGGCCCTGCAGGCGGCCGCGCGGCGCCACGGCGTGCGCTTCATCGGCCCCAACTGCCTCGGCGTGATGAGCATGCGCGAGGGCCTGATCGTGCCGTTCTCGCCGCTCTCGGACATCTACCCGCGGGGCGGGATCTCGGTGCTCTCGCAGAGCGGTGGGGTGGGGGTGGCCTACCTCTCCCTGCTGGCCCACGAGGGGCTGGGGCTGGCCCGCTTCGCCAGCATCGGCAACAAGCTCGACGTGGACGAGTGCGACCTGTTGGAGTTCCTGCTCGCCGACGAGCGCACCACCCACGTGGTCATGTACCTGGAGGGCCTGGGCGACGGCCGCCGCCTGCTGCGCCTGCTGGAGGGTGCCAGGAAACCGGTCCTGGTCCAGAAGGCCAACCGCGGGGTCCTCTCCCGGGCCATCGCCGCCTCCCACACCGCCTCGCTCGCGGGTGACGACCGCGTCATCGACGCCGCCCTGGCCCAGGTGGGCGCGCTGCGCTTCGACGACGGTGCCTCGCTGGTCAACGGGCTCAAGGCCCTCTCCCTGCCGCCGCTGCCAGGCTCCCGCCTGGCCGTCATCTCGCGCTCTGGCGGGCATGCCGTACAGGTGGCCGACGCCTGCGAGGCCGCGGGCTTCTCGCTGGCCGCCCTGGAGGCGAGCCTGTTGGGAGCCATCCGGGAGCGCTCCCGGGCCGGCGTGGTGCGCCTGACCAACCCGCTCGATCTGGGTGACCTGTTCGACTTCGACGCCTACGTCGAGCTCGTGGCCGGCGCCCTGGCCCAGGACGACGTGGACGGGGTGGTCTTCCTGCACACCTACACCGGCACGGGTGAGCAGATCGTGTCACGGCGCCTGGTGGCGCGCCTGGCCGCGCTGGGCCGGGAGAGCACCAAGCCCCTGGCGGTGGTGATCGTGGCCGATCCGGCCGAGCAGGCCGAGCTGCGCCGCACCGCGGGCTTCCCCCTGTTCGCCGAGCCCACCGAAGCCGTGGCGGCCCTGGCCACGCTCAGGGACCACAGCCGGCCGCGGCCTGTGGTGGCAGCGGAGGCCGCGCCGGAGGTGGGTGACGCACAGGCTGTGTTGGCTCCCTGCCTCGCAGAACGGCGCGATCCGCGGGTGGACGAGGCCATCGCGTTGGTGGCCGCCGCCGGCCTGCCCGTGGTGCCGGGGCGGGTGGTGCCCGGTGTAGGCGCGGCCATGCGTGCGGGGCGCGAGCTGGGCCTGCCCGCGGCCGCCAAGCTGGTGGCCAGCGCGGCCTCCCACAAGAGCGACGTGGGCGGGGTGCGCCTGGGGCTCGGCTCCCAGGCCGCCCTGCGCGCCGCTGCGCGGGACCTGCTGGCGGTGGGCCGCAGCCTCGGCGCCGAGCGACCCGGCGTGCTGGTCCAGCCCATGGCCCCGGAGGGGGTGGACCTCATCCTCGGCGCCCGCCGCGATCCCCAGCTCGGCACAGTGGCCCTGGTGGGTTTCGGGGGCATCTTCGTGGAGCTGCTCGACCAGGTGGCCCTGCGGGTGGCGCCGCTCTCGCGGGCGCAGGCCCGGGACATGATCCTCGGGCTACGGGGCAGTGGGATGCTGACGGGGGCCCGGGGGCGCGCCGCGCTGGACGTAGACGCCGCGGCCGAGGCCCTGGTCCGGCTGGCGGCGCTGCTGGATGTGGCCCCGCCGATCCAGGAGATCGAGGTCAACCCGTTCCGGGTGCTGCCGAGTGGTGGGCTGGCGCTCGACGCGCGGGTGATCCTGGGCTGATTCAGAACACCGCGTACAGCACCAGGCTCACCCCCGCGGTACCCCCCAGCGCCACGGCCACCTGCGACCAGGCCACCTGACGGGCGAAGGCGCCATCCAGCTGCGCCTCGTGCTGCGCGGTGAGCAGGCCCTCGGTCTCGCGCTGGGCCATGAACATCGCGCCGCCGGCGAGCACGGCGGAGACGCCGGCCACGCCCAGCAGGGCGCGCTGACGCTGAGGGGGGCCCGTGGGGTGGGGCAGGACGACGGGGGGCGGCTCCACGGGGAGGGCACCGGGTGCGGCGGTGACGGTGGGCACGGGATCGAGGTTCATCAGCACCATGGCGGTGCCCGACGCCGCCACCATGGCGAAGGAGGCCAGCTCCATGTGCTCGGGCGTGGCACCCACCTGGACCAGGTGCAGGCCAGCGCTGGCCTCGGCGGGGAAGCTGGCCGCGGCGCCATCCAGGAAGGCCAGGCGGCCCGCGGGCTCGGGGTGCAGCTTGAGCACACCCACGCCGGTCCACTCCTCGGCGGCGGCCTTGTACTGGATGTAGGGTTTGATGCCGTAGTCCACGGGCCAGGAGTCGGGGGCGATGCGCCAGGCGGCCGCGAAGGAGAGGCGCGCGCGGGTGAGATCGCCGTCGCCCATGGCGAGCGCGCCCTCGGCGTTCCAGTAGCGGGCGAGCAGGCTGGGATCGACCACGGGACCGCAGGCCCAGGCCACGGCCGCGTCCGCCAGGGCCTGGCGCGCCTCCTCCGGCTGGGCGGTGAGGACGGCCTGCTCGGCGCGCGCCACGTAGGCGAGGGCGTCATCGCAGTCGGCAAAGACCGGCAGGGCGAGCAGCAGGGCGGCGATCACGGCTCGTCCTCGCCGGTGTCGTCTCGGCCGTCGTCCAGGCCGGTCTCCCCCGGACTGCCGGTGTCATGTCCCGTGTCGCGGCCGCCTCCTGTGTCACGGCCGTCATCCATACCTGTGTCGCCTGTATCGCCCGCGCCCCCTGTATCGCCTGTGTCGTCCGGAATGGCGGTATCTGCGGGATCATCATCGTCGGTGTCGTCGCGGTTGGTGTCGAATGTATCACCCGTGTCGGGCCCGCCGGTGTCCTCGGTGGAGGTGTCCCGACTGTCGCCGGTGTCGAGCCCACCTGTGTCCCCGAGGCCGCTGTCCACCCAGGCGCGGAGCTCGCGCAGGCGCTCCTCGTACAGATCGCGGCGCACCAGGCAGCCGCCGAGCAGCATGGAGAGGGCGAGGCAGAACGAGAGCGCGCGAGTCATCTGTTCATTCTGCTGTTTCGAGCAGAGTACGTCAAGTCTCGCGGCGTTCCTCTACGGCGGATCGATCCGCAGAGCGGGCAGGTGGCCACGGAGAGCATCGAGCTGGGCCGGGTCCACCCGGCCGTCGCGGATCCAGAGCTTCCTCAGCCGCGGCATACCGAAGAGCGGGGAGAGGTCCACCGCGAGGTCGGAGATGTTCAGCTCCTCGAGCGCCGTGAGACCTGCCAGGGGGCTGAGATCGGTGATTCGGGTCCAGCCCAGCGAGAGCCCGCGCAGGCGGGGCAGGCGCGCGAGTGGGGCGCAATCCTGCACGGCGGTGTGGCCGCAGGTCAGGATCTGCAGGTCCGTGAGCGTTGCGAGGGGGGAGAGGTCTCCCACGGGGGAGCCCGCAAGGTTCAGGACCTGCAGCGAGGCCAGGCGTGGCAGCCACGATAGATCGCCAAGATCGGGGAGGTCCTCGAGCTGGAGCCGCTGCAGCCAGTCGAACGTGCGCAGGGGCGTGAAGTCGCCCGAGACCACCCTGCAACCGTGGAGACCGAAAGAGGGGAAGGCGTCTCCCGCGCCCATCGCCTGGAGGAAGGCCAACCCCGTGAGGTGGGGGAGGGTGGTGCGATGGAAGCTCACGTGCAGGAGGCGACCCCGTGAGAGGGCGTCCCCGAGCCCCTCCAGGTCGGGGAAGGCGGCGAGCGCGGGGTTGGTTGGCAGCCCTGACGCTGCGGCCCATTCCGCCAGGTGCAGGAAGAGCACCGCCAGGCGCCGCCGGTCCTCCAGGCCCGCGCCGCGGCGGGCGTGATCGAGCTGCTCCCACAACCGGCAGCGGTGGCCCTGGATGCGCAGCTCACCTCCCGTGCCCGCGGCCGCCAGCTCGAAGACGTTGTCCAGGATGGCCGCGCGTACTCCGGCATGCTCCAGGATGCGTGCCGCGCGTTCTGGCCGCGGTGTCTTGACCAGCACGGCGCGATCGAAGTCCGCATCGCCCGTCCGCACGTGGCTGGAGCCGAGCCAGCGCGTGAGCCGGCCCTGGGGGGAGAAGGTGGCGTCCAGCTCGAGCGCGCGGTCCAGGGTGGCGCACGTCTCGACGAAGTGGCCGATGGAGGAGTGTTCTCGATCCTCGAGGTCGTAGCGGAGCTCCTGCAGGTGGACCCCGTGGCGCCCCAGGTGATGGCCGAAATCGCCGCTGAAGCATGTGTCGCAGAGTGATACGCCCGCGATGCGTTGCCCGGCCCCTGGCTCACCACAGATGGCGCAGCCCATGGCGCCTCAGGCCTCCGCCAGGTGCGCCCAGGCCGCCAGCAGGCGGGCGGTGGATCCGACGAACAGGGGGCTGGGGGAAGCACAGCTCGGCTCGCCGCGGGAATCCAGGAAGTGCTCGCCGAACCGGTCGAGCCAGGCGCGGTGGCGGGCCTGCTCCAGGGGGTCGGCTGGGCCCTCGGCCATGCGGGTGCCGAGGGCCAGCTCGCGGCGCCGGCGCACGTCCCAGGGAAAGATGTGCAAATCGGCTGGTTCGAGCCCATCCACCACGGTCGAGGGCGGGGTGCCCTCTTCGGCCACGGGAGACGCGCCGGGCCCGAACAGCTGCCGCAGGCGCGCGGCGCGTATCAGGGCCACGGGCATGCGCACCAGCTCCTGGCGGCCGTCGGCCCGCTCCAGCACCTCGCCGTCCAGCAGGCTGGCGTCGTCGGGGAGGCACACCCGCAGCACGCGGGCCACGTCCAGGCCGAGCTCCTGGGGGGTGGCCGCCACGAGCAGGTCGCGCTGCACGCTGACGCCCGAGGCGTCGCGGATGTGCAGGTCGGTGCCCGTGGACCGGGCGGTGCAGGGGAGGTCCTCGCCGGCCCAGGTGGCGAGGTGGTCGGCGCGCTCGCGCAGGGCGAGGGGCAGGCGGGCGTGGGCCACGGCGCGGGCGCGGGCGGTGGCCTGGCCGTCGCGGTCGTCGTCCACCAGCAGGGGCTGGAAGGCGCGGGCCTGGCCCCAGGCGGGGTCGCCGTTCAACACCAGCAGCTCCTCCAACAGCTCGCGGGTGCCCCAGGCCAGCGGGTCGTCGGGGCGGTCCTGGGGGCCGGAGGCGCCCAGCGGCAGGTTCCAGCCGAAGGGCGGGATGTCGCGGAAGAAGAGAGGTATCCACAGTTCACCGCGCCATGCCACCTCTACCACCGCGCCGGAGCTGCCCCAGCGCAGGGGAGGGCAGGGGTCGGTGGGCGGCGGCCCGCCGGTGCGGCCTGTCAACGCCTCGCGGTACCAGGCGTCCCAGGCCTGGGCCCGGGCGAGGCGGCGCCGCGAGCCCAGCTCCGAGAGCCACACGGCCTTGCGGGCCTCGGCGCCCAGCACGAGGGACTGGACACCCTCGCGGTCCAGCAGCACCTCGAGGCGCCCGTCGTTCCGGGTGACCTGCAGGGGGCGCGCCAGCAGCTCCTGATGGATCTCCAGGCCCTCCCCGGCGAGGACCTTGCGCGGGGCGTCGGCCACGGGGGTGGGGCCTGGGCGGGCGGGGGGGGCGGCTCGTGCGGCCCGGGGCGGAGGCCAGGGATCGGCGCCGCCCTGGCGGGCCCCGCGGACCACGGCCTCGGGGGTCAGGGCGTCGAGCCGCGCCAGGACCGCGCGGGCCGTCTCCTGCAGGGCGCCCGGATCGCGGCAGGGGAGGGGGGCTTCCACCAGCGCCACGCGCATGGCCTCGGACAGCTCGGTGGCGTCGGTGGCGATGGCCAGGGCGAGGGGCCAGGCGCCCTCACCGCGGCGTGGGCTCAGGGTGCCGAGGGCCCAGAGCATCCGCGGCGAGGATGCCGCCGAGAGCACCAGGCAGAGGGCGTCGCAGTCGGTGAGCGCGGTCTGGAGCGTGACGGAAGGGGGCAGATCGGGGGCGGTGGGGCTGCAGATCAGGGGACGGTGGCCGGCGTTCGCCAGGGCTTCGGCCAGGGCCTCGGCCTGGCGGGCGTCGTGGCGGGCCTGGGCTTCGCGCCCGGGCTCGGTGGCGCCGCCGTGAAGCACCAGCACGCGCCGTCCGAACCAGGCCGCGTGCAGGCGATGGATCGCGGCGTTGTCGTCGGGCCGCAGCTGGGCGAGGGTGCGGAAGAAGGCCCTGCTGGCGCGCTTCTCCTCCAGCAGCCCGGCGACCAGCTCCGGCACCAGGCCGGCGGCGCCCCGGGGGGGCATCCGGTGGCTGAGGTCGCCGAGGTAGAGATCGGTGGAGAACAGCGTGCGAAGCTCGTTCTCGTCGAAGAGGACGCTGAGGGTCTGCAGCAGCGCGGCGGCGGGCTCCATGGGGCACCTCCCGGGACGGCGCCCTCCTCCTATTCCGGCGGGAGGAGCGCGGCTGAAATAGCTCCCCGGCGGCTGGCGTACCCCGGGCGCTCGACGTGAACCGGGAGGTCACCATGGATGAAGCGCTCGCGATCCCCAACCCCCTCGAGACGACCCGCGCCTGGCTGGGCAAGCTCGACGTGAAGCGCCGCCTGATGCGGCTGCCCCTGCCGGCGCAGATCCTCTTGACCTTCACCTTCTCCCAGATCCTGGCCCTCACCATCGCCATCCCCGATCTCCTGCCCCTGGTGGACGAGGCCATCGCCGGGTGGCTCTTCTACGTGGGCCTCACCGCCACATCGGCGACCATCCGGACCCGCTTCGGCCCGCGGCTGGCGGCCTGGCGTCAGCGGCACAGGCTGGCCGCTGCTCCCGCGGATCCCGCCCTGCCCGATCTGGAGCGCGGCGAGGAGCTGGGGCTCGACCCGGTGCTGGTGCATGCCAGCCTGCAGGAGGTCGGCGCCCTGGAGTGAGCACGGTGGGAATGTTGCGGGCGGGACCGGAATACCCGCGCATGATTCCGGTCCCGCCCGCATCCCGGGCCGCCCGCGGACATGGCCCGCGAGGTGGGCACCCATCACACCCCGCGGAGGGGCGGGCGGTACCCGGGTTGCACCCTGCGTCTTCACTCCCGTTGGTTGGTGGTTGAGGCCCCGCACCCCGAGGCCGCTCGCGTCAAACCCCGCATCAGAACGGATCTTCGTCGTAGTACAGCGTGTCGCGCAGCCGCACGAAGCGCTCCAACCGTGCCTCGGCCCGCTCGTCGAGCTCGACGAACTGCACGCCCATGCCGGGGGGGCCCTCGATGCACTCCAGATCCTCCCGGATCCAGCGCACCACGCCGGTGATGCGGATCGGGGGCCCGCCGTCGGGCAGGGAGAACTCGAGGTCCAGCACCGTGCCGCGCGCCAGCAGCTCGGAGGTGGCGACGAACAGGCCACCTTCGGAGAGGTTGTCGGTCAGGCCCGTGTAGAGGTTGGAGTCGCTCTCCAGGTGGACCTCGGTCCGGAGGCTGATGCGTCTGTGCCGGCGGCCCGCGTCCGTCCCTGGGGACGCGGTGATCTCGGCATCCCAGGTGGTCGTGACGGTGGGCAGGACGGTACTCATGGCTCGCCTCCGGGTGATGTTCCCTGGTCGCGCCCTGGTGGGCTTCTCTCGGGAATCATCAGCCTCTGACACACCCATCGGAGGCACTGTGAGGTGTTTGAGGGCCCGCCGGGCACTTCTTCGGACCCCTTGACGAAAACCTTGAATGTCTCTCCCCTGGACGGGGTGTGTCACGATGATGGGGTGTTGCCCGGCTATGACCCAGGGTTCGGCCAATCGCCGAGATTTCGGCCGTGAACCTAGGATCATTTACGGGGCGCGACCAAGCGCCCCGCGCCGCCCATCAGGCGGCGAAGATGGGGGGGAGGGCGCGTGTCGCGCCCGATCAGGGGGGGAAGAACCTGTCTTCCCCCCCCAAAAAAAGCGGCGAGGCCCTCGTTGAGGCCGTGGCCGAAACGTGGACCGTAGCCTGTTGCCCCCCCTGCGGGGCGGGACTACGCTGGCCCACCCAGAGGCCCCCATGCGCTCCATCACGCCCCCCGCCGAGGACTTCCTCGTCCCTGATGAGCCCTTCTACCTGCCCTCGGGCGGCGAGGTGGCGCTGTTCGAGCGCGCCTGGCGCAGCCAGCTACCCGTGCTGCTCAAGGGCCCCACCGGCAGCGGCAAGACCCGCTTCGTGGCCCACATGGCCCACCGGCTCGGGCGCCCGCTCATCACCGTGGCCTGCCACGAGGATCTCACCGCCTCGGACCTGGTCGGGCGCTTCCTGATCGTGGGCGACGAGACCGTCTGGGTCGATGGGCCGCTCACCGCCGCCGTGCGGCACGGGGCCATCGTCTACCTGGACGAGGTGGTGGAGGCCCGCAAGGACACCATGGTGGTGATCCACCCGCTGACGGACGACCGCCGCCTGCTGCCCGTGGACAAGCTGGCCGCGGTCCTCCGGGCCCCGCCCGAGTTCATGCTGGTGGTGAGCTACAACCCCGGCTACCAGTCGGTGCTCAAGGACCTCAAGCCCTCCACGCGCCAGCGCTTCGTCTCGTTGGACTTCGACTTCCCGCCCCCCGCGCTGGAGCGGGAGGTGGTGGCCCGCGAGGCCGGCGTGTCCGCCGAGGTGGCCGCGACGCTGGTGGGCATCGCCGGCAAGGTGCGCAACCTGACCGACCGCGGCCTGGAGGAGGGCGTGTCCACCCGCCTGGTGATCTACGCCGGCAAGCTCATGGCGGCCGGCTCCGATCCGAGGGAGGCCTGCGCGGCGGCCTTCACCCGCACCTTGACCGACGACCCCGATCTGAGGGGCTCCATCGCCGGCATCGTCGCCGACTATTTCTAGGGGCGGCGCATGGCGGGCCGCGGACGACCTGGCGCGGGGGAGCCCTCCGACGCGGCCCTGCCCCGGGGGCCCCGTGGCGGCCGCCTCGCGCGCCTCGGTGCTCGGGTGCTCGGCCCCCTCGCTCAGGTGGGGCGTTCGCTGGAGCCGGCGGTGCGCCTGGCCCGGACGGACGCCACCGTGGCCCGCACCTGGCTGCGCAACGTGGGCGCGGTCCAGCAGGCCCTCGGGGGAGACCTGGCGCGCGCCTACGGCGACCTGCTGGTGGAGGCCTCCGAGCGGGATCCCGCCATCGCCCGCGACCTCGCCCTGGTGTTGCCGGACCAGCTCGCGCGGGTGGCGCCGCGCCAGCGGCGGCGCTTCCTGGTGGCGGTGGGCTGGGCCGTGCAGGTGCGACCCGAAGTCGCGGTCACCGTGGCCCAACACCTGGCCCCCTCCCTGGAGGGCCTCGACGAAGATGGAATCCGCAGGCTGATCCTGCAAGGGGCCGAGCTGGTGGGGGAGAGCCAGGCCAAGGCCGCCAGCTTCCTGCGGGGTGAGTCGGGCGCCGGGCAGGAGGCGCGCGCGGCGCTGGAGCCGGGCCTGCCGCTCGCGGGTCTGCAGCGCACCCTCTCGCTGTACGCGGCGGCCCACTGTGGCGAGAGTGTGCAGGTGGAGCCGGCCCCGGCGGGCGCGGCCGAGGCCGGCCTGCACCCCCTGCGCGCAGCAGTCGGGGGGCAGGCCTGGACCGACGGCCACGTGATCCGCCTGCCCGCACGCATCGCCGCCTTCCAGGACACCCGCGATGCGCTGCTCTACCGTGTGCTCACCGCCCTGTGCGCCGGCTACCTCGAGCAGGGCAGCCTCGATCTGGACCTGGCCGCCCTCCCCGGAGACTGGCCCGCGCGCCAGCCGGGCGAGCTGGATCTGCAGCGCCTGCTGCGGGGGCTGGGCAACCGCGGCTTGGCACGGGATCTGTTCTTCGCCTTCGAGGATCGGCGGGTGGAGGCGGCCACGCGCCGGGCCTACCCCGGGCTGGCGCGCGACCTGGACACCCTGCGGGCCGAGCTACCCGCCGCGCCTCCCGACCTCGAGCGCCTGCGTCCGGTCGATCAATTGGCGGCGCTGCTCGCTCACCAGGCCTGGCTTGGCGAGGTCCCCTCCGGCGCCGCCATGCGGGCCCACGGCGCGGCCTGGCGCGCGTTCGAAGCGGCCATCCCTGCGCTCTCGGCCATGGACTCGCCCGGCGCCACGGTGCTGGACGCCGCCCAGGCCCTGCTCGATCTCTGGCCCGCGGCGGACGCCCTGCTGCGGATCGGGGTCGGCCCGGTCCAGCCGGCGCGCGCCGCCGCCCTGTTGCGCCCCGAGGCCCGCGACGCCGCGGCCCAGGCCGCCGACGAGCGCACCCTCTCCGCCCGCGACCGGGCGCGGGAGGCGGGCCACGAGGTCTCTTTCAGCGAGGTGCGGGACGCCCTGGCGGGCCGGCGGCAGCGGGCGGACTACGCCGAGGCCGACGACTGGCTCTCCACCCTGGAGGGTCCCGGCGGCGGGATGGTGGATGAGCCCCCCGCCAGGGGCACGCCTGAGCTTCCGCCCACCCTGCTCCAGGACGCCGAGCCCCTGGCCGCCGGCGGCGCCCGCGAGGCGGTCTACCCCGAGTGGGACGCCACCATCGGCGACTACCGCCCGGCCTGGGCCAAGGTCACGGAGCTGCCCTTGAAGCGCGGCAGCGGCGCCTTCGTGGCGCGGGTCATGGCCGAGTACGGTCCCCAGATCCGCTCGCTGCGGCGGCAGTTCGAGGCCCTGCGGCCCCAGGAGATGGTGCTGGAGCGGGCCGTACCCCACGGCGACGCCCTGGACTTCGACCAGGTGGTGGGCGCCTGGATCGAGCGCCGCGCGGGCTCCAGCCCCCACGACCGCCTCTACCTGCGCCACCACCGCGACCGCCGCGATGTCGCGGTGGCCTTCCTGCTGGACATGTCCTCGTCTACCAACGAGGTGGTCTCGGGCGGAGGCAAGCGCATCCTCGAGGTGGCCAAGGAGGCCCTGGTGCTCACCGCGGAGGCCGTCTCGGCCCTGGGTGATCGCTTCGCCGTCTGGGGCTTCTCCGGCTACGGCCGCGATCAGGTGGCCTTCTACCTGGCCAAGGGCTTCGCCGATCCCTGGGACGCGGCCGCCCGCGAGCGGGTCGGGGCCATGTCCTGGAAGATGGAGAACCGCGACGGCGCAGCTATCCGGCACGCCACGCAGCTGTTGCTCCGCGAGCCCGCACGGGAGCGGCTCCTGGTCCTGCTCTCCGACGGCAAGCCGCTGGACTGCGGCTGCGAGCGCTATGCGGATCTGTACGCCCAGGAGGACACCCACCGCGCCCTGCAGGAGGCCCGCCGCCACGGGGTCCACGCCTTCTGCATCACGGTAGACCCCCACAGCCGCGAGTACCTGCGGCCCATGTACGGCGAGGGCGGCTACACCATCATCGAGCGGGTCGAGGCCCTGCCCGATCGGCTCCCCCGGATCTACCGGCGCCTGACCCGCTGATCCCGGCTATGGTGGTGCCAGCCCTGGAGGTGTCCGCATGCCTGGACCCCTGCGCTACGCCCTGTGCGGCGTGATCCTCTCCGCCTGCCTCCCAGGCGGCCGCGATCCCGGTGACGACACCGGCCCCGCCGCCTGCGATGAGACCTCCTGGCCCGACGCCGATGGCGACGGCTGGGGAGACGCCGCCGGCGCCACCGCCGGTTGCCCCGCCCCCGAGGGCTACGTGGGCCGCGCGGGCGACTGCGACGACGGCGACGCGCAGATCCATCCCGGAGAAGCCGAGCGCTGCAACGGCCAGGACGACGACTGCGACGACGACGTGGACGAGGGCCTGGACGTCTCCACCTGGTACCGCGACGCCGACGGCGACGGCTGGGGGGTCGCGAGCGAGCCCTTGGAGGCCTGCGCCGCGCCCGAGGGATTCGCGGCCCAGCCCGGCGACTGCGACGACACCGCCGCCGGCCGCTACCCCACCGCCCGCGAGCTCTGCGACGGTCTGGACGACGACTGCGACGGCGAGGTGGACGAGGGCTGCGACGGCACCTGCGGCGATGGCATCAAGGGCGGCCGCTACGAGGCCTGCGACGGCGACGACGACGACGCCTGCCCGGGCGCCTGCTCGTCCCACTGCGCTTGCCCTTCCGCGGAGCCGGGCGATCTGCAGATCCACCTCATCGACGTGGGCCAGGGCGACTCCCTGCTCGTCATATCCCCCGACGGGTTCGTGCTGCTGGTGGACGCCGGCCCTTCGGCGGCCTGCGATGATCTGGCCTGGTACCTGGACAGTCGCGGCATCGCCTCCATCGACTACACCCTGGTCAGCCACGAGCACAGCGACCACCTCGGCAGCATGGACGACGTCCTGCTGGACCACCCCGAGGTGGTGGCGTCCTTCGACAACGGGGGCGACTTCAGCACCAGCTACGACCGCGCCTACTTTGCGGCCGCCGGTGAGCGGCGCGTGCCGCTCGCCGTGGGCGACACCCTCGATCTGGGCCCGCAGGTACGCGCCGAAGTGCTGCACTCCGACATCGGTTCGGGCAACGAGAACCTCAACTCGGTGGTGCTGCTCCTGAGCTACGGCGAGTTCAGCATGGTGCTGGGCGGCGACTGCGAGGCGCCCTGCGAGGCGGCGCTCGACATCGGGCCGGTGGACGTCTACAAGGTGGATCACCACGGCTCCGACGACTCCACGAGCCAGGCTCTGCTGGACCGCATCACGCCCCTTGTGGGCTTCATCCCCGTGGGCCTGGACAACGACTACGGCCACCCCGCCTACAGCACGCTGCGTAAGCTGGACGACATGGGCGTGGTGGTGTTCCGCACCGACGAGGATGGGGACGTGCTGCTGACCAGCGATGGGCTGGGCTTCACGGTGGGGGGAGTGACGTATCCCTGAGGAGCTGTCAGCTATCAGCTATCAGCTATCAGCAGCTACAATGGGTGTTTTACTGACGGCTGACGGCTGACGGCTGACGGCTCTACTCCCCCAGGTACTGCTCCACGAAGTACTTCGCGGTGAGCGGCTCGCCGGTGGCGTTCTCGACCAGCTCGTTCCAGGGGACGCGCTCGCCTGGCGCGAAGATGCGCTCGCCGAGCCAGGCGCCCACGGCGGGGTTGCCGCAGGTGTCGAGCTCGCCGAAGGGCTGGCCGTCGTACAGATCGCGCGCCATGGCCGCGAGCATCTGGGAGGCCATCATCTCGCCCATCAGGTAGTTGTGGTAGTAGACCGGGGCGGTGACGATGTGGATCTTGGTGGCCCAGTCGGGGGCGTCGCGCCCATCCGGGCGGTGGACGAGCTGGTGCAGCTCCACCAGATCCCACCACAGGGCGTTCAGATCCTGCTCGGGATCGGCGTAGAGGTTGCGCTCGAAGTCCACCATCACGAGCGACCAGCGCGCGAAGATGACCTCCAGCAGGCGCTGGGTGTCCGCCATGTCCTGGGCGGCGGGGGCGATCTCCTCCATGGGCAGGCCGGTGGCGCAGTGGATCCAGGAGGGGTCCTTGGAGAGGCGCCCGAACAGCAGGGCCACGGCCTCGGTGGTGAAGGGGTGGGACTCGTTGCGCAGGCCCCAGGGCAGGGCGCGGTCGATGCCCGCGCTGTAGACCGCGTGCCCCAGCTCGTGGAGGATGGTGCTGGCCCAGTACTCGTCGTCCACGGTGTTGCAGAAGATGCGGACGTCGCCCTCGCGGTCGATGTCGGTGCAGTAGGCCGAGGGCTGCTTCTTCTCCCGCGGGTACAGATCCGAGCGCGCGAGGATGGCGTGGGTGTCCAGCCCGATGCCGTCGAAGTAGCCGGCTACCAGCGCGGCCACGTCGCGACCCTTGAAGAAGGCATCGAGGTCGTGGTCGCTGACCTGCGGGGCCTCCTGGAAGAAGGGGTCGGCGTAGTCCCAGGGGCGCAGATCGGCGGGGGTGACCCCCAGTTGCCCGGCGATGCGGGCGTCCATGGTGGCCTTGAGCTGCTCGAAGGGGCCGCGGGAGCGCTCCGCCATGTCGGCGAAGAGGGCCTTGATGGTCGCCGGATCCTGCTCGGAGAGGGTCAGGCTCATCTGGTAGTAGTCGGGGTAGCCGGCCTGGCGGGCGGCCTCGTTGCGCAGCTTCACCAGCTCCAGCAGCTTCTCCGCCACCAGCGGGCCCACCTGCTTGGAGGCCTCCCAGGCCTGCTGGCGCAGGGCGCGGTCCGTGCTGTCGCCCAGGATGTCCAGGATCTCGTTCTCGTCGACCTCGCGGCCATCGATGGTGCCGCGATGGGTGCTGTAGATCTCCTCGACCTCGGTGCCCAGCGCCACCATGCGCGCCATGAGCTCCGGGTCGATCTGGTTGGGGGCGAAGGCGTCCTTGGCCAGCAGCACGCGGCGGGCCAGCAGCGGATCGGCGCTGGCGATGGCGGGATCGGCGCTCCAGGCGCTGAGCCGGGCGAAGCCCTCGGCATCGGCGTACAGCGTGCGCAGCCGCAGATCGAGCTCGGAGGCGCGCTGGAAGGCGGCGGAGTCGCCGGTGGTGGTGGCGTCCCAGTAGGCGAGGTTGAGATCGCGGGCGATGGGGGCGGCGCTGGTGTCGAGCTGGTCCACGAAGGCGCGCGCGGCTTCGGCGGCGCCGGCGGGGGAGGGGGCTTCGGTGGGGGTGGGCTTGGGGCAGCCCGAGGCCAGCAGCAGGCCGGCGGCGACCACGGTGGAGCGGGTGGACATGGTTCGGAACCTCGCGGGTGGCTGGAGCCGGGGGTTTAGCTCGGAAGGGGGCTGGATTCCAGGGAGCCCCGGACCCCTTCCAGCCCGCGCAGCGCAGCAGCCGCAGGTTGACGCCACCGAAGAGCCCGCGCCGTCGCGCGCGAGGCGCTCAGCGCCCGCGAAGAGCCCCCTCCAGGGTCTCGTGGGAGATCATGCCGCTCTGCTCGCTGGACACGGCGGCGTGGATGACGGCGGCGAGGCCGCGGATGTTGTCCGGGAAGGGCTCCTGGACGAGGCGCGCGAGGGCGCCGTCATCGAAGCCCAGGATACCCTTGCCCTGCCGGTCGTTCTCCAGCCGCAGGAAGTGCTCCGCGAGGGCAGGGAGATCCTCGGGCCGCTCGCGCAGCGGGGGCAGCACGAGGGTGTTGAAGGCCAGGTGGTACAGCAGGTCGCGGGAGAAGGCCTCCTGGTAGGCGTCGCCCCGTAGATCCACGGTGGAGGAGACGATGAAGCGCACGCGGCAGTCGTGCACGTCGATGGAGTTGTCGCGGTAGAAGGCGCCGCTCTGCAAGACCAGGCGGAGGCGCTCCTGGTCCAGGCGCGGCAGGGCGTCGATGTTCTCGAGGTAGAGGGTGCCACCGGCGGCGGCGGACAGGGCCCCGACCCGCTCGCTGTCGCCCTCGGCGCCCGCGACCCGGCCGAAGAGGAAGGCGCTCAGCTCGCGGGGCTCGTGGGAGGCGAGGTCGAGGGAGGTGAAGGGGGCCTGGTGGCGCTGGCTGGCGGAGTGGATCGATCGGGCGAGCGAGGCGCGGCCGGTCCCCGGCTCGCCGTGCAGGAACACCGCCAGATCGCTGCCGGCGAGCCGCTCGGCGTGGTGCAGGAGCTGCACCATGGGCTGCCCGACGGCGACGAGCTGCTCGAAGGCCATGGCGTTGCCGAGATCCTCGCGCCGCAGGTGCGCCGGGAGCTGCCGGAGGCTCTCCTGGACAGCCCCCAGCGTCACGGCCGCGTCGAGGCTGGCCAGCAGGACGGAATCTTCGACGGGCTTGATCAGGTAGTCGAAGGCGCCGAGCTTCATGGCGCGCACGGCCAGATCCACGTCGTTGACCCCCGTGAGGATCACCACGGGGCTCGGGATGCGCCGTTCCCGGAGCAGGCGCAGGATGTCCATGCCGGAGAGGCCTGGCATGTCCATGTCGAGCAGGATGACGTCGAAGGTCTGCTGATCGAGCAGCGCGGGGACCTCGGTGGCGTCGTTGAGCACGGTGGCGTCGTACCGGCCGGTCTGCATCAGGAAGACCAGCAGGAAGTTCGTGACCGCGATCTCGTCGTCCACCACGAGGATGGTGCGGAGGGTGTCGTCCACGGGAGCGCTCATCTGGGCTACGGTTCTTGCTCCTGGGCACGCTCCACGGGGATGCGGATCGCGATGGAGGTGCCGAGACCTGGCTTGCTCGACACGGAGATGGTGCCGCCGTGTTCCACCACCGCGCGATGCGTGATGGCGAGCCCGAGGCCAGTACCACCGCCGGACCGCCGTGTCGTGAAGAAGGGATCGAAGATCTTCTCCACTGTGCGCTCCGTCATGCCCTTTCCATCGTCCCGGACCTCGACGACCACGTCCGGCGGATCGAAGGAGGTGAGCACCTGGATGCTGCCCTTGCGATCCTGGGGCATGGCCTGGGCCGCGTTCATGATGAGGTTCACCAGGATCTGCTCGATCTTGTGGTTATTGCCTGTGAACGTAGGGATGTCGCGCCCAAGCCCCAGCTCCAGCGTGGCGACCTTGCTGACCTCCTTGCCCACCAGCCGCGCGCAGGCCTCCACGAGCGGGTTGATGTGCACCGCGTCCACCAGCAGGCCGTCGTCCTTCTGGGCGAAGTGCCTCAGGCCCTCGACGATGCCCTTGATGCGTTCTGATCCGTGCGCCATGTCGTCCACCAGGGTCATGAGGTGCTGGCGCAGGAAGGCGTAGGGCAGGCGGGCGATGCGCAGGTCCGGGTGCGCGGCGTGGTGGGCGTCGAGGATGGGCAGCATGTCCTCCAGGGCCTGGCGGACGATCTTGATGTTGCCGCGGATGAATTGGTTTGGGTTGTTGATCTCGTGCCCCACCCCGCTGACGAGCTGGCCCAGGGAGGCCAGGCGGTTGGCGCGCTGCAGGTGCAGCTTGAGGTGCTCGCGCTCGGTGACGTCCCGATAGACCATCACCAGGGCCTCGAACTCGTTGTCCCCGTTGAGCACGGGGATCTCGTGCACCTCCAGGTGACGGTGCGCCCGGGCCTTGATGCTGCTCTGGGGCTTCTTC
>JBDRKM010000436.1:0-2150 GCA_043814015.1 Pseudomonadota bacterium
CGTGGGTCGAGAGCGCCTCGGGTTCTGCGCTATCCTTCGCGCCTTTGCGCCTTTGCGCCTTTGCGGTTGGTTTCATGGCTCCGGGAGCCGCGTCCCGCGCGGCATGGGTGACTATCAAGAAACAGCCGCAGGCTCTCGTACTCGTACCCGTTCCCGCGTCCCGAATCGGGGCTCGAAGTCGACGGGCCGGCAGCCCACCGACCCCGCGCCCTACCCCTTCCAGCGCTGGGCCAGGGGGTGGCGGCGGCCGGTGCCGAAGGCGCGCACCGTGACGCGCAACCCCGGAGGGGCTTGCCAGCGCTTGTACTCGCTGCGGATCACCAGGCGCACGGCCCGGCGCACGTGGGCCGGATCGAAGCCCTGCGCCTCGATGGCGGAGGGGTCCCAGCGCTCCTCCAGGTAGAGGTGCAGGATGGCGTCGAGCTCTGCGTAGGGCATGAGCGAGGCCTCGTCGGTCTGGTCCGGGGCCAGCTCGGCGGAGGGCGGGCGGGTCAGGATGTACTCCGGGATGATCTCGTGGTCGCGGTTGAAGTGCCGCGCGAGGCGGTACACGTCGGTCTTGAAGACGTCGGAGATGACGGCCAGGCCGCCGGCCATGTCGCCGTACAGCGTGGTGTAGCCGACGGCGGTCTCGCTCTTGTTGCCCGTGGTCAGCACCAGGTGCCCCTCCTTGTTGGAGAGGGCCATCAGCAGGTTGCCGCGGGTGCGGGCCTGGAGGTTCTCCTCGGTCACGTCGAAGGGCCGGCCGACGAAGCGGGCGGCGAGGACGGCGCGGTAGGCCTCGTACACCGGGCCGATGGGCAGCACCTCGAAGTGCACGCCGAGGTTGGCGGCCAGGATTCGCGCGTCGGCCAGGGAGGCGCCTGAGGAGTAGGGCCCGGGCATACCCACGGCGGTGACCCGCTCGGGGCCGAGGGCACGGGCAGCCAGGCAGCAGACCACGGCCGAGTCGATCCCGCCCGAGAGCCCGAGCACCGCGCTCTTGAAGCCGCAGCGGGCGGCGTAGTCCCGGATGCCCATGGTGAGCGCGGCGGTGACCTCCTCCTCGAAGGCGATGCGCGGGGGCTCGGCGGCGGCGACCGCGGCGGTGTCGTGCAGCACCTCGTCCGGGGCGAAGGCGCGACCGTGGGCCAGGAGCTCACCCGCGGCGGAGAACGCCATGGAGCGCCCGTCGAAGAGCAGCTCGTCGTTGCCGCCCACCTGGTTGACGAAGATCACAGGGGCCTGCGCCTGCCGGGCGCGGCGCCGGAACAGCTCGCGCCTCAGGCCCGCCTTGCCGGCGTGGAAGGGCGAGGCCGACAGGTTGATGATGGCGTCGCAGCCGGCGAGGCGCACCAGCGGGTCGGTGGCGTAGCGATGCCGCGGGAACAGCTCCGTGTCGTTCCAGAGATCCTCGCAGACCGTGATCCCGAGGGTGAATCCTGCCACCTGGACCGGGGTGGTGGCGTCCTCGGGCACGAAGTAGCGCGACTCGTCGAACACGTCGTAGGTGGGCAGCAGGCTCTTGAAGCGTAGCGCGACGATGCGGCCGCCGTGTGCGACCACCGCCGCGTTGCGCAGGCCGCCCGGGCTGCGCCAGGGGCTCCCGAAGACGAGCACGGGCCCCGCCGCGTCGGTGGCCTCGGCCAGCCGGCCCGCCGCCTGCTCGCAGGCCTCCAGGAAGCCGTCGTAGTCCAGCAGATCCCGCGGGGGGTAGCCGGACAGCAGCATCTCCGTGAGCACCACGAGGTCGGCCCCCTGCGCCCGGCCGGACACCAGGGCGGCGCGGGCCAGCGCCTCGTTTCCGGCGACATCACCCACCACGGGGGAGACCTGGGCCATCAGCACGCGCATGGGACCTCCGACGGCGCGCCGGGGGTGCGCCGGGGCCGACTTCTAACCTTTGGCGATACGTGGTGGGCGCCGCGTCCTCCACCGTCCGGCTGCGGCTACGGTCCACGTTTCGGCCACGGCCTCAACGAGGACCTCGCCCCTTTTTTTGGGTACGCGGGGGGCTCCGCCCCCCCGACGACAGATTCTTCCCCCCCCGATCGGGCGCGACACGCGCCCTCCCCCCCATCTTCGCCGCCTGATGGGCGGCGCGGGGCGCTTGGTCGCGCCCCGAAAAATGACCGTGCCTTCAAGGCCGAATTCCCGCCGATTGGCCGAAA
>JBDRKM010000437.1:0-31799 GCA_043814015.1 Pseudomonadota bacterium
GTCCTGGCGGGGGCGCCCGCTTCCGCGGAGCGGCAGCGGGCGGCCGTCGCGCCTCAGCGCGACCGCAGGCAGGCGCAGCTCCGTGCCATGGCGCGATGATCAGCCCTGCCCGTCCTCCCCGAGCACCCCCTCCACCGCCGCGAGCAGCAACGGCACCTGGACGATCGCCGTGTGCCAGACGATGGCCAGGTCCAGGCCGAAGTACTCGTGGACGGCGAAGTTTCGGAAGCCCACCACGGCGCGCCAGGGGATGCCGGGCATGGCCTCGCGGGTCTCCGGGCTGATCCGGGCGGCTGCCTCGCCGAGGGTCACCAGCTTGTAGAGCACCGCGCTCTGCAGGAGTTCGTCCTCCACGAACGCCGCTTCCTCAACACCCGCCATGAACCGCCCGACCGCACGCGCGGCGGCGGCCAGGTCTTCCAGGTAGAGCAGGTCAGGCCGCAAAGAGCACGCGCGCTGCGCCGAGCACCTCGTCCCGGATCAAGGGCTTGAGGCCGCGCTTGGGGACGAGGTCCACGGAGCGGGCGAAGAGGTCCTCCAGCTCGGCCCGCAGCTCGCCCAGCTCGAAGAGCCCGATGGGAACCCCGGCCTCGAACTCGACGAGCAGATCGACGTCGCTGTCGGGCCTGAAGGCCGGCCCGAGCGCGGACCCGAACAGGGACAGCTCGCGGACGTGGAACCTGCGGCACAGCGCGCCAAGCTCCGGAAGCACGGCTTCGATGTCCAGGACGGCGGGCATGATCGCTCCTCGCCCGACATCGTAGCGGCTCCACGGGGCAAGCGCGAGCCTGGCGGAACCCGCCCCCTTCCACATTCCATCCACATAGACCCGCCCCGCCCCCCAGGCTCACCAAGCCCCCCAAGCTCGACCCCAAGCCCGCCAAGCGGAACGCAGAAAATCGGTGGTGTCCTGTTGACAGGGCAGTGGCGGGGGTTGGGAGGCGGATGAGAAGTGCAGTCCACCCCCGTGCTGTCAAGCGTCAGGCTGATGGCACCTGCGTGCGGTTCACCCCCGCTACGGCCGCCGGGCTCGCCGCGAGGCCATGGACCGTTGCCGAGATCATCACCACCCAGATCGTCGGCTTCCTTCCTTCGGCGCCGGCCACACCGGCTGACTTCGGTGGTTGGCACCTGGAGGGTCAGGCCCCGCAAACAGGACGCCACCGCATGGGCCACCGTAGTGAAGAACCCGCGCGCTCACGCCTGCGCGACCTCCCGCCTGCCGACAGGCCCGCCGATCTCGCGGCTCACCCCACGATCCCCGCCCCGAACAACCCCACCACCATGGCCGCGTGCAACCCCACGCACAGCCACAGCGACCCCGTCCGCGCCCGCGCCATGCCCAGGAAAGCGCTCTCCACCAGGGCCAGCAGCCAGTAGACCGGGCCGAAGGCGAAGAAGAAGCAGTGCAGCCAGGTGGCCACCAGGGTGGTGAGGACGAAGGCCAGGACCGGGACCCGCCGCCCCGCGGCCAGGCCGTACCACAGGAAGCCCCGGGCGTAGACCTCGATGGCGATGGGCACCCCCACGAAGCGCAGGGCGGCCGCGGCCAGCAGCGCGGCGGAGAGCGAGCCGGGGCGCTCCGCCAGAAACAGGCCCGGATAGTGCCCGAACTCCGGCCCCAGCACCAGGACGGCGGCGATCCAGAGGGCGGCGATGGCCGCGTACATGAGGGCCGGGCGGAGCGCGGGCGCGCGCAGGGCCAGGTAGTCACGCGCGGGCAGGTCCCTGACCAGGACCGCCAGCCAGGACCCGAAGAGGAGCACCAGCAGCACGAGGCTGGTGGTGATCATGTCGGCGAGCGGCTCGTCCATCATGGGGCGCACGTCGGCGCCCGGGTGGAAGGCGATGCCGGCGCCCACCAGCCCGATGTAGCCGACCCCAAAGGCCGCCGTGGCCGCCACCAGCAGGCCCAGCCCCAGCAGGACGGTGCTGCCGGGCCCCCAGGGGCGCGTCATGGGCTCGGGAGGGGAGGGTGTCATGGGAACGACCCCGGAGTGCGCCTCGATCATGCACCGGATCGCCGCCACAGCGATACCCTCAGCGCGAGGATTTCCGCCATGCTCCTGCTCTCCCTCCTCCTCGCCTGCCATCCCCCCCAGGACAGCGCCGCCCCGAGCCGCATCGAGGCCCTGCTGGCCGAAATGACCCTCGAGGAGAAGGCCGGCCAGATCGCCCAGATCGACCAGCAGTACCTCGCGGACCACGGGGACATCGCCACCAGTGCCCTCGGCTCGCTGCTCTCGGGCGGCGGCTCGGCTCCGGGTGGCGACACCTCCGCCACGCCCGCCCAGTGGCGTGAGATGGTCCAGGGCTACGCCGCCGAGGCGCGAGAGAGCCGCCTCGGCATCCCCCTGGTCTATGGGATCGACGCCGTCCATGGGCACAACAACGTGCACGGCGCCACGCTGTTCCCCCACCACATCGGCCTCGGCGCCACCCGCGACGCCGATCTGGTGGAGCGCATCGGCCGCGCCACCGCCGAGGAGCTGGCCGCCACGGGCATCCACTGGACCTTCGCCCCCTGCATCGCGGTGGCCCGCGATGAGCGCTGGGGCCGCACCTACGAGAGCTTCTCCGAGGACCCGGCCGTGGCCGCCGAGTTGGGCGCCGCCGAGATCCGCGGCCTGCAGGGGGACGGCACCTTCCCCGCCGGGGTGCTGGCCACGGCCAAGCACTTCGCGGGCGACGGCGGCACGGTCGGGGGCGACGACCAGGGCGACACGGTGCTCGACGCGGCCACCTTCGCGGCCCTGCACCTGGCCCCCTACGTGGACGCGGTCGGCGCCGGGGTGGGCACGGTCATGGCGTCGTACTCCTCCTGGAACGGCGTCCCCATGCACGCCAACGGGGATCTGATGCGGGGCTGGCTGGAGGGCGAGCAGGGCTTCGAGGGCTTCATCGTCTCGGACTGGGGCGGGGTGGCCCAGCTCTCGGGCGACCGGGAGGAGGCGGTGGCCACCGCGCTCAACGCGGGGATCGACATGGTGATGGTCCCCATGGACTACGAGGGTTTCATCCAGGACGTGCGCCACGTGGTGCAGGACGGCCGGGTGCCCGAGGCCCGGCTCGACGACGCCGTGAGCCGCATCCTCAGGGTCAAGGAGCGCCTGGGGTTGTTCGACTCCCCGGACCCGGTGCTGCCGGACCTGTCGGTCGTGGGCAGCGCCGCGCACCGCGCGCTGGCCCGCGAGGCGGTGGCGAGGTCCCTGGTGGTGCTGCAGAACGACGGTACCCTGCCGCTCTCCCGCGACCTCACGCGCATCCACGTGGCCGGCGGCAACGCCGACGACCTCGGCCGCCAGTGTGGCGGCTGGTCCATCACCTGGCAGGGCGGCAGCGGGGACATCACCGAGGGGACCACCCTCCTCGAGGCCATCGAGGCGGCCGCCGCGGGCAGCGTGACGAGCGACCTGGACGCCTCCGGCGCGGCCGGGGCCGACGTGGCCGTGGTGGTCATCGGCGAGGAGCCCTACGCGGAGTACCAGGGCGACGATCAGGATCTGGCTCTGGCCGAAGAGGACGTGGCCGCCGTGCAGGCCGCCGCGGCGACGGGTGTGCCGGTGGTGGTGGTGCTGGTCACCGGCCGGCCGCGGGTCCTGGCCCCCATCCAGGAAGCGGCCGCCGCCCTGGTGGTGGCCTGGCTGCCCGGCACCGAAGGCGACGGCGTGGCCGACGTGCTCTTCGGAGATGTGGCGCCGAGCGGGACGCTGCCCATGTCCTGGCCCGCCAGCCTGGCGCAGGTGCCCGTCAATGTCGGGGACGACCCCTACGAGCCGCAGTTTCCGTTTGGGTTCGGGCTGACGTGGTGAGGCGGACAAGGGCCTGACAGCCCCGCCGTTGCCGCGCCACCTGGGCGGGGCTGGGCCCCCCACCCCCGCCCCCACGAGGTCCCCAGAGCCAAGGAAATCAAGCGGAACAAGCGCAACATCTTCCAGCGAATCCTGGGAATCCCGGCCACCCGGCCGCCCGCTGACGCGCGGGCCTGGCGCATGGACGGCGCCTACCACGCCTGGCGCAACCGCTGCGGCCACCAGGGCCGGCGAATCGACCCGGTGGCCGGCACCGAGACCCTCCAGCGCTGCAGCATCAGCGAGGCGACCTACTCCTACGGCTGCCAGAAGCTCGACGGGCCCGGCGACGAGCCCGTGCTGCCCTACGCTGTCGAGGTCGCGGGCCGCACGCTGCGGATCACGCCGAGTCAGGCACACAGCCGCGTGGTCCCGCCGGAGACCGGGTGCGAACGCACCATTTCCGCCGGAGACCGGGCCCTGGGTCACCACCCGGGGCCTCCATGCTCCACCTCCCCACGGATGAAAGCACGTTTTCGCAACTACCGGGCTTCGCGCCAGGGCCCTGGGGCGTCCAGTGGTGATCCTGGAGGGTTTCTCCGGCGGAAATGGATACTTCGTGGCCGTTCTCCGGCAGCCGGCCGCCTGCGCCCCAGGCTCGGATCTGCTACGCTCCGCGCCACCCCCTGGAGTCTCCATGGCCCACCTGCACGCCTGCCCCCACTGCCACCGCACCCTGAAGAAGTCCCTGCTCGGCGGGAGCTACTTCCCAATTCATACCTGCAACAAGTGCAAGACCAAGTACTGCAACGAGTGCGGCGGTGCGACCTGCCCGAAGTGCGGCTCGACCTCCCGCGGCCACTACGACGACGTCTACGCCCAGTAGGGCCCCCGCCGTGCGCCGCCGCCTGCTCGTCTACGGCCTGCTTCTCGGGCTGCCCGTCGCCGCCGTGGCCTGGTGGTGCGCGCCGCTCCTGCGCCGTGTGCCCGCGCAGGCCTGGGACGACAACGGCCTGTGGATGCGGCGCCACTGGCTGCACGGCGAGGAGCACGCGCCCGTCCCGGACCTGGTGGCGGCCCTGCGCGCCCACGGCATCCGCAGGATCTACCCCTTCCTCGGCCCCATGGACCCGGACGGCTGGCCCGGCTGGCGCGATGCGGGCCGCATCCGGCACTACGATCCGGCCGTGGCCGGCGCCTTCCTGCACGCCATGGGCGTCGAGGCCCCCGAGATCAAGGTGCTGCCCTGGACCGGCGGCAACCTCGATCAGGACGTCCACCTCGCGGACGCCCACCAGCGCGCCGCCTACGCCGCCCACATGAGGCAGCTCGTGGCCATGGGCGCCGCCGGGGTCCACCTCAACGTGGAGCCCATGCCGCCGGACACCCCCGGCTACCTGGAGCTGCTGCGCGCTGTGAAGGCCGCCATCGGCCCCGACGCCATCCTCTCGGTGGCCGCCTACCCGCCCAAGACCCCGCTGCACCCCTTCGAGGACGTGCACTGGAGCCTGGACTACACGCGGGAGGTCTGCGAGGTGGCCGACGACCTGGTCGTCATGGCCTACGACACCGGCCTGCCCGTGGCCGCACCCTACGAGGCCCAGGTCGCGCGCTGGACCCGCGATCTGGCCGCCACCCTGCCCCCGGGCGCCTGCACCTGGTCCGTCGGCCTGCCCGCCTACGAGGACGACGTGCCCTGGCACCGGCCCGACGTGGAGACGCTGGCCCACGGCATCGCCGGCCTGCGCGCCGGGCTGCCGGGCGAGACGCCGGCCGGCTTCACCGGCGCCGCGATCTATGCGTCCTGGACGGTCGATCAGGCCGAGTGGGACACCTGGGACCGGGACTGGCGCGGCCAGGAGCCCGCCGGCCTGGCGGTCCCCGATCCCGCCGATCCTTGAGACGTGCTAGGAATCCCGACCGGGAGGTGCCAGGTGCCCGAACGCGACGGCCTCATCGTCGGAATCGACCTCGGAACCACCTTCTCCCTGGTGAGCGTCCTGCCGCCCGGTAGCCGTGAGGCGCGGCCGCTGGTGCTGGAGAACGCCCTGGGCGAGCGCCTCACCCCATCGGTCGTGGCGCTGGCGGACGACGGCGGGCTGCTGGTGGGCGCGCCGGCCCTGGCCATGGCCACCACCCACCCCGACCGCGTGGTGCGCTCGTTCAAGCGCGAGATGGGCACCGACAAGGTCTACACCCTCGGGCCGCACCGCCTGAGCCCCCAGGAGCTCTCGGCCATGGTGCTGCGCGCGCTCAAGGCCGACGCCGAGGCCCTGCTGGGCGCGCCCGTGGTGGAGGCGGTGGTCACGGTGCCGGCCTACTTCGGCGGCTCCCAGCGCGCGGCCACCCGCCAGGCCGCCGAGCTGGCCGGCCTCGTGACCGAGCGCATCATCAACGAGCCCACCGCCGCGGCCATGGCCTACGGCCTGCACAACCTCGACAAGGAGCAGCGCGCCGTGGTGCTCGATCTGGGCGGCGGCACCTTCGACGTCACCGTGCTGGAGATCCTCGAGGGGGTGGTGGAGGTGCAATCCTCCGCCGGCGACGCCCGGCTCGGGGGCGAGGACTTCACGGAGACCCTCGCGCGCCTGGCCGCCGCGCGCATCGCGGCCGATCACGGCCACGATCCACAGCAGCAACCGCTGGGCTGGGCTCGCCTGCTGGGGGCGGCCGAGCAGGCCAAGCGCCGCCTCACCGAGCGCGAGGAGGCCCGCCTGGTCCTGCCCCGTCTCGGCCTGGCCCCCGGGGTGGAGCGCGACGTGGAGCTCACCGTGACCCGCGATCAGGCCGAGGCCTGCTGGCAGCCGCTGCTGGCCCGCGTCCGCGAGCCTATCTGGCGCGCGTTCCGCGACGGCGGGCTCGACCCGCGGGCCATGGACGAGGTCCTGCTGGTGGGCGGCGCCACGCGCATGCCCTGCTTCATCCGCGAGGTGGCGAGCCTCTGCCAGCGCATGCCGGCCCGCCACCTGCCGCCGGATGAGGCCGTGGCCATGGGCGCCGCGGTCCAGGCCGCGCTCAAGCGCGGACAGCGGGCGGTGGAAGATCTCGTGGTCACCGACGTGGCGCCCTTCTCCCTGGGGATCGAGGTGATGCAGGAGCTGGGCGGGCACCGGCTCGACGGCTTCTTCTCGCCCATCCTGGAGCGCGGCACGGTCATCCCCGCCTCGCGCGAGCAGACCTTCTCCACCTCCGAGGACGGCCAGACCGGTATCCACATCCAGGTCTTCGAAGGGGAGCACTCCCTCACGAAGGACAACCGGCTGCTGGGCGAATTCCACCTCCGCGACCTGGATCGGGCGCCGCGGGGCCAGCCCGTGCGGGTGCGCTTCACCTACGATCTCAACGGGCTGCTGGAGGTGGAGATGACCGTGCCCCACCAGCAGCGCACCGAGACCCTGCTCATCGAGCGCAGCCCGGGCCAGCTCAGCCCCGAGCAGATCGCCAGAGCGCGCGCGGCCATGGCCAGGCTCAAGTTCCACCCCCGCGAGGCCCTGCCCAACACCACGGCCCTGCAGCGGGCCGAGGCGCTGTACCAGGAGCTGCGCGGCGGCCCCCGCGAGGAGGTCGGCCGGACCATGTCCGCCTTCCGCCTGGCGCTCGAGACCCAGGACGAAGCCTTCATCGAGAACCAGCGGGCCCTGCTCCTGCATGTCCTCGACCGCTTCCGGGACGCCGACGCGTCGTACGACGAGCCCGACGGCGCGCCGTGACCCCCCCCGAGGCCCGCGCGCGCCTGGGGGTCGACCCCGGCGCAACCTCGACCGAGGTCCGCCGCGCCTACCTGCGCGCCCTCAAGACCTGCAAGCCCGACCAGGACCCGGTCGGGTTCATGGCGCTGCGGGAGGCGTACGAGGTGCTGAAGGCTCGCGCGCCGTGGGCCGGCCACGCCCACGCCACGAGCACAGCGCCGCTCCGCACCGAGGGCCAGGAACGACCGGAGGCGGTGGTCCCGAGGGGGCACGCGCTCACCCCCTGGGCGCACCTGCTGGCGCCGGGCGTGGCGTCCATGCTGGGCGCCGATCCGGATCCCCGCACCTGGTTCCTGGTGGCGCGCTCCCTCTCACTGCGCCAGCGACACATGGCAGCCACCCCGCTGTGGCGCGAGGCCTTCCTCCTGGCCCACGCCGAGGCCCACCACGACCCCAGCCTGTGGGCGCCGGGCTGCGCTCAGGTGCTGGCGGCCCTGGAGCTGGGCGCTGTCGTCGACGCCCGCGCCCTCTGTGACGCCATCGGGGCCTGGCTGGAGGCCGCGGGCCAGCAGGCCGCCTGGGCCGCGGCGCCCGGCGCCCCCCGCTGGCGCCTCCTGGTGGCGCTCTGCGCCCTGGGCGACGCCGTCTCCCGCGAGGAGCGCGCCGCGCTGATCGCGGCCGTGCGCACGGGCGACTGGGCCCAGGCGGCGCACACAATCCGCGTGGAGTGGCGCCGCTCCCCCGCGGAGGCACCCGCCACCTGGGAGGCGATCGGACAAAGGGCACCGCTGATCGCGACCCTGCTCGCGCTGCCCCGTCCGGGCCAGGAGCCGCCAGCGCCAGCGCCCAGCACCACCACCGCCCCGCGCGCCCCATCCCCGCGGCTGACGTCGGGGCGCCCTCCCAGCGTGAGCTGGCTGGCCGGCGGGGCGCTCGTGGTGCTGCTGGCCATCATCTTTGCCGTGGTGGTCGCCATCGCCGACGCCCTCGACCGGCGCACCGCCGTGGAGCCCGCCCGTCCGGCTCCCGCCGCGGGGGCCCCGTGAGCACCGCACCGCCCCCCCCGGACCTCACCTCCGAGGAGCGTGAGCTGCTCACCAGCGCGCTCGCCAAGGCTGGTGGCGCCCTCCCCGCCCCCGCCCGGGTCCTGCTGGAGCGCAGCCGCACGCCCGAGACCTGGCTGCAGCTCGCCACGGGCCTCGTGGCCGGGGACAGCGGCGAGGCCGCCGCGGCCCTGGGGCGCGTCGCGCTGCTGCTGGCCGCCCGTCAGCACCTCTTCGAGCGGGAGCTGCTCGAAGACGCCCGCACCCTGCTGCTGCAGGTGGTGCGCTGGGAGCCGGTGCAGGCCCGGCTGCTGCTGCGCGCCCTGAGAGACTGGCTGGCCGAGTCGGGTCAGGAGCTGGGCTGGCTTCAAGGGCAGGGGGCTGCCCGCTGGGCCATGCTCCAGGAGCTGGTGGGCATCGCGGTGGTGCTGGACCCCGAAGAGCGCGACATCCTCGCCACCTTCCTGGAGGGCGGCGAGCCGCGGCGCTGCTCCACCGACCTGGCCTCGCACTGGCGCGGCCTGCCCTTCCAGGGGGCCGCTCACCGCGACCGTCTCCTGCGCAGCGCTCCCCTGCTGGCCCTCTGGGCGCCCACGCCGGAGGCCTGCCAGCCCCCAGCCGGGGCTCCTGCGCCTCCGCCCGAGGCCTGGCCGCGCCAGGCCGATCATTCCACGAGCAGGCAGAAGGTGGAGAAGGCGTGGGTGGTCCGTATGCTCGCGCTCTTCGGGCTGCTGCCCGTGCTGCTCTTCGCGCCCATCCTGCTGGAACACCTCCCGACCGGCGGACAGATCGAGGCGTGGGTCCGGGCCCCCAGCGCGGCGCACCAGGCGGCCGGGCTCCTGACCCTCGCCTGCGGCGAGCAGCGTCCCACCTCCTGGAGCACCCAGGACTGCGCCATGGCGCGCGCCCTGCTGCCAGCCCCCGCCGCCCACGAGTGCCCCGCGGCCCGGGCGACCCTGGGCAGCCTGCGCGCGGGTCCCCACGCCCACAGCCAGATCGTGCGGCTCCTGACCTCGGCGGTGGACGACACCTGCGGGCCTACGCCGCCCACGGAGCCCCCGTGACCCCCACCGAGGCCCGCGCGCGCCTGGGGGTCGACCCCGGCGCAACCTCGACCGAGGTCCGCCGCGCCTACCTGCGCGCCCTCAAGACCTGCAAGCCCGACCAGGACCCGGTCGGGTTCATGGCGCTGCGGGAGGCGTATGAGGTGCTGACGAACGCCTCCGGCTGGTCGGGGGGCCCCGTGACGGTCACGCCCGCGGTGACGAGCCCCGAGGTCCAGGCGAAGCCGACGCCTCCCGCTCCGGAGCCCGCGCCGGGCCCCCCGCCGCCGGACCCCCTCCGGGAGCTGCGGTCCACCGCCCAGGAACAGCTCCTGGCCCACGCGCCCAGCCTGCCCCCCGAGCTGCGCGCGCTGGCCCTGGCGACGCTGGAGCCGGCGGTCTGGCTGCACCTCGCCCTCGCCCGGGACGCCGCGAGGGCGCCCGAGGCCGGCGTGCGGCTGGCGCGGTTCGCCTTCCAGCTCGCGATGCAGCGACAGGTGTGGGACCCAGCCCTCGGGCGGGTCGGCTCGGGCCTGGCCCTGGCCGCCTGGTGCCGCCGGGACAGCGCCGCGGCCGAGGGCCTGATGGAGGATCTCCACGCCTGGCTCGCCGCCTCCGAGCAGCGGGCCGCTCCGACCGCCCCCGCGGAGGCCTCCGCCTGGGAGGATTGGCGCGTGCTGTGGGGGCTGAAGGGCGAGCTGGACGTCACCACCTTCGGCCTGCTGGCCACCGTGGCCGCCGGCGAGGACTGGCAGGGTGGCGTGACCGCACTGGAGCGGCACTGGGCGTCCAACCCGCTCCAGGCCTACGAGGCCCGGACGACCCTGCGGACCCGAGCCCCCGGCATGGCCCACCGCCTCGGGTTGACCGCCACGGAGCGCCGCGCGCCCCCCCGGCGGCGCGTCCGGGGCGAGCGCTCCGGCACCCGGCTCTTCGCGGTCATCGCCCTGGTCGGATTGATCGCCGCCGTGATCGTGGCCTCCATCCTGGACCGGCCCGGCCCGGATCCCCAGTGGGAACGCCTGGGGCCGGCGGCGATCGGCCTGGGCCCGGTCTTCCGTGCCGAGCTGCAGACCCGCCACGAGTCCGCCTGCGAGGTGCGGCCGGCGGTCTGGACTCCGAGGGACTGCGATCTCGCGCTGATCGTGATGAGCGCGGACGGCGGGCCCCGCTGCGGCGTGGTCCGGGCCGCGATGGACCGGCTGCGGCGCCACCACGACGGCGAGCCCCTCGCGGGGCTGCTGGGCAGGATCCTCGATCAGGCATGCCCCACCTCCAGCCCGGAGCCCCCGTGAGATCCCTCCCCCCCGATCCCGCCCTCGCCGACCTCGCGCCGCCCGAGCGCGCCCTGCTCACGGCCGCCCTCACCGGGGCCGACGAGGACCTGCCGCCTGCGCTGGCCAGCCTGGTCTGCACGAGCCGCGAGCCCGACACCTGGCTGCAGGTCGCCCTCGCGCTCGCCGCCGGCCCCCACCCGGAGACCGCCGCCTACCTGCTGCGCGCCACCCTGCTCGTCACCGCCCGTCAGGGTCGGTTCGAGCGCCGGCACTTCTACGCGGGGTGGGACCTCGTCCGCGCGCTCCTGCGGCACCCCCGGCCCACCGCCTCCCCCCCGGCCCTGGAGGCCCTCGAGCGCTGGCTGGACACCTCCGGCCGGGAGCTCGACTGGCTCCGTGGCCATGACGTGATCCGCTGGGCCTTGCTGCGGGAGGCGGTCGGGATCGGTCACCTGCTGCAGCACGCCGATCGAGCCCTGCTCGACACCGCGCTGACCGACGGGGACTGGGCCCGCCACGGCGCCGCGCTCGGCGCGTCCGCCCACCAGGCCATCCGCCGCAACGCCCCCCATCTCACCGCCCTGCTCCCCGTGGCGCCCACCGCGCCCAGGCCCGCACGTCCTCCGCCGTACAACCCCACGCCCACCCACATCTCTCCCTGGATGGTGCTGGTCATCGTGTTCCTCTTCCCCCTGTGCCTCGGCCTGTGCAACCTCGCCGAACGTGAGCCGCCGGCCGCGCCCTCCACCCCGCCGCCCCAGATCTACCCCCACCTCACTCCCAAGCAGCGGGCGTCCACCCTCCTGGACATCTCCTGCGGCGACGTGGCCACGAGCTGGAGCACCCTCGACTGCACCCTGGCGCGGGTCGTGCTCGTCTCGGCCGGCGGCGACGGCTGCCCGAAGGCCGAGGACGCGCTGCAGGCGCTGGCCATCGGCTCCCACGCGGACACCTACCTGACCCGCGCCCTGGCCGAGGTCTACGCCGAGGCTTGCGGTCCCCAGCCACGCTCGGCGACCATGGACCCACCATGAGCGCCACGCGCCCCTCCCAGCAGCTCGATCCCGCGGACCTGCCGCGCCTCGCCGCCGAGGTGGCCGCCCGCGCCCAGGCCGCCGGTGTCCTGGAGCCCATCCCCACCCGCGTCGCGATCGTGGAGCAGGGCGGCGTGCGCTTCCAGGTGCGTGTGCTCGACACGCTGTGGCGCAAGGAGCGCGCCCTGGCCCGCCAGCAGGCCGGGGAGGCCCCGGCCGACCCCTTCGGCCCCTGCGACCCGCGCCTGCTGCTGGGCGATCTCGGCCCGGCTCACTGCTGCGTGCTCAACAAGTACCCGGCCCTGGGCCGTCACCTGCTGGTGGTCACCCGCCGCTGGGAGCCCCAGGAGTCGCTGCTCACCGCGGCCGACTTCGGCGCTGCCTGGGCCTGCCTCGGCGCTCTGGACGGCTTCGTCTTCTACAACGGCGGCCAGGTGGCCGGCGCCTCCCAGGGGCACAAGCACCTGCAGATCGTGCCCCTGCCCCTGGAGGCCGGCGAGCCCGGGCTCCCGCTCGGCCCCACCGTGGAGAACGCCTGCGCCTGCTTCGCGGGCGCCAAGGCCCGCGCCCTGCCCTTCGTCCACGCCATCGCGCGCTTCCCGGCTGGTCTCTGGCGCGATCCCGCCGCCGCGGCCGTTCACAGCGCCGCCGCCTACCGCCACCTGCTGTCCGGCGTGGGCCTGCCCTGCGGCCCCGGCTGCACCCGGCAGCCCGGCCCCTACAACCTGCTGATGACCCGCGCCTGGATGATGGTGGTGCCCCGCGCCGAGGAGCGCTGGGGACGCGCCTCGGTCAACGCGCTGGGCTTCGCCGGGTGCCTGCTGGCGCGAGACGAGGCCGAGCTGGAGCAGATGCGGGTCGCGGGTTTGCTCGCGATCCTGGGGAGCGTGGGCCGGGGCGTGTGAGCCCCTGGTCATCCCCCCCGAAACGCAACACCCCCTGGACCCATGCCGGTCGGATCGCAACACCTGTGCGCTCCATCCGAGGCCGCCACGATAGAACGCCTATTTTCGCGCGCCGTTCTTCACCAGACCGCGGCCAGCCGCTCTGAAAACGCCCCAGGTGTTCGACTTCAACCCCCATGGGTTCCCGAGGTGTTCGAGTCCGGGGGGCATGGGTCCGCCGCAGGGGGACGCGCGGCGCCCTGCCCCGCCCTCGGCCGCCGCCGCGCGAGCCCGATGGCCAGCGCCAGCAGGCCCAGCGAGCCCAGGGCCTCCCGTCGGGGCACCGCCGCACACCCCAGCTCCCCCTCGTAGTCGGCCCGCAGGCGCTCTACCGCGGGGTCGCCGTTGAGGAAGGAGCTCACCCGCAGCTCCAACCGGGGGGCCTTCGGGTCGTCCCCCGGATCGGCCACGTAGAGGAAGGCGCTCCTGGCAGCCTGATCCACATCGCAGCGATGATCGCCGCCCTGGGCCGCGCCGGCCTCCAGGGCGCGCAGCAGGCGCTCGGCGAGGTCGAGGTCCGCGTCGGCGAGGTAGCTGTCAAAGGCGGCCAGCACCACGGCCTCGCTGGCCAGGGTGTTGCCCTGCGCCGAGAAGGTGTCGCCGGTGAGGGCCAGCCAGGGGGGCTCCACGTCGGCGCCGGTGAAGACCGCCGGCGGGGCGCCCAGGGCGACCACGCCGTACTGCCGCCAGCTGGCGTCGCTGTCGAAGCTGGCCGCGGTCACCGCGGTGATGACCTCCTCGGGGCTCTCGCCCTCGGCGAGCCGGGCCGTGGCCTCGTCGCGTCCCGTACCCCAGGTGTCGTACTGGGCGGCGACGCTGCCCTGGCCTGGCGCGAGGCCCGCGATGCCCCAGACGAAGGGGCCACAGGTCGCGCCCGCGATGCCGACCTGCTCGGTGTCGGGGTCCACCGCCGTGATCGACCAGGTGGCGTGGGCGGCGCGGGGCAGGGCGAGCACGAGGAGCAGGGCGCAGGCGCGCATCGGGGACTCCGGGCGGGGGGGCCCTCGTCCGTACCACCATCGCCGGCGCCGGGCTCGGCGACGACGCGCACCGCAGCAGGAACCACCTCCCCCGCGGCGCTATACTCCCTCGTCCCCCAGGTGCCCCACCCGCCGTGCCCGCCACCCGCCCCCGACGCCGCGCCACGTGGAGGCTGCTGTCCCTGGCCGCCCTGCTCGCCTGCGCCTGTGCGCACCGCGCGCCCATGACCGAGCGCGTGGGCCGCATCCGCTTCCAGGGCAACGGCACGGTCTTCCAGGGCACCAGCGACTTCTTCCTGCGCCAGGCCATGCAGCAGGCACCCGGGGCCTGGTCGGACTTCATGTTTCCGGCCCAGGCCACC
This sequence comes from Pseudomonadota bacterium, assembly GCA_043814015.1. Lineage (GTDB taxonomy): Bacteria > Myxococcota_A > UBA796 > UBA796 > JAFGLY01 > JBDRKM01. Next base: position 14,164 of record JBDRKM010000437.1, read on the forward strand.
CCGCTGGATCGCGCCACCCTGGCCCACGACGCCTGGCGCGTCGAGCTGTGGTACGCCCACCACGGCTACCTCGACGCGCGCTTCCTGGGCTGGGACCTGCGCGAGCGCCGCCCCGCGCGTCGCCGCCGGCCGGCCATCGTGGACGTCACCGGGCGGGTGAGCGAGGGCGAGCCCTCCCTGATCCGCGAGGTGACCTGGGAGGGTCTGGACATCGGCGGCGTCTCCACCATGCGCGTGCTCATCGCCCGCGACGCGGCCGTCCAATTGGGCGATCGTTTCAGCGTCGAGGCCGTGGACGAGACCGAGAACCTCATCCGGGCCCAGCTGGCGGACCACGGCTACGCCTGGGTGACGGTCCGCACCGCCATCATCGCCGTGCCCGAGGAGCACGCGGTGGACCTGCGCTTCACGGTGAACCCGGGGCCCCGCTGCTTCTTCGGCGAGGTCCGGGTGACCGGCGCCGAGCACATCCCCGAGCCCCTCATCCTGGACGAGGTCCGGATCGAGCCCGGGCGGCCCTTCAAGGCCCGCCACGTGGCCGAGACCCGCCGCAACCTCTTCGCGCTCGGCACCTTCTCCGCCGTCAGCGTGCTCCCCCGCCAGGACGAGGACGACCCCGGCGTGGTGCCGGTGGACATCCGCCTCACCGAAGCCCGCTTTCGGCGCCTCAAGCTCGGCGGCGGCCTGGGCGTGGAGAGCGGCCAGCAGGACGCCCACCTCACGGCCGGGTTCCAGCACGCCGATCTGGCCGAGCGCCTGATCGCCCTCAACCTGCAGGCCACCGGCGGCGTGGCCGCCATCGCCAGCTACGCCGACCTGGCCGACGGCTTCCAGGTGCAGCGCTGGGCCCCCGTGGTGGACGCCAAGGCGGATCTCGGCTTCCCCCGCGTGTTCGGCAAGGGCTGGCGCCTGTCCTCCCGCCTCGCCTACGAGATGGGCCTGGAGTCTGGCTACACCTTCCTGCAGCCCTCCTGGACCCCCTCCGTCACCTGGACCAGCCGCCCGGCCGGCCGCGAGTACGGTGTCCTCACCCTGGGCACCTCCTACCGGCTGTCCTACTTCGACTACCTCGACCTGGCCGTGGACCTCTCCGCCGTCCAGAGCTCACGCCTGGGGCTCGACCTGCGCGCCCCCTACCTGCTGAGCTACGCCGAGGAGCAGGTCGTCTGGGACGCCCGTGACGATCCGATCTACCCGAAACGGGGCTTCTACGCCTCCACCTCCCTGGGCATGGCCGGAGGGCCCATCGGCGAGCGCGGCGCGCCGCTCTTCGGCCAGTACGACTTCGTCAAGTTCCACGGCGATCTCCGGAACTACACATCGCTCGCGCCGAAGCTGCAGATGAGGCGTGGCTTCGTGCTGGCCACCCGCATCGCCGGGGGGCTGGCCCAGCCGCTCGGCAGCGGCGAGCGCGCGGCCGTGCCCTACGCCGAGCGCTTCATGGTGGGCGGCAGCAACTCGGTGCGTGGCTGGGTCACGGATCACCTCGGTCCGCGCCTGTGCGAGCGCACCTGGGCGGAGCGCGGCCTGGACGGCGCCTCCTTCGAGCATGGCTACGGCGAGGTGTCCGCCGCCCACGGCTGCCCGCGCGGCGCCATCGTGCCCCTCGGCGGGCAGGTCTACGCCCACGGCTCCATCGAGCTGCGCAAGGACCTGCTCTCCTGGCTCGGCGCGGTGACCTTCCTGGATGTGGGCATGGCCTGGGCCGACCTGGCCGCCATCCGCGAGCAGGCCCCCCTGCCCAGCGCCGGGGCCGGGGTTCGGTTCAAGACCCCCATCGGTCCGGTGCGCCTCGACCTGGGCTTCCGGCTGGACCACGACGCGGATTTCGCCAGCGAGCCGCCCTTGAACGTGCACTTCTCCCTCTCGGAGGCCTTCTGATGGCCGCCTCGGCAGGAAGCGCGCGGCGGCGGTGGAGCTGGGTCCTGCTGCTCGCAGGCGTGCCCGTCCTGACCGGGCTCGGCGCCCTGGCGCTGGCCGCCTCGCCCGCCGGCAACCGCTGGCTGCTGCTGCGGGGGATCGAGGCCGCCGACGCGCTGCTGCCCCACGCGCACCTGGCGGTGGACGACCTGCGCACCGACGTGCTGCGCACCATCGCCCTGCGGGGGGTGCGCCTGGAGGACAGCGCGGGGCGCTCCCTCATCGCGCTCGACGCCCTGGAGATCCGCTGGCGGCCCGTCGAGCTGCTGCGCGGCCGCCTGCACCTGGAGCAGGTGGTGCTGCGCGGCCCCGAGGTGGACCTGGCCCTGGACGCCGAAGGCCACCTCGATCTGCTGCACGCCCTGGGGCTGGATACCCCCTCCCTGGAGCCGGCGGGCGCCTGGGAGGGCCTCCCCATCGACATCACCGTGGATCGCGTCCGGGTGCTGGACGGTGATGTGCGCTTCACGCAGGCCGGTGCCGCCACCTGGTCCGCCGCGGACCTGGATCTGGCCGTCGGCCTGAGCCTGGAGGGGCGCGCCGTGCGCCTGGAGCGCGCTGTCGCGGCGGCCCAGGTACGCCACGGCGGTCTGCCCGCCGAGGGCCTGCCCTTCGGCCTCTCCGGCGGCGCTCTCCTGGCAGACGACGGTGTGCCTGGCTCCCCCCAGGATCTCACCCTCCGCGATCTCCGCCTGCGCCTGGGCCAGGCCGGCGCCGGCGCCGGCGGCCGCATCGCGGGGCTCGGCGGCGCCCCCCACGCCGACCTGCGCCTCGACCTGGTGGACCTCGACCCGGCCGGGCTGGTGCCCGTCATCCCCGATCTCGGCATCGAAGGCCCCTTCGCCGCCCATCTCACCCTCGCGGGCCCGCTGGACGCCCTCGCCCTCGACGGCACCCTCCGCGCCCCGCCAGGTGCCGGCGACCTGCGCCTGGCGCTCAGCGCCGACGTCCAGGCCACGCCCCCCACCTGGGCCCTGCGCCTGGACCTGGACGCGGTCGAGCCCCAGCGCTTCGTGCCGGCCCTGCCCGAGCCCTTCCACCTGCAAGGCACGGTGCACGCGGAGGGCGCGGGCCTCTCCTGGCCCGACGACCTGGCCGGTCACGGCGGGCTGGCCCTGGAGTCGGGCGTGGCCTGGGGCATCCCCTTCGGGGGCCTCTCCGCCCACCTCGGCGTGGAGGGCGGCCAGATCGCCCTGGAGGACCTGGCCTTCGCCACCGCGCTGGGGCGCGGCCACGCCCAGGGCAGCGTCGATCCGGCCGCTCCCGCCTTCAGCCTCGGCTTCGACGTCACCGACGTCCCCCTGGCCGCCCTCGACCGCTTCGGCGTCGAGGGGCTCCGGGGCCGCGGGGCCGCCCAGGGAACGCTGGCCCTCACGTCGGGGGCGCGCGGGGTCGCCCTGGCGGTGGATGGCAGCGTCCAGGTCCGCGAGGGCGCCTACCAGGACCAGGCGACAGCCGGCTGGCTGCAGGGTCCCGTCTCCCTGCGCTGGAGCGCCGCCGGGCTCACGGTCTCCGGTCAGGCCCAGGCGCGGCGCATCGCCTCCCACAGCGCCGAGGCGGCCAGCCTCGCGGGGCCCTGGCGGGTGGAGATCCCCGCCGGGGGCGGGCTCGCCCTGCAGGCCGAACCCACCGTCGTGGGGGCACGCTACGGCCCCTTCGAGGCCGGCCGGGTCCGCCTCGCCGTGCGCGGAGACACTGCGCGCGGGGCTCCCATCGTCCTGGCCGTCGGCTTCGACGCCGCCGACCTGGCCCTGCCCACCCTGGGCCTGCCCGATCTCGCCATGGACCGGGCCGCCGGCGATGTGAGCCTGGAGGGCGCCCTCCTGGGCGTCCGGGTGGAGGGCCGCCGCGCCGACCGTCCCATCCTGGCCGCCACCGTGAGCCTCGATCTGGACAGCGGAGCGCTCCATGCGCCGGCCCTGGCCGTGGCCCCGCGCGAGGACGTGGCCTGGGTGGCCGTGGAGCCGGTCCGAGCCACGCTGACCGCCGAGGGCGTGCGCGACCTGCGCGCGCACCTGGCCAACGGTGACGCCCAGCTCTGGGCCGACGGCAGCCTGGACCCCAGGGCCGGGGCCGACCTCCGGCTGATGGGCTCGAAGATCTCCCTGGCGCCCCTCGCCGCCCTGGCCCCCGCCGCGCCGGGGGGCCTGTCCGGCGCCGCCTTGTTCGCGCTGCACGCCCACGGCCCCCTGGACGACCTGGGCCTGGACGGCAGCGTCGAGGTCGCGGGCTTCACCCTGCCGGGCCGGGTGCAGGACCTGGACGCCCGCGTGGTCCTGCACGGCGGCCGCGGGCGGCTCGCGCTGCAGGCCTTCGCGTTGGAACCCCGGACGCGCGATGAGCCAGAAGAGGCTGCCCCGAAGCCCTCCGGCACCCTGGCCTGGATCGGCGCCGAGGTCCCGGCGCGGCTCTCCCTCGCCGGCGCCACCCTCGACCCGCACGCCCCCTGGTCCGCCGAGGCCATCCTCGCCCCGGGCGAGACCCGCCGCCTCGGTCGGTTGCTGGCCCTCGACGGCCTGCCCGCCGGGCGGGCCTCGGCCCACCTGCTGTTGGGCGGCACCCCCGCCGCCACCACCCTGCACGTCGGCCTGGCCCTGGAGACCCCGGTGGGCGATGAGGGCCAGCTCCTGCGCCTGGACGCGACCCTGGACGAGGCCGACAGCCGGGCCCTGCTGGACGCCGCGCTCTCGCGCACCATGCAGCGTCAGGCCACGCTGACGGCGCAGGCCACCACCGACCTCCCCACGATCCTGGCCGCCTGGCTGGGCGCCCCTGGGGTCGTGGCGCCCGACGCCGCCGAGATCACCTCCTGGGTCCGGGACCTGAACGCCGACATCGCCCCACTCGGCGTCACCACCGACGTCCTCGGCCGCATGGTCTCCCTGCCCGCGGGCATCGGGGGGAGCCTGCGCGGCGGCCTGCACGTGCAGGGCGACCCGCGTCGGCCCCAGCTCTCCGGCGCGCTGCAGCTGGCCGACGCCCGCCTCGGAGGCCTGCCCGTAGCGCCGGCCATGCTGTCCCTGGCGCCCCAGGAGGGCGGCTACCAGCTCGACACGATCCTGGGGTTCGCGGGGGGCGGCCTCGACATCTCGGGCTTCGTCCCCATGTCCCTGGAGATCGAGCCCGGCACGCCCTTCTCGCGGCTGTTGGAGCAGGACGGGCTGGACCTGGCGATCTCTGGCCCCGGCGTGCCCGTCGCCGCCATCGCCGGGCTGCTGGGCGAGCCCGAGGGGGCCGCGGGCTGCGTGGCCGTCATCGGGCGGGTGACCGGCACCCTGGCCGCTCCGCGTCCCGACCTCGACCTGGCCATGTCGGGCGGGAGCCTGCTGGCGCGTCAGCTGGGTCTGAGCTTCGACGAGCTGGCGCTGCAGGCCCACATCGCCCCCGGCCGCCTGACGCTCGCGCAGCTCTCGGGCGGCTCGCGCCCGGCCACCGAGGGCGGCGGGGCCATCGAGAAGGGCCTGGCCGGCGGCCGCGGCACCCTCGATGCCCGGGGTTGGGTGGAGCTCGAGGGCTTCCGCCCTGCGCTGGTCCACCTCGACGTCCGCGCGGACCACTTCTGGGCCGCGGCCCGCCCCCGGGAGCGCCTGCAGATCAGCGGCGCGCTCACGGCCGACGGCCACTGGCCCGCCCTCCAGATCCGGGGCGACGCCACCGTGGGCGAGGCCCTCTTCGTGGCGGACGACGCCCTCTGGCTCTACAGCGGCACCCTGGAGCTCGATCCGCGCATGCGCATCGTGCGCGGCGACGATCTGGCCCGGGTCGCGCCCATCGAGCCGCCCCCCTGGTACCGCGACCTGGAGGTGGATCTGTCCCTGGACCTCGCGCGCGCCGCCTCGGTGCAGGTGCAGATGCCGCTGGACGACGCCTACGGTGCCCTGGAGGCCTCCCTCGCCAGCATCCTGCTGGAGGCCCGCCTGGACGGCACCCTGGACCTGGGCTTCTCCCAGGGGGAGCTCTCCCTGCTGGGTGAGGTCCGCCCGGTCTACGGCCGCGCGGACATCGTCGGCGCCCGCTTCGCCCTGGCCGACGGCGGCACCGTCTCCTTCATGGGGGACGAGCCCTTCGACCCGGCCCTGCAGCTCACCGCCGTGCACGACGCCGGCCGCTACGGCGAGATCGGCGTGGACATCGGTGGCACCCTCTCGGCCCTGGACCTCGGCTTCCAAAGCGACGAGTACCCCGACCCCACCGACATCATGGCGATCCTGCTGTTCGGCAGTCCGCTGTCGGACCTCTCCGCCAACCAGGGCCAGGCCCGCGAGTCCGCCATCACCGCCGCCACCAGCCTGCTGCTGGGCGAGATCGAGCGCCGTGGCGCCGGCAGCCGCCTGGTGGACATGGTGGAGCTGGGCGGTGGGGTCTACAAGGCGGGCCGCGCGGTGGGCGACGACCTCTTCGTGACCCTGGCGGTCAAGCCCGAGGCCCGGGTGGACGAGGGGGAGAACATCACCGAGGTCACCGTCGACTGGACCATCACCCGCGCCTGGAGCGCCGAATTCGTCACGGGGGATCAGGGGAAGGGGTCCGCGGACCTGTTCTGGTCGGTGAGGTTCTAGATCGCCGCAGGGGTGGCACGCTGGGAATACACGGAATACAGGGCCGCATCGGTGATCGCACGAGCCGTGGAGTGGTCCAGTGGTCCGGCATTCCGGTGTGATGGGCTGTCCATCAAAGGTGAAGGCGCCGACGCCTTCGACATAGGGGTGTTCCGGCGAGAGCCGGCAACCCGCCAGAGAGAGAGAAAAAAAAATGAGCAACAAGCTCTTCGTAGGTGGCCTCGCATGGGGCACGGATGATCAGGCCCTGGCCGCGGCTTTCGAAGCCCACGGCACCATCGTCGAGGCCAAGGTGATCGCGGATCGCGACACGGGCCGTTCGCGGGGCTTCGGCTTCGTGACGTTCAGCGACTCCGCGTCCGCCGCCGCCGCCGTCAAGGCGATGGACGGCACGGAGCTCGACGGGCGCTCGATCCGCGTCAACGTCGCCGAGGAGAAGCCGCGCCGTGACGATCGTGGCGGCAGCCGCGGTGGTGGCCGCGGTGGTAGCCGCGGTGGTGGTGGTGGCGGCGGGGGGCGCTGGTAGCGATCCCGGGTTCGACCGTTCAGGGCCCCGGCGGCGCCATCGCGTCGCCGGGGTTTTCTTTGTGGGGGGAGCGGTCAGCCGTCAGCCAGGCACCTTGATCCCCGCCCTCCCACCCGGCTAACCGCCTGCCCATGGATCTCGCGCGTCCCACTCCGGCCGCCTGGCTGCGCCGCCCCCTGGCCCAGGGCCTCCTGCTCTGCGCGGTCACCGCCGCGGCCTACGCCGGCTGCCTGCGAGCAGGCTTCGTGTTCGACGACTTCGCCCTGGTGGTCTACAGCCGCGACACGCTCGGCCTGGCCCACCCCTTGCACTTCTTCACCCAGGATCTATGGGCGCTCGCCGACGGCGGCGGGGCCTCGGGCTACTACCGCCCGCTGATGGGCCTCTCCCTGGCTGTGGACAGGGCCCTCTTCGGCCTCGCCCCCGCCGGCTACCACCTGCACTCCCTGGCCTGGCACCTGCTGGCCGTCTTCGCCCTGCACCGCCTGCTGCTGCGCCTCGCGAAGCCCCTGCCCGCCCTGCTGGGCGCCGCGCTGTTCGCGCTGCACCCCCTGCAGTCCGAGGCGGTCCTGTGGATCGCGGCGCGCAACGACGCCATGGCCGCCGCCCTGCTGCTGACCGCCCTCGGCCTCCTGGAGCCACCCGATCCCGGTCGCCGTCGCCTCGCGCTCGCGGCCCTGGCCGCGCTGGGGGCGGTGCTCTCCAAGGAGAGCGCCCTGCTGATGCCCCTGTTCCTGCTGCTGTTGGACCTCGGCCGCTTCGGCCGGCTCCGGGGCTGGACACGGCACGCCGTCCTGTGGGGCGCGGTGGGGGTGCACGTCGCCCTGCGCGGCCTGGCCGGGGTGAACGCCGCCGCCGCCCCCTCGGCCCTGGGCTGGCACGTCCTGCGCTGGAAGGCCCTGCCCGTCCTGGCCACCATCGGGGATCTGCTGGCCTGGCCCTGGCCCCTGTCGGTGGGGCGCGATCTGGAGAGCCTGGCCATCGCCCCTGTCCCCCTGGTCCTGGGCCTCTGCGTCTGCGCCTTGCTGCCCCTGCTCCTGCTCCTGCCCCGCGGCGGGCGCCGCCTGGCCCTCACCGGGCTCGGCTGGGCCGCCCTGGGCGCCGCGCCCTCCGTGCTGGCCCTGGCCGACAAAGCTCTCTTCGGCGAGCGCTACCTCTACCTCTCCATGGCCGGCCTGGGCCTGGCCGTGGCCGCCGCCACCGGCGCCTGGGCCGCCCGCGCGCCCGCGAAGAGCGCCCTGCTGCTGGCGCTGGCCGTCCCCTGGTCCCTGCTGATCCACACCCGCACGCCCGACTGGCGCGACGACATCAGCCTGTGGCAGGCCGCCTTGCGCGACACGCCCTCGGGCTTCGTGGCCGCCTCGCTCGGCCACGTGCTCAACCGCGCCGGCCGCAAGGAGGAGGCCCTGGCCCTGTTCGAGATCGCACTGGACTCCACCCCGCCGCATCCCGAGGTCTGCCCGAAGATCGCCACCCTGGCCCAGGAGACCGGCGACCTCCCGCGGGCCGCCGGCATCGTGGAGGTGGCCGCCGCCCACGGCTGCGACGATGACGTCTTCGGAGGCCAGCGCGCGGCCCTGTTGGCCACCACCGGGCGCTGGGCCGAGGCCGAGCGCGTCGCGCTGGCCCATGAGGCCGACCGGCACGGCCGCGCCCGGATCGTGCTGGCCGCCGCCGCCCTTGTGCGGGGCGACTGCGCACGCTACCGGGCCCTGCTGGAGGCCTTCGCGAGGCCAGAGGAGCTGGATGTCCAGATGGAGCGCACCCTGCAGCTCGGTGGCCACCCCGACGTGAGCGCGGCCCTGCGCGCCGGGGCCCTCTGCGGCGAGCTGGGCGGTGCAGGCCGATGAGGCGCTGGCTGGTGCTGGGGCTGGCGGGCCTGGCCGCGGTGGCGGCCCATGCGCTGCAGCGCGTGGCCGATCGCGGCCGCTTCGAGACCGACGCCGCCACCGAGCTGGCCTTCCTGCCCAGCCCCTCCACCTTCCGGATTGCCACCCTCGGCTACCAGGAGCCCACCGCCGATCTTTTGTGGATGCGCGCCGTGCTCCTGTTCGGCGAGCGTTACGGGCGCGACCCGGATCCGCTGTGGGGCGCCTGGCTGGGCGGGGTGATCGAGGCCATCGCCGCCCTCGACCCCATCTGGCGTACCCCCTACTTCTACGGCGGCACCATGCTGCGCGGCGTGGGCGCCATCGACGCCTCCGACCGCGTGTTCCTGGCCGCCATCGAGCATCTGCCCGATGAAGCCTACTTCCCCTTCGCCCTGGGGATGAACTACTACCTGCAGCGCGGGGATGTGATCTCGGCCACCCACTGGATCAACGTCGCCGCCGAGAAGCCGGGGGCGCCGGCCTGGTACCGGGTGGCCTCCGCCGGCATCATGGCGGAGCGGGACATGCTGCCCGCGGCCATCCGCTTCCTGGAGGAGCAGCGCGCGAGCACCGACGACCCCTCCATCCACAAGATGATCGATAGTCAGCTACGGGTGCGCTACCACGACCTGTACGCCCAGCAGCTCGACGACGCCCGCACGGCCTGGCGGGAGCGCTTCGGCCACGACATCTCCCGGGTGGAGGATCTCGTCCAGCCTGGCGGCCACCTCCCACCCGATCCCTACGGCGCCAGCTGGATCATCGCGCCGGACGACAAGATCCGCTCCGCCGTCCGCGAGGCCGAGGAGGCCCGCAAGGCCCAGGCGCGCGAGCGGGCCCTCCTCAAGCTGAAATGAGCCCTCCTCCCCGCGCCGTCGTGGCCCTCGGCGCCTCCCTCGGGCCGCGGGCCGCCACCCTGGCGCTGGCGGTGCGCCTGCTCGGGCTCACCCCCGGGCTCGCGGTCCTCAGGCGCAGCCGCACCTGGCGCACCCCCCCCGTGGGCGGCGTGGCCAGGGGCTGGTTCCTCAACGCCGCCGTGCTCCTGGAGAGCGCCCTCGATCCCGAGGCCCTGCTGGCCCGCTGCAGAGCCATCGAGCATCGCCTCGGCCGCTGTCCGGGCCTGCGCTGGGGCGACCGCGTCCTCGACCTCGACCTCATCTGGATGGCGGGCGTGCTGCGGGACGGCCCCGAGCTGCGCCTGCCCCACCCCCGCGCCGCCGAGCGGGGCTTCGTGGTCTACCCCCTGGAGGAGGTGCTCCCCGGGCTCGTGGAACCCCGCAGCGGACGCCCCTTCCTGGAGGTGCACCTCGCCCTGCCCATGACCGCGCGCGCGCCGCGGCCCGTGGCGGTGGGGGTGCTGGGGGGTGGGCGGCGGCGCCGTTCGGTGTAGACTCGATCCATGTTGGCAACCCAGCAGCGGCTGTTCGAACTGGTCCGCACCGAGCAGGCGCAAGATCCCTACGCCTTTCACCTCGGCACGAGCCGCTACCTGCTGCGCCGCGGGGAGCTGAGCCACGCCTTCGAGATCGACTGGGACAACGACCTCCTTCAGCTCCTGAGGGAGGTCCTGGTCCCCGGGGTGGTGGCCGGCGGTGGTGCCGCCTTGCAGCAGCTGGGTGACCGGCTAGCTGGCTTCCTGGAGCCAGCGCTGCCCCTCACCGACCTGGAGGACCTCACCCGGAACGGCGCGCCCCTCGAGCTGACGATCCGCTCGCAGGCGGCCGAGCTGTACCTGCTGCCCTGGGAGCTCTGCGCCCTGCCCGCCTCTGGACGTCTGCTCGGCGCGCTCCCCCACGTCGGCTTCCGCTACGCGTGGCCCGATACCCGCACTGTACCCGCCGTCTCCCTCGGCGAGGGCGGGCGCATCCTGTTCGCTTGGTCCGCCGCAGCGGGCGATGTCCCTCACGCCGAGCACGCCGAGGCCCTGCGACAGGCCTGCCAGGCCGGCTTCCATCCCGACAGCGAACCCGTCGTGGAGCTGCCGAACGCCGACCTGGACACCATCTGTGCCAAGCTCAAGGAGGACGGGCAGGGCCACGCGCCCTACACGATCCTTCACTTGCTGTGCCACGGTGTCGCGCTGAACGCCTCGGGAGACGTGGGCCTGGCTCTCGGCGGGCCAGGTCGAACGAGCGCCGTCGACGCGGAGCAGGTCCGCCGGCTGCTGACCGACTTCGTGCCGAGCCTGCGTGCCGTGGTGCTGATGGCCTGCCGCGGGGGCGATCCGGGCGCGCCATGCAGCCACCTGGGCAGCGTGGCCCAGGCCCTGCATCGCGCCGGCTTCGAGGCCGTGATCGCCTCGCGCTACCCCCTCTCCGTGGCGGGCTCGGTGGCCGCCACCGAAGTCCTCTACCGGCACCTGCTCGTGGACCTCGATGACCTGGCGGTGGCCTTGCGCGGCGCCCGCGCCAGGCTCGCAGACCGGTCTGGGAGCTACGAGTGGGCCGCGTTGCAGCTCCATGCGCGGGAGGGCGACCAGCGGCTGCGCCCCGTGCGCTACTGCCCCTGGCCCGGGTTGGCTCCGCTCGACGCCCGCCACCGCCGCTTCTTCTTCGGGCGCGAGGCCGAGATCGCTGCGCTGGTGGCCGCCCTGGATGCGCTGGCCCGCCGCGGGGCCCCGCGCTTCGTGGCGGTGCTGGGAGCCTCGGGCGCGGGTAAATCCTCCCTCGTCCGGGCTGGCCTCATCCCGCGACGCCAGGCTGACGACAAGCGCGTCGTCGTCATGCGGCCGGGCGGCGCACCCCTCGCCAGGCTGACCTCGCGCCGCTCCGAGAGCGAGCCCGCGCTGGTGGTCGTCGACCAGCTCGAGGAGATCTTCACCCAGCCCGTCGGCCGGCCCAACCCCGAGGGCGCCAGCTTCGTCCAGGCCCTCTGGGACCTCGCCCAGGTCCCCGACGGACCCGAGGTCGTCGTCACCCTGCAGATCGACTTCCTCGACCGCTGCTGCGAGTTCGCCCTCGGTGACGGGCGCCGCCTCGACCAGGTGTTGGGCGAGGCGGCCCACCGGATACTGCTCCCCCCCATGGGGCGCGACGCCCTCCGCCGCGTGATCGAGGAGCCAGCTCGCACCGTGGGCCTCTGCTGCGATCCAGCCTTCACCGGGCGCCTGCTCGATGAGATCGCCGACGAGCCCGGGGCGCTGCCGCTGCTGGCCCACGCTCTGTACCGCCTGTGGCACGCGGGCCACGGCGAGCCCTTCGACACCAAGGTCTACACCGACATCGGCGGGGTGGTGGGCGCCCTGCGCCAGCACGCCAACGAGGTCATCGACTCCTTGGAAGAACCCGAGCAGGCCATCGCCCGCCGCATCTTGGTGGCCTTGGTGGCCAGCGTCCCGGGCGCCCCCGACACCCGCCGCCGGCGCAAGCTCGACGACCTCTGCGAGCCTGGCCAGCCCGACAGGCCAGCGGTCGAGCGGATCATCGACCGCCTGGCGGAGGCGCGTCTGGTCGTGCGCGGCCAAGGCGGGCGTGGCGGGCGCGTGGAGATCGCCCACGAAACCTTGATCCGCCGCTGGGCCCGCCTGCGCGGCTGGCTCGACGAGGATCGCGACAAGCGCGCCGCCCTGGACAAGTTGGACGAGTGGGCCAGGGAGCACACCGAACACCGCACCCTGCTGGACGCCTCTCGCCTCGGCTGGGCTATTGAGACCCTGAGGCTCCACGGTGGGGAGGCGCGATCAGCGACACTGGCGCTGGTGCAAGAGAGCCGAGAAGCCCTGGAGCGTCAGGCGCGGGAGGAGGCAGAGGAGAAGGCGGCGCTGCAGAAGGCGCTGCGCCAGGCCGAGGAGCAACGGGCGCTCGCAGAGCGCAACGCCGAAGAAGCCCGGAGGCAGGCGGCGAAAACCCGACGTGCCCTGATCGTGGCGGTGGTTCTCTTGATGGTTTCCTTGGTTTTCCTCGTCGTCGTGCGCTCGCAATGGCGGATCATCGGTGTCGAGAAAGAGCGGGCCGACCAGGCGACCGCAAATGAGAAAAACACATCCCGGACCGCGCGCGATGCCCTCCGCATCGCGGTCGCGGAGAGGTTGAACGGAGCAGACTGGTTGACCGAGCTGACGCTCCTGGCCCAGGTTGAGGATGGCCCCGCGACGATCCCCTACCCGCAAGCCCTGTTCGACCACCGCGAGCCGGCCTGGCGCTACCGCGGCGCGCTGCGCAACCGGGGCCCCATCGCGGAGCGCGTGTTTTCGGCCGATGGGCACTTCCTCACCAGCATCTCCAGCGGCACGCTGGCCCCGGAAGGTGGCAACGACGTGCGCGTCTGGGCGCTGAACACCGAGACGTTGGACCAGGGCCTCCCGATGATCGATCTCTTCGACGGAAGATCCCGGTGGACCCTGGACAGCACGGAGGGGAGGCGTTTCCTCGTCCACGCCGGCGGGCAGGTGCAGGTGCTCGACCCGGCCGGAGATGAGCGCGTCCTGACCTGGCCCCCAGGGGAGCCCGTGGTCGCCGCGGATTTCGTCCCCGGCGCGGACGCCTGCGTCGTACTCCGGGACGACGGCACCCTGGAGCAGCGCACGATCCATGGGATCCTGCTTTGGCGTTCGGAGCAACATCCCTGGAAGAGCGAGAGTTTCGGCGATCCGGTCTGCATGTGCGCGCGGCCAGATCTCGCCCGGATCGACCTCTGGTACTCAGATAGCGTAGAGGAGGGAGTCTTCTCGACCCCGATCCCGGTGGGACGCTGGATGAACGGGCGTAGACGCTGGATGATCGGGCGTACAGGCCCCGACCCGGCCCTCGCGACCTCCCACTGCTGCCAAGAGCTACCTATCGAGAGCCCGTTTGCGGGCGACGCCCAGCCGACGGACGGTGTGCAGACCTGGGTGCTGGCCGACGGCGCCCTCATCGCCCAGGGGGCGCAATGGCCCGGAAGGTTGTCCAACCTGGAATCGGCCTCCGGCGAGGCGCACCCCCTCGCGAATCCCTGGCTCTTCCGCGAGCTGTCCGAGCATCGCGTGACCGTCGATTCGCAGGGGACTTGGATCTCCACGCTGGACGACCGGGGCTCGGTTCACCTGTTCCTGACCCTCCCGCCCCCAACTCCAGTGGCTCCCCACCTGGGGATGACACCACCCCAGGTGGTCGCGATGACCACCTCCGCCGCCGCCTACCAGCGGGCCAGTTGCGAGCGCGTCCCCCCCCTCTGCCCCAGCTTCCGGGCCTCGCTGGCGGTCTCCGAGCGAGATGAAGAGGGCATCGTCGTGCTGGGTCGGTCAGACGACGCGCCACACGGTTGGGAGGAGCTCGCGTTCGTCGCGGGGGCCTTCTTCTACCCATGGCTCAGCCCTGGAGAGCGTTACCTGGCAGTACGGAGCGAGGCTGGCTGGCGTTGGTGGGACCTGGAGGCTCCGGGCACGCCCGAGATCGATCGTCCCGGGTGGTGTCGCGAACCTGTTCAGGGCTGGCTGTCCCCCAGTGACAACACGAGCCCCGATGATCGCGTGACCTTCTACCGATGCGGTGCCAACCTCCACCTGGTGCGGCTGGAGGACCCGCAGGCCCCCGACCCGCTCATCGTCGATTCGGATTTCCAAATCCCGCGGCTCTTCCATGCCTGGCGTGGCGATGGCGCCTGGCTCTTGACCTGGGATAGCCACCAGGTACGCCTGGTGGACCTGCGCGGCCAACCAACGCTGGCCGGCGCCATGCGTCGCACCCTCGACGAGCACGGCGAGGCTGGCGCCCGGGCGGCCTACGACGACTGCCAGTTCCTGGGCTCCAGTCCGGGCGGGCTCGTGAGATGCCGCGGTGACGGCCCGTCTGGTAGAGGGGCGTGGTGCTATCTCTGGCGATTCGTGAACGGCGAGCCGGAGGAGCTGGCGCCAGGCTCCCAGGTCCTCCTCACCAGCTCGGAGTCCCACCTGGTCATCACCGACCACGAAGGTCGCGTATCGCTATACGCTGCGGCCACGCGCGACCCTCTGTGGGCCTCCCTCATCGAACCCGTCGAATTCGCCGCCGTCGCCTTCGATCCCGTCTCCAGGCGTCTGGCGCTCGGGGGCTCGGACGGCCGCCTGCTGTTCTGGCGAGATGGGCTCCACAGGAACCCTGTCCTCGAACAGGTCTCCGAGCGCACCATCCGGGGGCTGGACCTGGCACCCGGGGGCGACTTCCTGCTCCTGTCGGATGACGACCGGCGCTGGCGCGTCCGCCGACTCGGCGACACCGGCTTCTTCGCTCTCCCCCCTGGGGCCTTCTCGGGCGCCATGTTCGATCCGGATGGCGAGCTCGCCGTCATCCGCATGGGGTGGCCAGCGGGCTCATTCGATGCCGATCTCACGAGGATGGAGGCCAACATTCGTCCCCTCGCCGCGCACTGCTTCGGCGATGAACGGGACAACCTCTATTCCGAAGAATCCAAGGAGGCCCGGCGCGCGTGCCTGGCCAAACAGGGCCTCGTGCTCGGCGATGACGGCCTGGTCTACGAGGACCTCACCGCCGCGACACCGACCTCTCCGACGCCTACTTCCTCCGCCCCCCCGCCGGCGCCCTCGGCACCGCCCGCGGCGCCTGCTTCCAGGCCCAGCCCCAGGTGACGCGCCCGTTGAAGCCGTCGATGTCCACGCGCAGGCGGTAGAGACCGGAGGCGGCGGGGCACAGCGCCAGCCCGTGCTGGTAGGCCAGGCCGTCGCTGTGGGCCACCACCTTCCCGCTCGGATCCTCCAGGCTCATGCCGTCCAGCGCCTTGCCCGAGGCGGCCACGATCCCGTAGCAGAGATCGGCGCGCAGCTGCACCAGGGTCTCGGCGTGATCGCCCGTGGTGGAGAGCACTTCGGGCTGGGCGCCCGCGGTGTAGCCGCTCGCCACCAGGGCGCGCAGGGCCCGAGCGTGGGTGGTGCCGCCCGCATCGCCGATCCAGGCGTCGAACGTTCCGTTCTTGTAGAAGACGGAGCCGGAGACCGCCAGGGCGATGCCCATCCCCAGCACCGAGAACAGGCAGCCCGGGATGGAGGCGAGCCGCCGGTGCCAGCGCACCTTGCGCTCACGGGCCGCCGCCTCACGCGCCCGCTTCGCCTCCCGCTCGGCCTGTCGCTTGCGCTCCGCCGCCTCCCGTTCCTCCCGCAGGCGCGCCTGTTGCTCCCGCTCCTCCAGCTTGCGGCGGTGGGCCTCCTCGCGCTCCAGCGCCTCACGCCGCGCCGCGAGATCGGGCGGCACCAGCTCCGCCCCACAGTACGAGCACGCGAAGGACAGCACCTTCGGCGGAAGCTCGGGGCTGGCCCCGCACTGGGGGCAGATCATGGTGGGGGGAGGGGTGCTCATGGGGCTGCAGGACCGCGTATCCCCGGAGGGGCCTGGAGGCATCGCCGGGAGTGCAGGCGCGCTCCCGGAGGGAGCGCTTCGTTGGGTGCCTGGCCAGACCAGCCCTTGGGTTCTGCAACAAGGACACGCCCACCCTGCTGGTGCTGGACGGCCTGGTGCCGATGCAGCACCCCTCGGGCCCCCTGCTGGGCCAGCTCGAGGACCGCGCGCTGGCTGGCCTCCTGGAGGATCTGCTCCTTGGGCGACAGGGCCTGTGCGCGGTCACCACCTCGCGTGCGGCTGCCGCCCGTGACCTCGCCGAGGCCACTCGCCTCGCCCGCCACGGCGCCCCGTGCCCGCACCTCACCGCCGCCGCCCTGGAGGCCGCGCTGGCCGCCCGGAGGTAAGCCCTCGATCCTGCAACACCACCGGGGGGTATCCCCCCCGATGCGCTACAAATCTCGTCTCCGAGCAGATCACCGGACCAGCCAACGTCTGTTTTCGACCAGCCTCCCCCGGGAGGGGCCCGGATCTGTAGCGAAAAAGCGGGCTTACCTGAAAACAATGTAGCGGATCTGGGTACATACCTGCCCCGCCCCGGAGGCGCGCTCCAGCCTTCGGCGCCGCGGTCGCGCCAGAGAGCGGCGTGGTGCCGGAAGGGGCGATGAACACCCGCCCCGACGCTCTGCCGGCGGCGCCCGATCGGGATAGCCCTCCCGCCTCCCCCCGCACACCCGAGGCCCCCACCATGAAGCTCTTCATCGACACCGCCAACCTGGCCGAGATTCGCGAGGCCGCCTCCTGGGGCGTCATCGACGGCTGCACCACCAACCCCTCGCTCATCGCGCGTGAGGGCGGCGACTTCGTGGCCACCATCGCCGAGATCTGCGACATCGTTCGGGGGCCCGTCTCCGCCGAGGTCATCGCCCAGGACGCCGCCGGGATGGTGAAGGAGGGGCGCCTGCTGGCCCAGATCTCGGAGCACGTGGTCATCAAGGTCCCGCTGATTCCCGAGGGCATCAAGGCCACCCGGGTGCTGTCCTCCGAGGGCATCCCGGTCAACGTCACCCTGTGCTTCTCCGCCGGGCAGGCCCTGCTGGCCGCCAAGGCCGGCGCCACCTACATTTCGCCCTTCGTGGGCCGGCTCGATGACGTCAGCACCGACGGCATGGAGCTCATCGATCAGATCGTGCGCATCTACGCGCAGTACGACGATCTGAACACCCAGGTCCTGGCTGCCTCCATCCGCCACCCCCAGCACGTCATCCAGTCCGCCCTGATCGGCGCCGACGTGGCCACCGTGCCCTACAAGATCCTGCGCCAGCTCTTCAACCACCCGTTGACGGACAAAGGCAACACCGCCTTCCTCAAGGACTGGGAGACCGTGCCTGACAGGGACATCGTCGCCCAGGTCGAGCGCTTCCTCGCGGCCCGCTAGTGCCGCCGCCCGGAAGTCCGCCACCACCCCACCGGGGGGGGGAGGGCATACCGGGGGGGGTGGGCCCCCCCCGCG
>JBDRKM010000438.1:0-3429 GCA_043814015.1 Pseudomonadota bacterium
GCCGGGGCGCTTCGCGCACCGCCCTGGGCGGCTCACCCCCCACCCCGGGCGACCCGCCACGCGGTCGGTACTCGGTTCTCCGCGCCCCGAGCGGCGAGTACGGGCCGCCACGCGGTCGGTACTCGGTTCTCCGCGCCCCGAGCGGCGAGTACGGGCCGCCACGCGGTCGGTACTCGGTTCTCCGCGCCCCGAGCGGCGAGTCTGGGCTCCTCCCCCAGGGGCGGGGAAACTCTACCCGTTCCGTCTGGCAGGCGACGCGTGATGCCGGCGCGCCACGATCTGGGACAGGAGGAAAAAGTCTTGAGTCATAGTGCCTGACACCCACGGTCCACGGTCACGGTCCCACGGTGCACGGTTGCGGCCGTGGTTCACTCCCGGGGCGCCGCTGGGTGCTCGTCGCTCAGGAACTCGCGGCGCCTGTTCTTGTCGGGCTGCGTGAAGCACTGCACGGGGCAACCGTTGCACACCGAGGCGACGAATGCGCCCAGGGCCGGGAGCAGCGCCGTGGCGCAGGCGGCGCTCTCCGCATCGGTCAGCCCCGTCGCGGTGGCGATGGCGCGCGCCAGCGCGGCCTCGAGGTCGGCCCCGGCGGCGTGGCTCCGGCCGGCCGCCGCCGCGATGATGACCTCCGCGAACACCACGGCCGTGGCGTGGGCGGCGGCGAGCTCGCGGTCTTCCCGCGGGCGGCGCTCGCCGGGCAGGACGCCGAAGACCTCGTCCATGGCGCTCATGGCGGCCTCGGTGAGGTCGAGCTGCGCGAGGTGGCGCCCGCGGGGGGCGCCGAGGGTGGGGAAGCACTCACACCGGAGCTGCTCCCGCACCGCGGGACTGCCGATGTCTCCGTAGGAGCCGTCGGGGGTCTCCGCCAGGGCTTCGCGGTCCTGGGCAGAGAGCTCGAGCATCGCCGTCACCAGGGGCTCGTCCGCGAGCCGGTGCGCGGGGTTCGCCAGGCGTCCGGCGATGCTCTGGCAGCGGCCCGCCAGCTCGGGCTCGCCCCTCCAGGTATGCCAGCGGGCCATGTGCGCGGTCATGCCCTGCAGGCGCCGACGGAAGGGCGGCGTGTCCAGGCGCTCGGCGGCCAGGTCCACCCAGCGCGCGACGGCCTCCTGGTCGTCGTCGTCCTCGGGCGGCAGGGGGATGCCGCGCCCGATGACGTCGCCCTGGTCCAGGAACCAGCTGGCGTACAGCTCGTGATGGAGCAGGTCCACGCAGTCGACGACCTCGGCGCGGCCGAGGGGGAGGGGCCCGATACCGAGGTCGCGGCCGGTGGTGGGCCCCAGGACCATGGAGATCGGGGCCTGGGCGTCCCTGGGGATGGATTCGCCGAGGGCGCGGTTGAGCGCGATGGCCTCGTCCAGCAGGGCGGCCGCGCAGGCCATGGGCCTCCGGGCGTGGGCGGTGCCGGTCCGCTCCTCGATGTCCCGCAGGAGATCGGCGAGCGCCGCCCCGCTCAGCCCGGCGATCATGAAGCCGTCCCGCACCCCCTGGGAGGCGTGGATGGTGAGCGCCGCCACCCTGGTGTGTCCGGCGGAGCTGGGCATGCAGGCGAGCACGGTGAACGCGCCCTGGCCGTCGCAGGTGCTGATCAGCGCGTAGTCGCCGTTGGCATCCGCGCTGGCGGGGCGCGCCTTGGCGATCCCGCGCGCCCGCTCGTGCGCCTCGCGCAGCGCGCGCTTCTCCGCGGGCTCGCTGGCCTCGTCGCGCAGCTCCCGGAGCAGCGCCAGCGCCATGGGGTCGGCCTCCTGCGCCAGGGCGGCCAGCATCGAAGCGCGGCCTGGGGCCAGTATCGGCCTGCGGAGGGCCTCCCGCAGCAGCAAGGCGACGGGGATGCGCTCCTCGGCGCACAGCTCGCGGACGATGGGGATCAGCAGGGGCAGCGTCTCGGGGGGCAGCGTCTCCAGGGAGTCCGCGATGACACCGGGGACATCCGGATCCTCGGCGCAGGCCACGACCAGCACGCGGAGCTGCTCCTTCGCTCCCGCGAGGAGCTCCTCGGGCGAGTGGCCCCCGCCCTCGCCCGCCGGCCAGGTGGTGAACCCCCCCGCCGGGCCGCTGTAGGCGCACAGGCCGGTGCGAGGGGAGTTGTGCTGGGGCCCCAGGTACTCCGCGCACGCAGGGTCCTCCTCGGTGTGGGCTTCGGCGCAGCGCTCGCAGAAATCCAGCATGCACGCGGAGCAGCTCAGGGTGCTCGGCGCGCCGCACCCGTCGCAGGGCCGGACAGGCTGCACGTTGCGGGCCAGCACCGCGATGCGCGCGCCCGCGGGGAGCGCGGGTGTGAAGGCCTGGCGCCGGATGGTCAGCTCCGTGGAGGTGCCCATGTCGTAGGTGTAGCGGCAGCGCTCGCCGGGGTCGAGCAGCTCCGCCAGCGGGACCGCGCTGGACTCGTACCCGAGCCAGTCGTCCTCGTCGTCCTCGTCGTCCTCGTCGTCCTCGTCGGCCGTGTCGCCGTATTCGATGCCGTCGATCTCGAAGAAGCTCATGTGCCTGCAGCACTCGAGCCAGTAGTCTCGCAGCGCGGGGCTCCGCCCGAAACCCAAAGTGATCGCAACAGCCGCGCTGCCCTTTTTCGCGGGGGAGGGCATCCCTCCCCCGCACCGCTGACGCTCCCCCTCCCCCGCGCCCTATTGGCGCGCGCGCCTGCGGCGCGTGATCAACCAACGACGAATTCGCGCGTGGAACGCGCAAATTCGTCGTTGGTTGATCAGCGGTCGGTTCCAGGCCCAGGCGCTGCAGCGTGAAGCCGAAGGAGTTGCCGACCCGGAGCGTGGCCGAGGTGAAGACGAGGGTGGGGCAGGTGGCGTAGAGGGTCTGGGTGAGGAAGGGGGCCACGTCGATGGGCGCGCGGCGCAGGGCCGGGCGCTGGGCGCGCCCCTCGGCCTCCAGCCAGCGGCAGAAGTCGGGGTGGGGCTGCAGGATCGCGCGGCCCACGTCGGCTTGACCGGCGAGGCGCAGCCGGGCCTGGCGCAGGTCCAGCAGCGGCTGGGCGTCCTCGGGATCCGCCTTCACGTCCTGGAGCTGCTTCTCGAGGGCGCCCAGGGTGCGCGCCAGGCTGGAGATGCGCTCCACCAGCAGGGAGAGGGGCTCCTCCCACGCGGAGGGGGCGGCGGGCACCTCTTCCTCCAGGGCGGTGACCGGGGCGCCCTGCTCGGGCGCGGGCGGCTCGAGGGGGACGGCATGCTCGGCCAGGCCTGCGCACCAGGCGATGTGCTCCAGGGCGGGGCCGCACTCGCCGCGCAGCTCCTCCGCCAGGGCCGGGCGGTGTCGCAGGTCTCCTCGAGGCGCGCGCGGGCGGCCTCGTCGAGGTCCGAGAAGAAGCCTCCCCAGCGCGCACGGACGCGGGCCAGGGCGCCGCGACGGCGGCGGCTGCGCGGCAGCAGGGGGGCCACGGCGCGCTGGGTGGCGATGGCGGTGAGGCGCGCCGAGCCCGCG
>JBDRKM010000439.1:0-19045 GCA_043814015.1 Pseudomonadota bacterium
GCGTGGCCTCGCAGGATCTCACGCAGAGGCGCAGAGACGCTGAGAGCCTGCGAGCGGCCTCCCGTCTGACGAGCGGCGACGTGGTCCGCGCGGCCTGGGCTGGAGGGGCTGCCGCGCCGTCCGCGGACCGTCGGTGGCTGACGGGGTCGGTACACGCCGTGTTGCTTCGCCTCACGGAGCGGCAGCCCCGAAACCGAGGTGAACCGAGGTGTCAGGCACTAGGACTCAAGACTTTTGCTCCTGCCCCAGATCGCGGCGCCGCCGGCCTCCGGGCCCGCAGGTGCGACACCGCGGGGGGGAGATGAATCATCTCGGGCCACCTATGTCGCCTCCGGGCCCGCGGGTGCGACACCGCGGGGGGGAGATGAATCATCTCGGGCCACCTATGTCGCCTCCGGGTTTGGCTGGCTCTGCTGCGGCGCTTCGATCTGGGACAGGAGGAGACTATTTTGAAAGTCTTGAGTCCTAGTGCCTGACACCCCCGACCTTTGAAAGTCTTGAGTCCTAGTGCCTGACACCCCCGACTCGACTGACACCCCCGACTGACACCCCCGATGAAAGTCTTGAGTCCTAGTGCCTGACACCCCCGACCACCCCCGACTCGAGGCGCCTGGCACCCCCGACCGACTCGACTTCGGCCCTGGCGCGCCTTAGACCTGTCCCCCGTCATGCGCCGAAGCGCCTGGTGGTCGGCTATATGGGCTCCTTTTCACCGGAGGACCGGTCATGCCCACGAGTCCCAGCCAGTTCCTGCCCGCGCCCGAGGAGGCCGCCGCGGCGGCGCGCCGCGCGCTCTCTCCCCTGGCCGCCAGCACCGAGGATTCCCAGATCCGCCACGTGGCCTCCGAGGTCTGGGCGCTGCAGGCCCAGGGGGCCGAGATCTGCAACCTCACCATCGGTGACTTCGTGCCCTCCCAGTTCCCGGTCCCGCCCGCCTTCATGCAGCGGCTGGCCGAGGAGCTGGCCGCCGGCCGCACCAACTACACCCCCAGCGACGGCATCCTCGAGCTGAAGAAGGCCATCGCCGGGCAGTACCGTGCCGAGCTCGGCATCGACTACGGCCCCGGGAGCGTGGTGATCGGCGCGGGCGCGCGCCCGCTGATGTGGGCCAGCTACCTGGCGTTCCTCAGCCCCGGCGACGGCTTCGCCTACGGCGTGCCTTCCTGGAACACCAACTACTACCACCACCTCTTCAGCTGCCAGGGGCTGGTCATGCGCGGCCGGGCAGCCTCCCGCTTCCTGCCCACCGTCGAGCAGGTCGAGGAGGTCCTGCCGCGCGCGCGCATGCTGGTGCTCAACTCGCCGCTGAACCCCACGGGCACGGCGTATCGCGCCGATGAGCTCGAGCCTGTCTGTAGAGCGATGCTGGACGAGAACCGCCGCCGCGAGCGCGATGGCCGCCCGCCGGTGATGATGCTGTACGACCAGGTCTACTGGACCTTGACCGGCGCCGGGCAGGCCCACGTCCACCCCCTGGCCCTGGTACCCGAGCTGGCGCCCTACGTCGTCTACCTGGACGCCATCAGCAAGTCCCTGGCCGCCACGGGGCTGCGGGTCGGCTGGGTGGTGGTGCCGCCACACCTGCAGGGCACCTTCAAGACCCTCATCGGCCACATGGGCGGCTTCGCCCCGCGCCCCGAGCAGCACGCCACCGCCTGGTACCTGGCCCAGCCCGAGCTGGTCCACGCCGACCGCGAGCGCATGCGTCAGGGCATCCGGGCGCGCCTCGGGCAGCTGGTCGAGGCCCTCACCGGCATGGCCGCCGAGGGGCTCCCGGTGGAGATCATCCGCCCTGAAGGCGGCATCTACCTCTCTGTGCGCTTCAACCTCTTCGGGCGCCGCCTGCCCTCGGGCCAGGTCCTGGAGACCAACGAGGACATCCGCCGCTTCCTGCTGCACGAGGCCGGCCTGGCCCTGGTGGCCTTTCAGGCCTTCGGCCTGGAGGAGGACAGCGGGTGGTTCCGCATCTCCGTGGGTGCCGCCGACCCGGCAGCCGTCATGCGCGGGCTGGAGCGCGTGCGGGCCACCCTCAAGGCCATGTAGTGTCACGCCGGGGCGTGGCGCCCCGGGACATCTCGGGACGATCGGCCAGGAGCGCGTCGGTGCGCGGATCACACGCACATCGCGCGCCCAGGCGTTCACGCGGGGGCGTCGATGGGCCGATGAGCCAGGTGGCTGCGGTGTCTAGACTGTAGACAGAGCAGCGGCACTGACGAAGGAGGTGGACCATGATGCCCTGTCCCCTCGACCCCCGGATCAAGGTGGTCTTCGTCGATCCCACCGACCTCGGCCCCACCCGCCTGGACCACAGCCACGCCTTCGCGGTCTTCGGTGACGGGATCGACGAGCCCTTCATCGTGGTGGACCAGCGGCTCTTCGCCGAGGACTGGTTCACCGAGGACCACCTGATGGTCCTGCTGGCGCATGAGGCCGCCCACATCCTGTGCCACACCACCAACGAGCTCGTGGCGGACCGCATCGGGATGCTCCTGTTGCAGAAGAGCGGCTACGCGAACGCCTGGGAGCTGCACCACGCCGAGTACGAGGAGCGGAAGGCCGCCGGGCTCTACAAAAAGGCGGCCTAGAGCCCCTCGATCACCAGCTCCTGCAGACAGCTCCTGCGCGCGTTCGCCGCCCCGATCTCCTCCCGGGTGAAGGGCGTGGCGCTCTCCTGCACCTCGTATTGCATGAACAAGCGCACGACCTCGCGGGCTTCGTCACCCCAGTCGGTGCAGGTGCGGGTGGCCCAGAGATCCAGCAGGGCGGCGCGGCGGGCCTCGGGGGTCTCCAGCAGGGTGTCGCTCGCGGGGGACTCGCCGTGCTCCCAGAGCGCCTCGAGCAGGGATGGCAGCTCCTCGCCGGTGCGCCGGCGCAGGTTGCGCGCGAGGAGGGCCTGCTGGTAGTTGTCCATGCTGGCACGGGACTGCTCCACCACCTCGTGCTCGGCCCAGCCGAGCTTGTGCTTGGAGACCACCCAGCCGCCGATGTGGATGCAGGAGGTGGGGGCTGCCACGCAGACGAGGTAGCCCAGCGGGCCGCCCCAGATCCCGGGCATGTCGGGCTTGCCGAAGCTCGGGGGCGCGCGGCGCACCAGCATCCAGCCGTCGTCGTCCACCAGGACCTGGGGCTTCCAGGGGTCCGCGTTGGTGTAGACTTCGCGGCCGTTGCGCACACGCTTGCGGTCGTAGCCCAGCTCGCGCAGGGCCAGGCCCACCTCGGCGCGGGCGCGGATGACGGCCTGGTCTTCCACGTAGATGGTCTCGTCCGGCGCGTCGTACGCGGGGACGGGCTGGCCCACGGGCGCGGTGACCGGAGCCTCCTCTGCGCCTGCGGGCGTGGCTTCCGGTGGCGCCTGTGCGTCCTGGGCGCGCACGGCGCCCGGGCTGACCGCCAGGGTGGCGGCCAACAGCCCTCGGGCGAGCAGGTGACGCGCGACAGGCATGGGGAAACCGGGCGGGTCAGACCCCGCTGAACTGGATGTCGTCGAACAACACCGAGGGGACCAGGTACGTTCCATGGCGGTGGACGTCGGCGGCGGCCTCGGCGAAGCGCTCGAGCACCTCGAAGAGGTTGCCGGCGATGTTCATCTCGGCCACCGACTGCACCTCCTGGCCGTGCTCCAGCAGGGTACCGCGCACGCCGAAGGAGAAGTCGCCGGTGGTGCTGTTGGCGTTGCCGCCCAGGAAGGACTCCACGCGGATGGCGCGCGGCAGGTCGGCGGCGATGGCCAGGGGCGCGCGCGGGCCGGGTGGCAGCACCACGTTGGAGGTGGAGCCCGTGGTGGGCGCCATGCCCAGCTTGCGCGCGAAGTACTGGCTCAACAGGTAGGTCTGCAGCACGCCGCCAGCCACCAGGGCGCGCGGCCGGGCGGGGAAACCATCGCCGTCCGCCAGCCGAGAGCCAGGCCCGCGGGGCAGCAGCGGCTCGTCGCGCAGGGTGAAGCTGGCGCCGCCGATGCGCTCGCCCAGCTTGCCCGCCAGGCAGGAGCGGCCGTAGTGCAACGCGGCGCCACCCATGGGGCCGAGCAGCATCCCGAGCAGGCGCCCGACGGCGTAGTGCTCCAGCAGCATGGGGTAGCGCCCGCTGGGCGCCGGGCGGGCGCCCAGGCGACGCAGGCCGAGGACCCAGAGCTCGTCGGCCACGATCGCGGCACCGGGCAGGTCGGCCTGGTGGGCGGCGCCATGACCACAGGAGGCCTCAGGCAGCTTGCCGCCCTCCTCCTCCAGGGTGAGGCTCGCGCCCAGGCCAAAGCTCGTGCCGCGCGAGACGCTCTCGAAGCCATTGGAGAAGAGGGTGGCGCTCTCGCTGCGGGAGTCGCCCAGGTAGACGGTGGCGGACCGCAGCGGAGCCGCGTCGCGGCGGGCCAGCACGGCCTGCTCGAAGCGCGCGAGGGCGGCCTTGCGCTCATCCGGATCGACCCCGGCCTGCGCGTCGTCCCAGAGGTCGAGCTCCACCCCCTCCGCCTCGCCGCAGGCCTCGGCGGGCGGCAGGGCGCGGTCGCGATCCGGCTCCAGCAGGCGGGTGGCGGCCACGGCGCGGCGCACGAAGACCTCGACAGCCTCGGGCCGCATGTCGGCGGTGCCGTGGCTCGAGAAGCGACCGTCCACCAGAAGCCGGAGGGACAGGCTCAGGGTGCGGGACTCGGTGGCCTGCTCCAGGCGCCCGTCGCGCTGGGAGAGCTCCACGGAGACCCCCGTACCCACGGACACCCCAGCCTCCTCGGCGCCGGCCTCGTGCGCCAGCCGCAGGGCCCCGCGGGCCAGGGAGAGCAGCTCGTCACCGTGCCTCATCCGACACCTCCCACCACCAGCCCGGAGACGAGGACGGTGGGCAGCCCCTGGCCCACCGGCACGCCCTGGCCGTCCTTGCCGCAGGTCCAGCCGCCTTCGTCGAGCACGAGATCGTTGCCCACCAGCTGCACCCGCCTGAGCGCCTCGGGGCCGTTGCCCACGATGTTGGCATCCTTGATCGGGCGGGTGAGGCGGCCGTGCTCGATCAGGTAGCCATGGCGCATGTAGAAGGCGAAGTCGCCCGCGCCGATCTGCACCTGCCCGTTGGCGAAGGAGGCGCAGTAGATGCCCTTCTCCACCCCCTTGATCACATCTTCGGGGGCGTGGGCTCCGGCCTCCATGAAGGTCACCCGCATGCGCGGCAGGGGCGGGTGGCGGAAGCTCTCGCGGCGGCCCGAGCCGGTGGGGGCGACGCCGAAGTGGCGGGCGGAGATCTCGTCGTGCAGAAAGCCCTTGAGCACGCCGCGCTCGATCAGCACGCTGCGCTCGGCCGGGTTGCCCTCATCGTCGGTGTTGATGGAGCCCCGGGCGCCGGGCAGCGTGCCGTCGTCCACCACGGTGACCTGCTCGCTGGCGACCTGCTGCCCCAGCAGCCCACCGTAGATGCTGATCCCCTTGCGGCAGAAGTCGGCCTCCAGGCCGTGCCCCACGGCCTCGTGCAGCAGGATGCCCGAGGCGCCGGGCCCCAGCACCACGGGCAGCTCACCCGCGGGCGGCGCGCCGGCGGACAGCAGGAAGAGGGCGCGGTCCACGGCCTCCTCCGCCAGGCGCTGCCCACGCGCGCGATCATCCCAGAACTCCATCCCGCTGCGAGCGGCCAGGTTGTAGGAGGCGGACTCGCGCCTGCCCCCCTCCTCGGCGGTGCAGGTGACGAAGGCCACGGTCATGGGCTGATGGTCTTGCACGAGGCGGCCGTCGGGGCGCGCGATGAGGATGACCCGCTCGCCGTCCATGAGGTAGGCCTGGACCTTGGAGACGCGGGGGTCGCGCGCGAAGGTGTCGGCCTCCCAGGTGCGCAGCAGGGGCAGGCGCTCCTCGATCCCCACCGTCTCCCAGCGCCGCTGGACGGGGTAGCGATCCGCGTAGCGCCGCGGCTGGAAGTGGACCGGCGCGTGCCTCCCACCGCCCGCCGCGATGCGCGCCGCGGTGCGGGCCGCGCTCACCATGGCCTCGGGGGTGAGGACCTCGGTGGTGGCGTAGCCGACCTGATCGCCCACCACGACCCGCACCCCCATGCCCAGCTCGACCCCGGTGGACGCCCGGTTCACGGCGCCGTCGGTCAGGGCCACCATGGTGGAGGTGGCGTGCTCGAAGAAGAGGTCGGCGTCCTCACCACCCTGGGAGAGGGCCTCGCCGAGCACCCGGCGCAAAAGCTCCGCGCTCACCCCGAAGCGCTCGAAGTAGCCGCAGCCGGGTGCCTGGGCCGCGCCGCGGTCCACCAGGGGTGGGACGTCCGTGATGATGGCCTGCAAGGTGCCTCCAGGGAAGGTCCAGGGTCAAACCAGGCTGTGGACGATGCGCTCCAGCTCGGGGAGCCGCCTCTCCACCGCCTCGGCCAGGGCGAGCTGGCTCTCGGCCCGGATCAGGTTGTGCTCACCCCGGCCGGCGGCCTGCGCGGGATCCCAGCCGAAATAGCGCTCGTGGTAGGCGTCCGCACCAAAACGGGCGGCCAGCTCGAGGCAGATGCGCCAGGTCCCGCCCGCGATGGAGCCCAGCTCCGTTGGCGTCGCGAAGCCCGCGGCGCCGTGCCAGGCGGAGAGGGCCGCCGCAAAGATCTCCAGGTCCACGTCGACGCCTGTGCCCCCCTCCCCCGCCCGGTTGCACCAGGAGCGCAGGGCGTCACCCAGCTCGCAGGCGAGCGGCATGGAGGAGAGGGTGTCGAGATCCAGCAGGCAGACGGCGCGATCATCATCGTCGAAGCGCAGGTTGGAGAGCTTGAGGTCGCCGTGGGCGGCGCGCACGGGCAGCCCGCCGAGGCCAAAGCGCGCCCGCCAGCGCTCCCAGCCGGCCAGCACGTGCGCGCCCAGCGCGCGGATCCCCGTGGCGAGGCGGTGATCACCGCAGGCCTCGATGACGGCCTCCAGCGCGGCCATGTGGCGCGGGGTGTCGTGGGGGTCGGGGCGCAGGGGGGTGAGATCCCCTCGAAAGGAGAGCATGGCGCGGTGGAAACGGCCCACGAGGGCGCCGGCCTCCGCGGCCATGGCGGGGCTCGCCATGCGCTCGTGGGTGCGGCCGGGCACGAAATCCATCAAGCGCCAGCGGGTGCCCTCGGGCCCCGGCAGGGTGAAGCGCCCACCCGGGGCGGCCAACAGCCGCGGCGTAGGCAGCCCCAGCCCCGCGATGTGCTCCGTGACCTCACGGATCCGCGCGTGGATGGCCTCGGGGAAGATGGCGTTGACCCGCTGCAGCACGAACCGCGGCGGCTCTCCCACCTGCCAGGTGGTGTTGATCAGCCCCCCGGGCTCGAGGTGACGCCAGCCCAACCCCGCGGTGTCGGGGAAACAGGCGAGGACCGCGGATGGTCCGGAAAAGGTGGAGGGTTCCATGGTCTCCTCCCCATAGCCGCCGTTCCGGCCCCCGTCCCCCCGTGTTAGCATCAGGCCGCACCCCCGGCGCACCCCCGGAGCCCCGCCATGAAGTCCTTCCTCAGCCTCCTCTTGTCCGTCGCCCTGCTCCTCTCGCTGTGCGGCTGCCCCCCCAAGACTCCCTCCGAGACCGTCGCGGTCCGCGACGCCCCGGCCGGGCCCATGGCGCCCCCGCCCGCGCCCGCGGCGCCCGCCCCCGTCAGGGAGATGGCCGCCAATTTCTCGAAGGTCTTCTTCGAGTTCGACAGCGCCACCCTCACCAGCGCGGGCCAGCAGGCCCTGTCGGCCAACGCGCGCATCATGATGGACTCGGCCGACGTCAAGGTGGAGATCCAGGGCCACGCCGACGAGCGCGGCACCACCGACTACAACCTCTCCCTCGGCCAGAAGCGGGCCGAGGCGGTCAAGAAGTACATGGTGGCCGGCGGCGTCTCCCCCACACGAATCGCCACCATCTCCTACGGCGAGGAGCGCCCGGTGGACCCCTCCGCCACCGAGGTCGCCTGGTCGAAGAACCGCCGCGCCGAGTTCCGCATCACCTGGGGCCAGGGGCCCGTCAGCGGCACCACGGAGTGATCGGCCCCTCCTGACCCGCTCGGCGGCGACCCTTAGCGGCTCACGCGCTGCAGCAGCTCCAGGAAGGGGATGATCTGCACGGGCTCGTAGGCGGGCAGACCGTGACGCGCGTCATCCGGGAGCACGCTGGGTTCGGGGACCTGGACATACACCCAGCCGGGCAGCAGCTCACCGACCGCGTTGCGCGAACGCTCCACCAGCCCGATGGGGGCGCCATGGTCGCGCAGGGCCGGGTTGTGCGCCAGGCCGCGCAGGGCCTCTTCGGGCCCCTCGCCCAGGTGGATGCGCCCGCCCTCCAGGGTGCGGATCTCCCAGACCTGGTCGGGCCCGACCCACAGGACATTGCCGAAGGCGAACACGCCCACCAGCCAGCCCTCACCGAACCGGGACTTGACCCTCGGATCGCCGTTGAGGGTCATGATGTCCATGTTCTTGCGCCGCAGCCCGAGAAGCAACAGCCAACCATAGCCCAGCCGACCACCGTTCTGGACCTGCAGCAGCTCTGCGATGGACGAGGGCAGGAACGCGACGCCATGGACCCCAGGCGCGGTGAAATCGAGCCAGGTGGTGATGCCGAGGGTGGCCAGGGCCGCCTCGACGGGGCTGATGGCGAAGCTGTCGTCCTCGAAGCTCTCGTCGCCCCCCTCCCGCGGGAGCTTCCCGGCGCCCGGCGCCGCGCGCCGCACCAGGGAGTCTGCGTAGGACACCACGGCGTGGGAAGGGACGGAGGCCGCCGCCTCGGGCGGCTTCTCGGGGATGGAGCCCGGATAGGAGGGTTCGCGGCCGTCGATCTCCTCCTCGGCGGGCAGGGCGATGTGCTCGGCGCGCTCGCCCCCTCCGGCCCCCCGCAGCCCGTAGGTCCCCGTGGGGAGGATGGCGTCGGTGTTCTCATCGCCCAGCTCGTCATCGTCGGCGGCAGCGCCCTCACCCGCGGGGGTGGTGGGCGGTGGCGGGGGAGCCGGCGCCGCAGGGAAGGCGCTGTGCTCGCCCGCGGGTTGGGCGGCCGAGGCGCTCGCCTCGCGGGATCGCGGGCCGCGGATCGGCGGCACGGCCTCCAGCGGCGCCTTGCTCCCCGAGCGCAGCATCAGCACCAACAGGGCGAGGAGCCCGAGCGCAGCGGCGCCGACGAACAGCAGGAGGTGGGATCCGGAGGAGCCTGGCTCCTCGGAGGGCACGGCCTCCGGGCCCGGGAGAGGCGCCGGGGGTTGCTCGGCGGAGATGCCTGGCCCTTCCCCGGAGGGAGCGGGGGATGGGACCTCCACGCCCTGCTCCACATCGGAGCCGGCGGGCGCGACCATGACCCTGTCGGGCCCCTCCAGGACCTCGAGGGGGATCACATCGGCGTTGTTCTTGACACACTCGGGCAGGGAGTAGCGCACGCGCTCGCTGACCCGGATGATGGCGTCGAGCTTGGGTTCGGCGCCCCGCAGCTCGAAGATCAACCGCACGCCGCAGCGCCGCACCAGCCGGAAGCCCTGGCCGGAACCGCCCGTCGCATCGACCCAGTGGTAGTCCAGCAGGACGGCGGGCTCCGTGGACACGGTCCGCAGGATACGGCCGTTCTCCTCGGAGATGGTGAGGCCGTCCTGGGCGGTCTCCGCCTTCAGCCAGACCAGCTCGTCGGCCACATCACCCGGCCCGAGGGGTTCGGTGACCGCGTCAGGCTGGATCTTGACGGCGATCTGCTCCCCCTCGGCGGTGACCTGAAGCCCCCAGGGCTGCTCAGACTGCTGCCAGGACGTCGGAAACTGCAGCTCGCAGTTCGGGCACTCGGTCGCCCATGTAGACCGCACGGACACCAGGGCGGCGAGGAGGAGGACGCGAGGGGCAGCGAGCAGCATGGGTCGGTACAGTCCTGACGGCGGTTCGCAGGCTGGGTGCGGGGCGCCCAATACCTCTGTCATGAGAGTATGCCGCAAAGCCGACGAGAGATCACGCGCCCGCGGCACGCTGCCCGGATATCTCCCCGGGCATGCCAAGCGCCAGCGACTTTCCCCCCCGCGAGATCATGGCCGTGGCGGTCCCGGGGCTCGAACCCCTGGTGGTCGCCGAGCTCTCGGAGCTCGGCTGGCGCGATGCGCGCGTCATCCCCGGAGGTGTGATCTGCACGGGCAGCCGGCAGCAGGTCTGGCATGCCTGCCTCGAGAGCCGCACCGCCACCGACCTGCGCCTGCGGATCGGACGAGCCCAGGCCCACTCCCTGGAGGGCCTGGCCCAGGGGATCGCGCGAATGCCCTGGGCCCTCTTTCTGCGACCCGGGCAGGATCCCAGGGTCGAGGTCAGCAGCCACGGCTCGCCCCTCAAGCGCCGTGACGCCGTCGCCCGCAAGGCGGGGCTCGCCATCAAAGACGCCCTGCGTGGGCCGCGGCTGCCGGACTACGCCCCGCACCGGGGTCCACGCGCGCAGGCCCAGACGGTCCACCTGCGGATCGAGGGCGAGCAGGTGGAGGCCTCCATCGACCCCGCGGGCGCGCCGTTGTGGCAACGCGGGTACCGCGCCCGGGGCGGCGCCGCGCCCCTGCGGGAGAACCTCGCCGCCGGCATCCTGCTGGCCCTCGAGTGGCGCCCGGGCGAGCCCCTGCTGGATCCGTTCTGTGGCAGCGGCACCTTCCTGATCGAGGGCGCCTGCAGGGCCAGGGGGCTGCTCCCGGGCGCGCACCGCTCCTTCGCTTTCGAGCAGTGGCCCTGCCACGACGCGCGCGCCTGGCGCCGCCTGGCGCAGGAGGCCGGACGGCGCGCCCCGCCGGGCTCGCTGGGCCCCATCCTCGGCGCGGACGCCGACGAGCGTGCGCTGGACCTGGCGCGCGCCAACGCCGGGAAGGCGGGCGTCGGGGCCGTCATCCGCTGGCAGGCCGGCCGCGTGGACGCCCTGTAGCCGCCCCCCGGCCCCCCGGGGCTCGTGGTCGCGAACCCTCCATGGGGCCAGCGCCTGGGCCAAGACGTGGGCGGGGTCTACGTGGCCTTCGGCCGGATGCTGCGCGAGCGCTTCCGGGGATGGCGCGTAGGCGTCCTCTGCCCCGACGGTGCCCTGATCAAGCTGCTGCACCTGCCCATGGAGCGCCGCCTCACCTTCCCCCAGGGTGGGCAGCGGGTGTCGCTGTGGGCGGGGAAGTTGGGGTGAGCGCTACCGGCTCTCGCCGCACTCCACGGTGAGGCGGAAGGCGCCCTCGGCGCCGGCCTTGCCGTCCACCACGATCATGTAGGCGGCCGGGTTGGCGACGGTCTCCACGTGGACCACGCCATCGCCCACCGAGCCGTCGGCCTCGCACTCGGACACGGTGTGGCTGACCGTGGGGCAGTTGCCGTCGTAGGCCCAGCGGAAGGCGAACAGATCGAGATCGGCGCAGTCGCTGTCGAGCCAGATGTTGGCGCCCGTGTTGGCCGGTAGCTGCAGGTTGTAGACGCGCTCGCCCTTGGGGTAGCCGTAGCGCTGGGCCTGGCAGTACTTGCCCACGTAGAAGTCGTCGCGGAAGTTGTCCTTCCCGCCGGCCGTGTTGCCCTCGACCTCCTCGCCGCAGGCGATGGTCCCGGTGACGCAACCATCGCGGGGGGGGCGGCCCTTGCGCGCCTCGCAGTCCACATCCCGTTTCTCGCTCACGCGCTTGATGCGGCTGCCCTTGTGCAGGAGGTTCCTCAAGGCCGGGATCTGGTCGCAGCCGCCGAGCAGCAGGGCGGAGAAGAGGAAGATGGGCAGTCGCATGGGACCTCCGGCGGGCGATGGGGGGAAGGTCTAACCGGGAAAGCCGCTCCCAGTGCGCTCCGTGGCCTCGCTCAGGGCGCGCAGCCAGGCGATGGCGTCGGCGTCGAGCTGCGGCGCGCGCCAGCGCCAGTTGCCCGTGGGGGTGCCCGGGACGTTGACGCGGGCCTCGTCGCCCAGCTCCAGCACATCCTGCAGGGGCAGCACCACGTGGTCGGCGCGGGACTCCAGGGCCAGGCGCACCAGGCCACGGGCCGGGGAGCGCTCGCGCCCGCGGTCCATCAGGCTGAAGTGGTGGTGGACCCAGTCGGGCGCGCGCTCGTACCAGCCGCGCGCGGTCTGGGTGTCGTGGGTGCCGGTGCAGGCCAGGCAATTATCTGTCGGGTAGTGGCAGGGGTGGTGCACATTCTCGGGATCGCCGTCGAAGCCGAACTGCAGCACCTTGGTGCCGGGGAAGCCGAGCCCATCGCGCAGCGCCTCCGTCTCGCGGTCGATGAAGCCGAGGTCTTCCACCACCACGGGCAGCTCCGAGGGCGCCACGGGCCGGCCGAGGAGGGCAGACTGCTCGACGGCCAGGGCCTCGAACAGGCCACGGCCGGGGCCCCTGGTCCAGACGCCCTCGCGGGGACTCTCGGAGAACGGGAAGGAGTAGTAGGCGGCGAACCCGCGGAAGTGGTCGATGCGCAGCTCGTCCACGAGCGCCATCTGGCGCCGGAAGCGGGCGCGCCACCAGGCGTGCCCCGTGGCCGCGGAGTGCTCCCAGTCGTAGACGGGGTTGTCCCAGCGCTGGCCCTCCGGGGTGAAGTAGTCGGGCGGGGCGCCGGCCACGGTGGTGGCGACGCCGTCGGGGCCGAGCTGGAACAGGGGGCGATGGGCCCAGCAGTCGGCCGAGTCGCCCGCCACGTACAGCGGCAGATCGCCCAGCAGGCGCAGCCCGCGGCGGGTCAGCGCGCGCCGCAGCAGGGACCACTGGCGGTCCACCAGGTACTGCAGGGCGGCCGCGTGGTGGAAGCTCTCGCGGTGCAGACGCGGCACCTCGGCGAGGGCCTCGGGCCGATGATCCCGCAGCGGCGCGGGCCAGCGGTGCCAGGGCTCGCGGCGGTCGTGGGTCAGGGCCCACCAGGCCGCCCAGTCGAAGGCCCAGGAGCCCTGGGACGCGATCCATGCCTCGAGCTCGGCCGCTGGCACTGCCGCGGCGGCCTCGGCCAGCAGCGGCCCCTTCCAGGCGCGCAGCGCGGGCCACGGCACCCGGTCCGGGCGCTCGGGTACGGGCGCCGCGGCCATGGCGGCAGCCAGCCGCGCCGTGGGCAGCAGCCCCTCCTCCGCCAGCCGCTCCAGCGAGAGGTACATGGGCTCCACGGCGAAGGCCGAGGCCCCCGAGTAGGGACACTCGTTGGCGCCGTCGGGCGGCAGCGGCAGGATCTGCCAGAGCGCCACGCCCGCCTCCGCGAGCTGATCGAGGAGGCGCCAGGTCCCGGACCCGGCGATGGTGCCCACGGGCTCGGGGCCCGGGACGGAGAACAGGGGGAGGAGGATTCCAGTGCGACGCATCCGGCGCGTCTAACCAGCCCCCCGCCCCGCCGCCCTGGACCTCTTCACCACCTCCCCCAGCGACAGCCCCTCGATCACCGAGAAGACCAGCCCGATCCCGATGGTGAAGGAGATCTGCCCGAGGTGGATCAGCAGGGCGGTCGCGGCCGCCTCCGAGGGCCCCACGCCCAGCAGGCGCAGGGCCGCGGAGCAGCCCGCCTCATGGGCTCCGATGAAGCCCGGGGTGGGCAGCAGGGTGAAGGAGGCCAGGGTCAGGGCCCAGACCACCAGCGCCTGCGCCATCCCGAGGTGCAGGCCGGGCACCCCCCGCATCCCGACCCAGACGCCCAGGGCGGTGAAGACCCACAGGGCGCCGGTCAGGACGACGGCGGCCAACGCGCGCAGCGGGGTCCTCGCCAGCGTGAGCAGCGCGGCGTGGAAGGGGCGCAGGAAGGCGCCGACTCGCGCGGAGAGGCCCTCGTGCGCCAGGCGGAGCAGCGCCTCGATCCTCACGATCAGGGGCTCGCCCAGGATCGCGACGGCCGCGACCGCCGTGAGCCCCAGGAGGCTGACCGTGCCCGCGAAGACCTGGCCGGCGTGCACCAGGTCGAGCCCACCCACGGCCACGCCCCCGGGCGGCAGGTCCACCAGCACCCCCACCAGCGCCAGCATGACCAGCAGGCTGATGAAGTCCAGCAGGCGCTCCACGAACAGCACCGCCAGCGAGCGCCCCCAGGGCACCCCGTGCTGCTCGCGCAGCAGGTAGGGGCGGACCAATTCGCCGAGGCGCAGCGGAACCACGTTGATGGCCAGGAAGCCGATGCTGTTGAGGGACAGCATGGGCAGGAAGCGGATGGGCGCTCCCAGCAGCAGCCGCAGGCGGAAGCAGCGGGCCGAGTGGGCGATGAAGTTGGCCAGCCACATGCCCGGCAGCACCCACCAGCGGAAGCTGGCGAAGCTCTCCCCGACGATGTCGAGGTCCACGCCCCAGAGGACCCAGGCCAGGCACGCGACCGTGAGCAGCAGGACGGCCGCGAGCTTCCAGTTCATGTGGGCTCCAGGAACAGGGCGCTGACCGCTGACGGCTGACGGCTGACGGCTGACGGCTGACGGCTGACGGCTGACCGCTCTATGGAGCCGGCTCCTCCTCCGGGATGATGTCCAGATCCGGCGCGATGGGGGCGGTCACGCCTTCGGCCAGGATGTCCAGGCACAGCTCGGCGCCGTCCCCGCAGGCCACGCAGTCGATGCCCCAGTCGTAGACCAGCGCGCAGACGTAGTCCTCGGAGCCGCCCACGTCGTCGCCGAGGTAGCGGGTGTCGGCCAGGCCGGAGACCACCAGGCCGCCGATGGAGAGGCCGTCGGGGGCGAAGGTGCCTTCGAGGTGGAAGCCCTCGACGGGGATGAGCACCTCGTCGTAGGCCAGCTCGATGTCCTGGGTGGCGGTGAAGAAGGGCTGCGCGGTGAAGTCCGCCGGGTCGAACCACCAGGAGCACGCGTCGCGCAGCTCGCGGTAGTCGCCGTCGACCCCGATCTTGCCCTCGGTCACGTACAGGGTGAGCTGCTCCGCGTCGGCCGAGGCGATGCCCACCAGCAGCGGGTTCACGCCGAACATGGAGAAGATCAGCTCGAGGCCTTCGGGGCGGGTGAAGGTGACCTCGTTGAGATCGAGCACGTAGGTGCGGTGCTCCAGGGCGCTGACGTCCTCCTCGAGGTCGCCGCCGTAGACGTCGGTGGTGAACCCGACCGCCGTCTCCTCGCCGCAGACCGTGGCGCTCAGGGTGTAGCCGGTGGAGGCCTCGAGGGGCGCGGCGGGGGTGATGGTGACGATGCCGCCGTCCCAGGCGAGCGCCGCCTCCACTTCGCCGACGGCGTCCTGCAGGCTCACGGTGGCGAGCTCTTCGGCGGGCTCGGAGAAGGTGACCCGGAGCGGATCCATGTAGAACCAGGCGCCCTCGCCGTCCTCCGGCGCGCTGGAGACCACCGTCACGGTGCAGTCGGTGTCCGTGTCGGTGTCCGTGTCACCGTCGGAGTCCGTGTCGGTGTCGGCGTCGGCGTCGGTGTCGGCGTCACCCTCGGGGTCCTGGGTGTCGTCGGGCTCCTCGTTGCACTTGCAGGCGCCCAGGCTCAGGGCCAGGGCCAGCGGCAGGGCGAAGCGGATCATGTCTCCTCCAGGGGGCCGAAGCCCGGCTCATTCGTCGTTGTCGATGCTCAGCGTGTACCAGTGGAAGGCGCTGCCCGGGTTGGCCTCGGACTCCTCCCTCGTCATCTTCACCAGCAGGTACCAGTCGGTGGCGTCCCGAGACGGCCACTCGATGACGGGATCGCGATCGGCGACCGTGCTGTCGTGGAAGACGCTCTTGAGGTAGGGTACGTCGTCGATGTCGGCGCCGACGACCTCCGGCCCGTACAGCGACATGCGGGCGGCCAGGGGGCTGCCGCTGCTGTAGGCCTCGACGGTGAAGGTCCAGGTGATCCCGGCCTCGCTGGCGGGCACCTGGAGGTGGTACCAGTCGTAGTCGTAGGAGCTGCTGATCCTCCCGAAGATCACGTCGCCGGGCTCGACCGTCTCGGCCTGGGCGGCGGTGTTGTTGGCCTCGACCTCTTCACGGGTCCAGCCGACGGGGGCCTTGTCCTCGGAGACGAGCAGCCACCAGCCGTAGTCGTCGCCCGAGAGGGCGTCGGCCTCGGTCAGGTAGAGGTGGTACTCCTCGTCGCCCAGGGCGGGGAAGAGGATCCAGGGATCCTCCACGAAGGCGTCGGAGGTCTTCAAGGTCAGCTCGCCCGACGCGCGCGCCATGAGGCTGAAGGCTACGCTCGCGCGGCTGCCCCGGGAGGCGGCGTCCACCTCGACGCGCAGCCAGTCCGCGTCCTCGCCCGGGAACACCAGCCAGTCGCCGTCGCCCGCGTCCAGGAAGTCGCCGCAGGCCTGCTGCTCCAGCGGGACGGCGTTGGCGTCGCCCAGCGAGTTGTTGGGCTCGGTCTCGGGCACGGCGCAGGGTGGCGGGGGGGCGGTGTCCACCACCGGGGAGGTGTCCTCGGTGTCGAGCGGCTCGTCGGTCTCACCGTGGTGCTCGTTCGGCTTGGTGGGCTGCTCAGGGTGGAAACAGCCCGCGCAGGACTTGCAGCCGAGCAGGCCGGCGGCCAGCAGCATGGGGGTGGTGCGCAGCACGGCGAATTCTCCTGGAACGCCGTGCAGGGTAACTCAGGCTCGCGCCACCCGCTCTGTTCGTGGCGGCTCCCTCCACCCGCAGGTATGCTCCCCGCAGAGATGACCACGGAGGAGAACATGCCCAGGCCGCTCGCCCTGCTGCTGCCCCTCGCCGCCCTGTGCGGCTGCCCCACCTCGGACTCGGACGTCCACGCCCTCACCCCCTCCCTCGCCGTGGCGCCCGACGCCGTGGACTTCGGCGATGTGGTGGTGGACTACGAGAGCACCATGGAGGTGGAGCTGATCAACGCCGGGCAGGCGCCGCTCACGGGCACCCTCTCCTGGGTCGAGGGCTCGGCGAGTGTGCTCTCCATGGCCGAGGGAGAGCTCGATATCCCCCGCGACGACCGCGTCGTGCTCTACCTGACCTGCCTGCCCACCACCTACGATGTCTACACGGGCACGGCGCTGGTCGCCTCCAACGATCCCGACCACCCCGAGCTCGAGATCCCGGTGACCTGCACCGGCGTGCACGCCCCCACCCCCGACATCGACCTGGACCCGCCCTCCCTGGACTTCGGCGCGGTGGCCGCCGGCAGCAGCGTGACCCAGTACGTGCAGATCCTCAACAGGGGCGACGACGACCTGCACATCATCCAGAGCACCCAGTCGGGCTCCGGCGCCTTCTCGCTGCAGACCGACCCGGAGGGGGTCACCATCAGCCCCGACGGCGACGTGTTCGTGGCCCTGATCACCTACGCCCCCACGGCGGTGACGGGCGACTTCGGCCAGCTCGACCTCATCAGCGACGACCCCGACGAGCCCCTGGTCTCGCTGATCATGCTGGGCAACTGCGAGTCGGCCGAGGACTGCGACTACGAATACCCGGTCGCCGTCATCGAGGGGCCGAGCGTGAGCGATCCCCTCGAGACCTTCACCCTCGACGGCTCCGCCTCCTACGATCCCGGCGGCAGCGAGCTCTCCTACGAGTGGCGCCTCTCCGTGCAGCCCCCGGGCTCGGCCGGCCACATCAGCAGCGCGGTGGACGACATGACCGACCTGTACGTGGACCTCGCCGGGCTCTACCAGGTGGAGCTGACGGTGAAGAACGAGGCGGAGGTCGCCTCCGCGCCCGCCAAGCACACCGTCAACGTCACCCCCTCCGACAAGGTCCACGTGGAGATGTTCTGGGACGCCGCCGACTCCGACCTCGACCTGCACCTGGCCCAGGAGGGCACGCCCATCTACCAGGAGCCCACCGACTGCAACTACTGCAACCCCAACCCCGACTGGGGCAGCGCGGGCGTGGGCAGCGACGATCCCTCCCTCGATCTCGACGACGTGACCGGGTTCGGCCCGGAGAACATCAACATCCAGAACCCGGCCGATGGCGGCTACGACATGTACGTGCACTACTTCCGCGACAGCGGGGCGGGCGCGGTCACCGCCACCGTGCGGGTCTACCTGGATGGCGGCGTGGCCTTCGAGCGCAGCGAGGTGCTGTCCTACGATGAGCGCTGGTTCGTGGGCACCGTGCGCTGGCCCGAGGGCGTGGTGGCGGAGAACGAGGGCGATCTGCTGGACCCGAGCACCGAGCGCGGCTGCTACGACTAGGCTGCCGGCCGACCTGCGGTGGCCGGCGGCGGCGGAGTTCGTGCCGACGAGCCCTGCGGGCTCGCGCCACAACGCCGACCCGGGGGTGAGCTGCTGCGAGGGGATGGATGTCGAGGCGCTGCGGACCTTGGCGTTCGTGGAGTCAAGGCCGGGCGATTGCTCCCCGGGCCGAGCGGGTTTAGGTAGCGCCCGACCTCCGGCCTGGCCCGCCGCCACGGTCGGTTCCAAGGAGATCCCATGTCCCGCAGCGCCCTCTTGTTCATGGCCGGCCTCGCCCTGTGCGCATGCCAGCCCCAAGCCACCCCCGTCCCCGGCGTCTTCCCCGGCGGCGGCTCCACCCTGGCCACCGTCAACGGCGAGGTCCTCACCTCCGACATGGTGGACAGCATCCTGCGTTCCCTGCCGGCCCAGATCAAGCAGCAGCTCGACGCCTCGGGCGACCAGAGCCCCCTGATCGACTCGCTCGTCGCCAGCGAATTGCTGTACCAGGAGGCCGTCAAGGCCAGCCTGCACCTCGACCCGCTGGTCCAGCAGGACATCGCGCTGGCCGAGCGCCACGCCCTCGCCGAGGCCCAGGCCCGCAAGATCGTCAAGGAGCGCATGACCGATCAGCGCGTCCAGGCCTGGTACGACGCCCACAAGGTCCAGTTCGCACAGCCCCAGCTCCTGCTGGCCCACATCATGTTCACCGACAAGGCCAAGGCCGACGAGGTCAAGGCGCAGCTCGACGCCGGCGGCGACTTCGGCGCCCTGGCCACGGCGAACTCCATCGACACCATGACCGCGCCCAACGGCGGCGAGATCGGCTGGCTGGAGCTCAAGCAGATGGCGCCCGCCCTGCGCGGACAGATCCAGGACGCCGCGGCCGGCTCCGTGATCGGCCCCCTGGAGATGGGCCGCACGGTCCACATCTTCAAGGTGCAGGACCGCCGCGATGTCCAGCCGCTCGAGGAGGTCCGCGAGGACATCGAGTCCCAGATCGAGCAGGAGCTCCGCCAGGAGTACCTCGACGAGCTGAAGGCGGCCGCCCTGGTGGTGGAGACCTACAAGGCCCCGACCGCGCTGCCCGACCTGCCCGCGGACGATGCAGCGGGCGAGGCCG
>JBDRKM010000440.1:0-3738 GCA_043814015.1 Pseudomonadota bacterium
TGTCCCGTACCACCGAAGATGCCCAGCTCAGGAGGGGGTCGTCCGGGGAAGGTCTCCCGCATCCCAGGGCCGGCTACCGGTAGCCGGCCCTGGGATGACGTCCTCCGCCGCGACGGCGAGGCCCGGACCGGGTAGCAGGGCGGCTTGCACCGGAAGCCGTCCACGACCTCGTTGCTGGCCTCGCTGGGCGACGGCTTTCTGGGCCGGTACGCGCGGCGGCGCGGGGGTGTCTGGCTCTGGGAGGGGCCACGCCCTGGGCCTGACTGGCACCGACACGACTGGCGTCCGATACAGATCCCCTTTCTCGGCTTGAAAGGGCTGTGGAAGCAGAACATCTATCGGCGGCGCTGGCGGCTGGCGGGCACCACGCAGACCTCGCAGGACCACTGCCCCGATGAGGTGCTCGGCACGCGGGTGTCCGTGCTGACCCTGACCCTGAAGCTCTGGGTCTACCTGTCCTCGGGCCACGGCGTGCAGACCTACGACGAGGTGGTGGAGGATCTGGAGGGGGTCGGCGCGCGCCGGACGGTGCAGCGCTGGCTCCGTGGGCTCGCGCCCAGCGGCCTCCGGCTGCAGCAGGCCCTTCGCACCGCCGTCATCGAACGACTCGAGCCTAAGCCAGTAGAAGATCTCTTTCCAGGCGGTGTGTCGCCGCCCTGGTCGATCGGCTGCCGGCGGTGGAAGGCACCGGAGGAGGTCTATTCCCTCGCGACCGCGCTGACCTTCCTCTTCGCCGGCGCCCTCGCGCTGAAGACCACCGCGACCGTCCTGCTGGCTGAGGCTCACCGGAGGCTGGACGGACCCATGAGCATCACCGCGACCTGAACCCTCGATCGGGAGGGCGAGGTGGGATCCGTCTGGGGCCGGGCGGGCTCAAGGGCACCCACCGATCCCACCAATCGTGTCGTCGAGGACCCCTCCCGCGGTGGGCAGACTGGCCGCATCATCCCGGAGGTGTCCATGTCCGACTCCTGGGCAATCGCCCGTTACCAGGCCATCGCGGCCTACATCGCGACCTCACCGCCCCGCGGCCAGCGGGGCCCGCTGCTGGCCCTGCTCGCCGCGCGCGCCTGGACCGGGCCCGACGGCGAGCCGTTCTCGGTCTCGGCCGAGACGCTGCGGGTCTGGGTGCGCCGTTACCGCCAGGGCGGGATCGACGCGCTGGCCGACGCACCCTACGCGCGCCGGGGTATCCAGGCGCTCACCGAGGACGAGGTCGCGGTCCTCTGCGCGCTCAAGCGGGAGGTCCCGGCCCGCTCCCTGGACCGGCTCATCCGGATCGCCGAGGATCTCGAGCTCGTCGAGCGGGGCAAGGCACGGCGCAGCACGGTGCACCGCGCGCTGCAGACCCAGCAGCTCTCGGCGCGCAAGGCCCGCCCCAAGCCCCGCGATGTCC
This sequence comes from Pseudomonadota bacterium, assembly GCA_043814015.1. Taxonomy (GTDB): domain Bacteria; phylum Myxococcota_A; class UBA796; order UBA796; family JAFGLY01; genus JBDRKM01. The sequence goes on from JBDRKM010000440.1 coordinate 1,397, forward strand.
TGGACCGCTACCAGGCCGACTTCCCGAACGAGATCTGGCAGTCGGACATGCTGCAGGGGCCGTGGCTGCCCGACCCCAGGAAGCCGCGGAAGATGCGCAAGAGCTGGCTGTACGCCTTCCTCGATGACAACAGCCGCATCTGCCTGCACGGTCGGTTCAGCTTCAAGGGGGACTTACCAGCCTTGGAGCTGGTCTTCCGCCGGGCTCTACAGAAGCACGGGGTCCCCGTGAAGGTCTACTACGACAACGGCGCGGTCTACCGCTCCGAGCACATGCGCCAGATCGTGGCCTGCGCCGGAATCCAGGGCCTGACCTTCACCCAGGTCCGGCGCCCCATGGGACACGGCAAGATCGAAGCCTTCAACCGCCTGGTGACCTCCGCGTTTGTGGCCGAGGTGGCCGCCTCCAAGATCAAGACCCTGGACGCCCTGAACGAAGCCTGGGCCGCCTGGGTCGAGGAGTACTACAACGCCGAGGTCCACGGAGAGACCGGCGAGGCGCCCCGCGACCGCTGGCGGCACCACCTGCCCAAGGTCCGCTTCGCCGACGAGCACGCCCTGCGCCAGGCGTTCCTCTGGCGCGAGACGCGCACCCCCGACAAGGCGGGCATCTTCTCCCTCTTCGGCACCGAGTACCAGGCCGGAGCCACCCTCGCGAAGCGGAAGATCGAGGTCCGCTACGACCCCGAGCACCTCACTGAGATCGAGGTCTGGCACGGCGGTCGCATGATCGAGCGCGTCCAGCCCTTCGTCGTCGGGCGTCACCGCCGGCCCCTCGTCGAGCTACCGCCCGCGCCGCCCCCGGCCGTCCCTACCGGTGACTGGCTGCATCACCTGGTGCAGCAGCGGCGGGCCAAGAACTTCGTCGAGCCTACGCCCCAGATGCTGCTGGAGGCCGAACTCGCCCGCCGCGCCCTGGCCGACGACGCCGTCCTCGATGTCCTCGCCGAGCGCCTCGACCCGGCCGTCCTCGACCCGGCCGCCGTCCACACCTTCCTCGCCCGCTTCGGGCCCTGGGACGCCGATCGCACCGCACAGCTGCTCGATCGCCTCCTCACCGACCAGCCCCGCGATCTGCACGTGCTGGTCTACCTCGAACAACTCCACACCCTCATGAAGGACACACCATGAGCTCCGGAACCCTCACCCTCCCCAAGAAACGGCGCCTCCAGGCCCACTTCGCCTTCCACCGCGTCCCCTTCAAGAAGGCCATGGCCGCCAACGAGATGTTCGACTCCCGCTCCCAGCGCGACCTGCTCCAGGGCCTCAACCTCTGGGCCGACTTGCACGGCATCGCCCTGGTCACCGGTCCCAGCGGCGCCGGAAAGTCCATCACGCTGCGCCGATTCACCCTGGAGCTGGACGATTCCCGCTTCAAGGTCGTCCACCTCACCCACGTCCCCGCCACCCTCGTCGGCTTCCTCCGCTCCATCAACCGCGCCCTTGGCCTCCCCATGCGCGCCCACGCCGCCGATCTGTTCGACCAGGCCCACGCCGCCCTCACCGCGCACGGCGACGACGACGGACCCCACCCCCTGCTCGTGCTCGACGACGCCGAGGGCGCCCGTCCCGAGATCCTCGACACCCTGCGCCGCCTCACCGCTTACGCGCTCGACGCCGACGACCGCTTCTCACTCCTCATCACAGGCACCGACGCCCTGCTCCGCACCCTCCGAGACCCCTCCCTGGAGCCCTTCGTCACCCGCATCGGCTTCGCCTGCGCGCTGAAGCCCTTCACCCTCGAGGACACCCGCAACTACGTCACCTTCCACCTCCAGCGCGCCGGCGCCTCCGATCGCCTGTTCTCCGACGACGCCGTCCGCAGGCTCTTCCAAGCATCCCAGGGCACCCCCCGACGCATCAACCAGATCGCGCTTCACGCCCTCATCCAGGCCGCCGTTCAGGGCCAGGACACCATCACCGGCGACTTCATCCAGAACCAGCTCCAGGTCCACCCCCTCTACGACAGCTCGGCAGGTTCATGAGCAACCCCGACATCCTCCGCTACCTCGTCCCGCGAGAGTGGTCCGCAGAACAGGCCCTGCTCGCCGTCGAGCTGCTCGGGCAGGCCCGCAGCGCCATCTGGGCCGTCCACGGCGAGTCCATGGCCGCCGCTCTGTCCGATGACCAGGACCGCTTCGACAGGCTCGAGGACTTCATCGGAGACGACGACGAGGTGGGGATGAGCGACGAAGAGATCCCCTTCTGATCCTGGCCCGAGTGGGCCCCTACGGGGCCTGCCCCGGCTCAAGGGTTGGGACACGATCCGCAGCCCCGTCCTCCTACTTCTACCGGGAAAATTCGCTCGGATAGAACTGGGCATCTTCGGTGGTACGGGACAGC
>JBDRKM010000441.1:0-17388 GCA_043814015.1 Pseudomonadota bacterium
TCCGGGGCGCCCTCGAGCCGCAGCGCGGCCTCGCGCAGGGCGGGCAGCCATGGCCCGTCGCGAGCCGCCACCAGCCCGCCGCGCGCACCGCCGGCGTCCTTGGCGCCTGGCAGCACGGCGATGTCCGCGAGCGCGCAGAGCTGCCCGAGGGTGGCGGCGACCCGCGTGGGGACGCGCTCGGCGCGCGGCAGCAGGCGCACGGCGTGCTCCACCAGGCGGGTGGCGTCGAGCACCAGGGGCACACCGGGTGCGCGCGCGTCCAGCAGGCGGCGCAGGGAGGAGAGCGCCGCGAAGCTGACCACCTCGCCGGACCGGGGGCCGAGCAGGGCGCGCGGGGCCGTGACCCACACCAGCCGCACCCGCGCGTCGAGCCGGGCGCCGATGGCGTCGAGGTCGGGCAGCTCCACCACCGCGCCGCCGAAGCGCTCGATGGACCAGCGCGCGGTGAGGTAGACCTCGTTGCTCAGGGCCACCTCGCCGGACCCCACCAGGCTGGCCACCACGGCGTCGGCGCCACGGCCCATGTGGGTGGGCAGGACCCAGGGCAGGCCGAGGACCTCGCGGACCGCCTCGGTGAGGGCGTGGGCGGCGGCGGGCGGCGGCAGGTCGGCACCCGCGCTGGCCACCCGCGCGTCGCTGCCCAGGTCGAGCGCGATCGCGGCGGCGGGCAGGCGCGCGACGTTCCAGGAGGCCACCGTGAGGGCCCCCCGAAGGGACCCGCTCACCGCACCCCCAGGAAGGCATCGAGCAGCGCCTGGCCCGCGCCGGCGCCGTGGCGCGCCTCGAGCGCGTGGCCAAGCTCGGCTGAACAGAACAGGTCGCCGAGCACCAGGGAGTCGCGCGGCAGCAACCCCAGACCAGGGGGCGCCGTGGGCTCGAGCAGCGCCCGCTGCCCGACGATCCCCTCCGGCCCCCCCCCGGCGGCGACGAAGCGCACGGCGGGCGCGTTGGGCTCGACCTCCCAGAGCCCCGCGCGTGGGATGGTGTCGAGGCGGGTGGGGCGCTCCACCGCCTTGGCCATGAAGAAGCGCCAGGTCGGGGCGGCTGCGACGGCCGCCGCGGTGACCTGCTCCAGCGCCTCCATCTCCTCGGGGCTCCAGGGACAGCGCGCGAGGAGCAGGGTGCGCAGGGGCGAGCCGATACCGTCCCAGAGGTAGTGGGCCAGGCTGTCCACCGAGCCGTTCATGCGGGGGTTCACGTCGTGGTAGAGGCGCGCACCGCGGGCGGTGCGCAGGAAGTCCACGCCGAACGGCCCGCGGTGGCCGCGCGCCGCGAGGGCCCGGCCCAGGGCGCGCAGCTCGTCCTGGATCGCGCCGATCTCGGCGCTGCTGAAGGCTTCGCCGAAGACGTTGCCGGCGTAGAGCGGGCGCCCGGCGGCGTCCGGCTGCACCAGCTGCCGTGAAGGCGGGAAGGTGATGACCCGGCGCTGGTCGAGGATGTGGCCCATGACGTTGCAGGCGGTGCCGTCGATCCAGGGCATGAGCCGGACGGGTCGGCCATCGAGGGTGGCCAGGCGATGGAGCGCCAGCGCGTGGCTGGGGCAGACGAAGGTGCCCATGCCGCCGCCCGAGAGGCCCACGTGCTGGGCCACGAGGACCTCAGCGTCGAGCTCTGCCTGCGCGCTCTCCCAGGCGCCGGGGTCGATGGGCCAGGTGCACTCGATGGCGGGGACGGCGGGCAGGAGCCCGAGCAGGATCTCCCGCAGAGAGCGCTTGTGCTCGAGGCGCTGCCCCACCGCGGCCTCCTGGGCCCAGATCTCGCGTCGGCCGAAGGGGCCGCTGGGTACGGGGAGGTAGGACACCACCGTGGCGCGCCGATCCGGGTCGCAGGCCTCCAGCACCTCCCGGACCCGAGGGGCGTTGCGGGAGATGGTGGTGGCGAAGTCGTTCACCACCAGATCGAAGATGTGCCGGGTGCTCCCGGTGAGGGAGAGCACGGGGAAGTCCAGGCTCGGCGCGAAGGGCGGCCCGCCGGAGGGCAGGACCGAGAGCGCGCCGACGATGCTTCCTCCCAGGCGCTGGAAGTCCAGCATCTGGGCGACACCGATGCCGACCACGAAGAACGCACGACCAGCCACGGCGGCACGAGCCTTCTCGTTCCAGCGCTCGATACCCCCGATCACGGCTCCCCCCGCCGGGCGTGCAGGGCGCGCAGCGCGTCGTCAGCGCGCTCGATCACGGCGTGGATGTCGCCCTCTTCGTGGGCCAGCGACAGGAACCAGTTGTGGGTGGGGTGCGCGAAGACGCCGCGCAGGACCAGCTCACGGGCGAAGGCGCAGCTGAGCGCGTGGGCGGGATCCCCGGAGAAGAGCACCATGGGCATGGCCTCCGGGCCGGTGATGTCGAGCTCGAAACCGTGACGGCCAGCCGCCTCGCGCAGGCCGGCGGTGAGCACGCTCCCCATGGCCGCCATGTGCGCCTCGCCCTGTCGCGCGTCGAGCAGATCGAGGGTGGCGAGCGCGGCGGCCTGGGCGGGGGGGAAGCCCCAGAAGGTGCCGGTGGCGAACACCTCCTCGGCGGCCGCCCGGGAGCCCTCCAGCCCCAGGGTGACGGCGAGGGGGTAGCCGTTGGCGATGGCCTTGGAACGGCAGACCAGATCGGGCGCGATCCCGAATCGTCGGCAGGAGTCCACGCGGAAGCCGGATCGCACATCATCCAGGATCAGCAGGGCGCCGGCGGCGTCGCACTGGCGGCGGACCTCGGCCCAGTGGCCTGGCGCGGGGAGGGGGTTGGGCGCGCCCACGGCCTGCTCCCAGGGGCACAGGAGCACGGCGGCCACGGGCTCGGCCCGCAGGCGGCGCGCGAGGGCCGAGAGATCGCCCCAGGGCACGGCGCGCACCGCGCTGCGCTCCTCGGACGCCCGCCCGGCGCCGAAGCTCGTGGCGGCCAGGTTGCCGTGGTAGGCGCCCTCTGCGACCAGGAGGACCGAGCGCCCGGTGGCGGCGCGGGCCACGGTCAACGCCAGGGAGATGGCGTCGGTGCCGTTGAGGGAGAAGGCCGCCCAGGAGGCGCCCTGGCGCGCGATCAGGCGCTCGGCCAGCAGCACCTCCACCTCGCTCGGGAAGTCGTAGCAGAGGCCCCGGGCCTGTTGGGCCGCGAAGGCGGCGTCCACCGAGGGCTCGGCGTAGCCCACCGACATGGGCCCGTACCCGCAGAGGAGGTCAATGTAGGCGTTGCCGTCCACGTCCTCGAAGCGGCAGCCCCGCGCGCCGCGGACGAAGCGGGGGTAGTCGTCGGGGATGGGTACGGAGGCGCCCTCGACGAAGGCGAAGCTGCGCCGGTGCCCGAACAGGCCGTTGGGGATGACCCGCGCGGCGCGGGCGTGCAGGGCGTGGGAGCGGCTGAAGCTCATGGCAGGATGGTGGGCCGAAGGCGCGCGGCGACCGCCGCGTCCACGGTGTCGAGGAGCGCGGCGGTGGCCATCTGGTGATCGGCGAAGTCGAACCCGGGCGCGACGATCTCGCTGATGAGGCAGCACTCCTCGCCGTCGAGCAACCGGGAGCTCTTCCACCAGCCCCCGGGGCAGGTGAAGCTGAGCTGCTGCCCGGGCCCAGCGCCCAGCACCAGCTCCTCGATCTCGCCCGCGGGGTTCAGCAGCAGGTAGTGGGCGGCGCCGAGGTGGTGGAAGTGGGTGATGTCGTGGGCGTTGCGGTGGAGGTGTCCGAGGGGGGAGTCACGGGTGAGCAGGTAGTGGATGGTGTTGGCCAGGGGCCGCGGCCCGCGGGAGGTCTGCACCGCGAGCTCGGACTGGTAGAGCTGGCGGAACCAGCCGCCCTCGGGGTGGGCTTGCAGCCCGAGCTGCGCCACGAGAGGATGGCTCATGGCAGGGCCCTCCGGACGAAGCGCACCAGGCGTGCGCGCACAGGCTCCGCGAGCCCCTCGATCAGGGAGGGCTCGGCGGACCGCTGATCTGCGGCGATCCAGCCGGGGACCACGGCCTCGGAGATCAGGGAGTATGCACCCGCGGGGAGGGCGAAGGCCTTCCAGCAGCCGCCCGGGACCATGAGCTGGAGGTGCTGGCCGGGCGCGGAGCCCAGGGTGTGGCGCCGCAGCTCGCCGGCCGGGGTGAGCACGTGGACCTCCATGGGCGCGCCGTGGTGGAAGAAGTGGATGGTGTCGGCGCCGGTGAGGTGGAGGTAGCAGAGGGGATGCTCGGCCGAGAGCAGGTAGTAGATGGTGGTGAGCACCGGGCGGGTCGGGTCGGCGTCGGTGGTGCAGGTGGAGGCGTGGGTGAGACGGAACCAGCCCCCCTCGGGATTGGGCGCCAGCTCCAGCTCGCGGACGATGCGCTCGGGGCGTGGTTCCATGGCGTTGACCCGTGCAGAAAACAGAACCCTACTATCGTCGGCCTGGCTTGTCCACGCGCGCGGCTGCGCCCGAATCGTCGGACACAGAGCCATCAGCTTTCAGGTATCAGGTTTCAGCAAGCACCTTCCCCGCGAGTCACCCGGCTCGGGCCTGTTCACCCCGCGGGTGAAGTGCGCTGATGCCGGCTGTCGTTCGAAAGAGCTGATAGCTGACCGCTGATACCTGACGGCTTCGTCGGCCCAGCCGACGATTCGGGGCTGCGGGTTCCCCAGGGTTGGCCCCGTGGCCTAGGATCAAACCGGAGGAGGGCCGCTCTCAAGCCCCCGTGGCGCGCGCGCAGCGGAACCCCTGGCTGTTGCTGTTGCCCCAGGTGGGGTCGAAGAAGCGGCTCCAGGTCGGCAGCTGGTCGGGCCCGAGCAGCCAACAGCCGCCCCGGACCCCCTTGGTGTCCTCGAGGGTCTCGCCCATGGGGTCCTGGATGAAGCCCTCATCCGGACCCAGCGGATCCGTGCTCGGGTCGCTGGCGTAGGAGTCGACCTGGAACCAGTCCGCGACCCACTCCATCTCGTTGCCGGCCATGTCGAGCAGGCCGTAGGGGGAGGCCCCCGTGGGGTACAGCCCCACCTCCACCGGCCCGCCCATGCAGGTGTCGCCCTGCTGCCCGATGGGGATGCCGTAGTTGGCCAGATCGCAGGTGGGGGCTGCCTCGCCCCAGGGGTAGGTGCGGTCGTCGGCGCCAGGGTCGCAGGTGGCGGGATCGCCCGCGAGCTCGCAGCCCCCGCGGGCTCCCTTCTCCCACTGGGCCTCGGTGGGCAGGGCCAGCCCGACGCTGCGGCAGTAGGCGTCGGCCCCGAACCAGGTCACCTCGGCGACCGGATAGCCCTCGTGGCCCGGGTAGGGCGCGAAGCGCTCGCCGTCCCAGGTGATCCACTCGGGGATGGGGTCGTCGCCGGAGGCGTCCTCGAGGTCGTAGAGGACCACCCCGTCCAGATCCAGCACCCAGCCGTCGTCCACCACGACCTGACCGAGGTCCACCTGCGTCTGGAGGAATTCGATGAAGGCCGCGACGGTGACCTCGGTGACCTGCAGGCAGTAGCCCGACAGCTCGATCTCGCGCTGCGGGTCCGCGAAGGTGTCGCCGTCCTGGCCGCGCACGAAGGGGCCGGGGGGGATGTACCGCTCGGTGTCGGGACCCACCCACGGGTCGAGGTCGTCGCAGTCCGCCAACAGCAGGTCTGGCGCGGTGGCGATGGAGAAGGCGCCGTCGCCGTCCTCGTCCACGGGGGGCGGCAGGCCCGTGTCGCCGGTCTCGCCGGGCCCGGCCGTGTCGCGACCCGTCTCGCCAGGGAGGGAGTCGGGAGCCCCGCTGTCGTCGGGCGGGGTGCAGGCGAGCGAGAGGGACGCCACGAGGAAGGACAGGGCGCGCATGGAGGGTGCTCCGGGGGGGGGGCGCCTTCTGCCTATCAAGATCCGCCAGGAGCGGGGGGCGTGCAGCGCCGGGTGCCAGCTGCCCCGCCCTGGGGGAGGTCCGCGGGCGGGGTGAACTCGATGATGGGCTTGGCCCCGTGCTTGACGAAGATGTCCGGCAGGTGCATGGGGTACTGGTCCCGGATGATGCGGCCTTCTTCGGCCAGATCGCGCAGCGCGGCGGCGTCCCAGGTGACGCGGTAGCCCAGCCGCGCTCCCGCCTCCAGCCTCACGCGCTCGTCGATGGGCTCCGTGCCGTTGCGCCCCACCAGCATGCCGATGTCGGGCGAGGATTGCCAGAAGGCGGCGTTGGGGAACGCCTGCAGGAAGGTGGCGACCTCGTCGGCCAGGGCCTCGGGCGTGATCCGCACCAGGTGGAGGCGGCCGACGTAGAGGCCCTCGGGGGCGAGGCGGGCCTTCACGAGTTGGTTGAATTCGAGGGTGGAGAGCTCGAGGTACCAGGCGTAGATGGCGGCGTCGTTCACGATGATGTCGAAGGGCGCGCCGTCGGTCCGCAGGAAGTGGCGGCCGTCGTCCTCCACGAAGCGAAAACGGGGCGGCGCGAAGTGGGCGGCCGCGGGGCCCAGGAACCAGGGGGCGAGGGCGGGGAGGTTGCCGTCAATGTCCACCGCCACGACCTGTTCGAGGTCGCTCTGCTCCAGCGCCTGGGCGACCATGGTGCCTGTGCCCATGCCGATGACCGCGGCGCGGCGCGCGTCGGGGTGCAGGCGCGAGGCCAGCAGCAGGCTGGACCCGCCGCCCTGGACCCGCTCGCCGGACACGAGCAGCTCACAGCCCGCCGCCTGGGATTCCACCACGGCGGAGGCGCTGCTCAGCCCCTCGACGAAGGCCTGGACGCGCTCGCCGGGGAAGAGGTTGAGGTGCAGCCAGGGCGGCGTGAGGCGCGCCGCCAGGAGGGTGGTGAGGGCCAGCAGGGCGGTCAGCAGGGCGAGGCGGGGCCATGGGGCGCGTTCACCCCGCGGGGCGAGCCCCCACCAGCTCCAGGCGCCGGTGGCGATGGGGAGCAGGGAGAAGACCACCAGGGCCGGCACGGCGCCCAGCCGCGGCATGAGCCAGCAGCCGGTGAGTAGAGAGCCCAGAATCCCCCCCACGGTGGACAGCCCCGCGAGGGCGCCCACGCCGGTGCCCACGCGGCGCTCGTCGCGGATGGCCAGCTGCGAGGCGAGGGGGAACAGCAGGCCGGTGCACATGGCGGGCAGGAGCACACCCGGCACCAGGGCCCAGGCGCGCTGCCAGGGCAGCACCATGCCGAGGGCTTGCAGCGGGCCGACGGGGCTGAGGCCGCCGTGGCGCCAGGCGAGGGAGGCCGCGCCGAGGAGGCAGAGCACCGCCATCGCGATCTGGGCGCTCCAGAACAGGCGCTCCGGGGCGACCCGGCGCGCGGCCACGGGGTAGAGCAGCAGCGCGCCTACGCTGTGGCCCACCAGGTAGACCACCAGCACGAGGGCGAAGACGGCCGTGGACGGGTTGAAGCCGATCTGGGAGAGGACGCGGGTCCAGAGGAGCTCGTCGGCCATGGTGACGAAGCCGGTGACCAGGTAGGCCATGGCCACCACGACGGTGGCCGCACCCCAGGCCGGGGGCTGGCGGGCCGGCGCGGCGCTCGGCGCGGCCTCTACCCGCCGCAGCCGCCGCCAGGCGGAGAGGGCCAGGGCGGCCGCGGCCACGTTGGCGGCCGTGCCGAGGTGCACCGCCGCGGGGAAGCCCAGCAGCCCGATCACGAAGAAGGTGGTGGCGAAGGCGCCGAGGGTGGAGCCGAGCAGGTTCGCGCCGTACAGGCGGGCGACCCCGCGGCCGACGCCGTCACCGCTGTGGATGAAGGCCTTGCAGGCCACCGGGAGGGTGGCGCCCGAGGCGAGGGTGGGGGGGAGCAGCACGATCAGCGCGAAGGCGGCGCGCAGGCCCGCGTGGGCCGTGAAGGGCAGATCGGTGCCCGAGACCAGCTGCAGGTAGACCCCGTCGAGCGCCTGGATCAAAAAGTGCACCAGCTGGGCGTACAGGCCGAGGAAGATCTCCAGCGCGGCGAAGACCGGCAGTAGAGGCGCGCTTCGTCGGTCCACCAGCCGCCCGGCCGCCACGGAGCCGAGCGCGATGCCCGCCATGAAGACCGCCACGATGGTGGTGATGGCGAAGTAGGTGACGCCGAGCAGCATCACCAGCTGCCGGACCCAGATCATCTCGTAGGCCAACGCGGCGTAGCCCGAGAAGAACAGGGCGATGGTGAGTCTCGGGTCGGGCTCGTGCCGCATCGGGGTGTCGCCTGCGGGCTGGGCAGCATGACTTGTCCAGCTTCGTTGACTCACTGTTGACCCGCCCTTGAAGAATCCTCCCTGGACATCCCGGCGACGACGCGCCAGCCGTGCTCCCCGCGGCGTCGAGGTCCTGCTGATCCGGCTGGCCTCCTGGCTTGGGGTGCGCGCGGCCCACCCCGAGAACGTCATGGCCCCCCTCGCGCTCGGGCAGGCCTGGGCCCTGCTGCAGGCCGCGGGGATCGAGGCCGATCTGATCGACACCGAGCTGGGCGGCTGGGACCGGGCGCGCCTGGTGGAGGCCCTCTCCGCCCGCTCCCCGCGGCTCGTGGTGCTGGCCGGCATCAGCCCCTCGGTCCCCCTCATGGTCGAGCTGGCCGGCGCGCTGCGTGCACGCCTCCCACGGGCCTTCCTGCTGGCGGTGGGGCAGCACGCCACGGCGGAGCCCGCCGATCTGCTGGGGCCGGGTGGGTTCGATGCCTGCGCGACCGGCGAGGCCGAGGAGACCATCCTCGATCTGGCCCGCGCCCAGGCCGATGGGGAGCTGGCGGCCATCCCCGGCCTGGTGCTGGCCGCGCACCACGGCGCGACCCCCATCCGCGGCCAGGAACGCCCCCTGCGCTCGGATCTGGACGCGCTGCCCTGGTCCTGGCACCCCTCCTTCCTCGACCGCCGCTACCGGGTCTACTTCCCCGTGGACGTGCCCGGCCGGCTGCGCTGGGGCTTCGTGCTGGCGAGCCGCGGCTGCCCGCACGGCTGCATCTACTGCAGCGGCACCCTGCGCAACAGCTACGGGCGGGCCTACCGGCACCGTTCGCCTGAGAGCGTCACCGCCGTGGTGGGGGCGCTCGCGGCCCGGGGGGTGACCGTGCTGCACTTCCAGGACGACGTCTTCAGCGAGGATCGGGCCCACACCCTGGCCCTGGTGAGGCCCTCGCCCGCCGCGAACGCCCGCTGCCCTTCACCTTCCAGACCCGCGTGGATCGCGTGGACCCGGAGCTGCTCGGGGCCATCCGGCGAGCCGGCGGCATCGCGGTCGGATTCGGGGTCGAGACCGGCTCCCAGGCCGTCGCGGACCGCCTGCGCAAGGGCAGCACCATCGCGCAGGCCCGGGACGCCTTCCGCCATGCTCGCGAGGCCGGGTTGCGCCGGGTCGGCTTCTTCCTGCTCGGCAGCCCGGGCGAGACCTCTGCGGAGATGGAGCAGACCCTGGCGCTCGCGCGCGAGCTGGACCCGGATCTCGTGCAGGTGGCCTTTCTCACGCCCTATCCGGGCTCCCGGGTCTGGGACGACCTCTCCCCCGCGCAGCGCCCGTCCCTCGCCGAGTTGACCCACTACAACCAGGCCTGGGGCGCCAGCGGGCCGGACTCGGCCGCGCTGCGCGCCCTGCAGCGCCGCTTCTACCGTGAGCTCATGCTGCACCCGCGGGTCCTGGCGCGCTTCGCCTGGACCCGGCGCCGCAACCTGCTGTGGAACCTCGACCGCGACCTGGCCCTGGCCCGCGCCTCCGCGCGGTTCCTGTGGACGTGAGCGGAGCGTCCATGGCGGCGGGAGTCCACGAGGGCGGGACCGGCGGTGTGTGGCCGCGGTGGGTCCGGCCGGCCCTGGTGGCGGTGGTGCTGGCGATCCTGGCGCTGCGTACGGTGGGCACTCTGGACGTGGTGGTGGTGGGGCACCTGCGGAGGTTCATGGGCGACCTCGCGGCGCGGGCCACGGGGGCGGGCCTGGTGGAGAACCCCGAGATCTTCCACACGGGGCTGCGGCTCGGGGGTCCCCCGCTCTACTACCTGGTCCATCAGCCGGCGCGGCTCGTGTCGGATCCCATCCTGGGGCTCGCGCTGCTGTACGGCGGGCTGCAGCTGGCCGGGCTCGGGGCGCTGATGGCGGCCGCGCGCCGCAGCCGCCTGCCCGAGCCAGCGGTCTGGGGCGGCGCCCTGATCGTGGCCGGCACGCTGGGTGGCAAGGGCATCCTCCTCGAGAACTCCGTGCTCATGAACGCCCTGGGCACCGTGGGCTTCGGCTGCGTCCTGGCGGCGCTGGCCACGGACGGGTTGGCCTGGTGGCTGCTGGGTGGGGCCGCGCTGGCGCTGGGGGCGCAGCTGCACGTGGCGGGGTTGGTGGGGCTGGGCGCCGCGCTCCTCGCGGCAGCCCTGCGCCCCGGATCGAGGCGTGGGCTCTGGGCGCTGGTGGTGGCGGTCGCGGCGGTGTCGGCCCCGGGCCTCGTGGGGCTGGGTGCCCTGCAGGGGCACCCGGGGAGCCCGGCCCAGATCGCCGCAGGTTCCTCTTTCGGCGCCCTGCTCGAGCCCGGTGTGCTGGTGGGGCTGGTCTCCCCGGCCGCGCTCCTGACCCTGGCGGCCGTCGGGTTGGGGGCCCTGGCCCTCGCGCAGGCTCGGCGTCGTGGGGTGGGCACCGACGCGCCCCCCGGGGCTTCGCGGGCCACGTGCGCGCTGCTGTGCGCCTGGGTCGGTGGGGTCGTGCTGCTCGGCGCCGCGGCCCTGGCCTCCCCCCTGGGGGCCGGCCAGGATGCACCTCGCCGAGGCGCTCTCCTTGACCGAGAAGCTCGTCATCGCCATGGAGGCCCCGGTGGCCGTGGGGGCCGCCCTGGGCTTGATGCTCCTCTGGGAGCGCGCCCCGGCGCGGGTCCGCGCCGCCCTGCCGCGCGGATCGTGGCGCCTCATGATCGCCTGTTCGCTGGCGCTGCTCGCCTGGAACGCCGCGCGTGCCCTGGTGGGCGGCCCGCTGCGGTGGCGGGGGACCTTCAACGTGCAGTGCTCGCTGGGGGAGGAGGACGACACCTACCCCTACCTCTGGACCAACTACGTCCCGCTGCGATCCGCCTGGCGCCGCACCGCCGCGTACCGCCGGGTCGGCTTCGCCGGCTGCTCCTGGCCGCTCGACCGCGTGCAGACCTTCGACGTGCTGCCGGGGCTGGTCTCCCTGTGGCAGCGGCCCCTCTACGGCCAGCGCCGGCGCGCCTGCGCCGATGTGGTGATGCTGCCGCGTACCGCGGACTTCGAGGCGCTCGAGCTGCCCAGGGCGCGGGCCGCCGACACCTGGATCGTCGTGCCGCGCTGCGCGCGGATCCCGATGATCACGACGGCGCCGGGTGAGGTCGAGATGGATCTCTCGGACCTCCCGGAGCGGGGCATCCTGCTGCTGGTGATGGCCGATCGGCAGCGCACGCTGGCCGATCCGGAGATCCCCGCGACGCCGGGGATTCGCCGTTTGGCCAGGGCATCCTGGCCCGAGGTGTTCGGGGAACACGCCGCGCACAGCTGGTACGCTTTCCGGGTGATGGCGCGGGATGAGGGGCGCGGCCAGGTGCCCCTGCGCTTCACCCCCTCGCGCCCCCCCGGCGAGGAGGAACCGGCGCCGGCCGTGCACTGGGCGCGCCAGCCACCGGGGCAGTGGGATCTGCCGAATCCACCCCTCATCGGCGGAAGAGAGCTCCTCGAAGCCTGCTTCGTGCCCACCCCCTGACCCTTTTTTCGTGAAGTTGCCCTTGCACTTCCTTGACATTACCCTCCGTGGAGAGGTCGTCGAGCATGGCGTTTCCCCTGATCTCCCCGCGATCACGCGTGGTCCTTCCGCTCCTGGTGGGGGCGGCGCTCGCGCTCGGGTTCGCGGGCGATGCGGCTGTCACCAGGGCGGGGCACCTGATGGAGCTCACCCGCGATCTCGAGAGCTTCGCCGCGGGCCATTACCTGGTGCATGGGCCGGAGCTGGGCCACACGGGCCTCAGCCTCGGAGGGCCGCTGTTCGCTGGGCTGCACCTGCCGGCGAGGCTCATCGGAGATCCTGCCCTCGGGTTGCACCTGTGCTACGCCGGCTACCAGGCGCTCGCGCTCGCGGTCTTCGTGCTGCTCGCGCGGCGCAGCCGGCTCGATTCGCCGGTGGTCTGGCTCGCCGCGCTGCTCCTGGCCGCCGCCCCGGCGGCGCGCAGCACGGTGCTGGAGAACTCGGTGTTGGCCGCACACGTCGACGCGGCCGCGCTGGGGGTGCTCCTCGTGGCCAGCGCGCGTCCCCGGCCGGTCTGGGCCTTCGCCACCGGCGCGCTCATGGGCCTGGGGATCTGCCTGCACCTGCTCGCGGTGCTGCCCCTGGCGGGGGCCGCGGCGGCCATGGCCGCGGTGCCTTCGGGCCGCGGTGTGCGCCTGGCGGCCCTCTCTGGCGGGGTCGCGCTGGTGGTGGGTGCTGGGCTGGGGCTGGACCTGGCAGCCCCGGCCAGCCTGACGCCGGCCATCGCGCCGCCCGCGCCCCAGCCCTGGCACGACCTGCTCGGCACCCTCGGAACCCCGGGCTTGCTCGGGGGATATCTCCACTACCTCCCCGTCTTCGCCCTCGTGGCCCCGGGGGCCGCCCTGGCCGTGCGGCGCGCGCGGCGGGAGCCGGCCGAGCGAGCGCTCTGGGCCGGCGTGCTGGCCTGGCTCGCGGCGACCATCGTGGCCTCCATCCTGGCCGCACCGGAGGTGGCGGGGGGGGTCTCCGGGGGCACGGCCATCGGACGTCCGCTGCTCAAGTTCGAGCTGCTCGGGCTGGCTCCGGCGGCCCTGCTGGGGGCGCTGGCGCTGGCAGAGACGAGCGGCAGGGTCGCCCGGCGCGCCGCTCGCGTGGGCGCGCTGTCGCCGTTGGCCGCGGGGCTGCTCGTCCTCGCCATCCCCATCGGCCGCTGGGCGGGCGCCCCGGCCGAACCCGGCGTGGCTCCCGAGCCCTTCTTCCGCAGCGCGTCCAGCCTGGCCGCCCTGAAGCGCCACATCGCGCCCTATCGGGCCGCCGGCGTGGTGGAGGGCATCGCCGATCCCCTGCGTTTCGTGGCCTTCGACACCCCCACCCGGCTGCTCGCCCTCTGGCGCCCCGGCTGGCTGCGCGCCGGCGGCGCGACCTCTGGCGACACGGTCCTGGTGCCGGCCGCGGAGGCCCTGGAGGCCTTCGCGTTGCCAAGGGCGGTTCAGGCCGGCGCCATGCTGGCCGTGCCTGGCTGCCAACCCCTGTCCCTGGAGGCCTGCGGGGAGGGCGCCTGGTGTGGGGACTGGCCGACGGCCTGGGAGGACGAGGCGCTCGTGCTCCTGCTGCGCTTCGGCCGCGACGCCACCCTCACCCCCGCGGGCGGCAGCCCCCTGCCCGGGAGCGAGGTGGTCCTCGACAGCTCCTGGTCTCAGGCAGGGGCCAGGGGCCACGATTTCCAGTGGCTGGTGCTCGCCGTGCACCGCGGGGCTGGGCCTGGTGCGGTCCAGATCAGGCCTTCGCCCGTCGCTCCCTCCGCCCTCGGTTCGGAGCATCCTCCTTTGGTCCGCTACCTGTACTCCATCGCGGAGCCGCCCTCCCTGCGTGCCTGGCGGGTCCCATTCCGGGGCGTCTCTGCGGAAGAGCCCTCCTGAACGTCATTCGGAGCCTTCATGTCGCCAGCCCTTCGCCTCGCCCGCGGTCCCGCGCTCCTGTCGCTCCTCGCCGGCCTCGCCCTCGCGGGGTGCCCGACGGCGCCCATGCCTGGGCTCGCCAGCGACCCCGAGACGCCGCCCAGACCGGAGGTGGCTGGGAACGATGAGCCTGCCGAGCCCGGTGGGCCCGGTGAACCTGGTGAGCCAGGAGAGAGGGGCCAGCCCATCGGCCCCGAGGAGGGCGGGTACGTCCCGGGCGCCAACCCCCCGGAGGAGCCTGCCGAGGCGCACCCCTCCAGGCTCTACGCCTACGCCGGCGGCTGGAAGGTGGAGGCGCCCGCGGGAACAGGCGAGCAGCCATCGTTCCCGGTGGTGAGCGCCGTCGACGCCGAGGGCACCGTGTACGTGGTGTTCAACCACGCCGGGCAGATCGTGGGGTACTCGCCCGAGGGGGAGGAGAAGGCCCACTGGGGCAGGGAGGGCAGCGGTCCGGGCCGCCTCGCGGGCCCAGCCGACGTGGCGGTGGACGCCGAGGGTCGCTTCTACGTCGCCGAGGAGGACAACAAGCGCGTCCAGATCCTCGACCGGACGGGCCGGCAGGTCGGCATGGCGCAGGTGGGCGCGGACGGGTTCGAGAGCCCGGTCGCCATCGCCACCGCCCCGGACGGGTCCTTCTTCGTCCTCGACGAGGAGACGGCTCGCGTGACCCACTTCTCCGCCGATGGCGTGATGCTCGGGGCCTGGGGGGAGCCGGACGGGAGCGCGAAGCTCCTCACCCGCCCCTTCGGCCTGGCCGTGACCCCGGAGGGCGAGGTCCTGGTCTCCGACACCGCGGACGGGCGCATCCACGCCTTCGACGCCGAGGGGCACGCGCTGCGGGCGTGGGGCGGCGAGGGCACCGACGATGGCCTGTTCCAGCAGCCCGCGGGCATCGCGGTGGACGCCGCCGGGCGCATCGTGGTGGCCGACAGGGGGAACCACCGCATCCAGGTCTTCGACGCCGAGGGGAAGTTCATCGAGAGCTTCGGCGCCTACGGGACGGGTGAATGGGGTTTCGCCCGCCCCGTGGGCCTGGCCATCGGCCCCGCGGGCGACCTCTACGTGAGCTGCGTGGACACCAGCGAGGTCAAGCGCTTCAACCCGCGCGGCTGAGCGGCCCCGCGGGCGCGGCGCCGAAGTCCCGCTTCGGGTCGAGGCCGGCGAAGGCGAGCAGACCCCTCGCGTTGCGCCTGAGGTCCTCGAAGGAGCGCATGCGCAGGGCCCGGGAGACCAGGTAGCGGGGCCGGAAGTAGAAGGCCCGTGGCCCGCGGACCAGCAGGTCCGCGAGCTGGTCGTAGCTCATGCTGTGGGGCACCCACGACAGCAGGTGGAAGGCGGCGGGCCCGACCCAGCGGCCGTGCTGCTCGGCGTGGGCGTAGAGCTGGGAGCCGGCCAGGGGGATGCAGTTGAGGAAGTTGACGTAGGTCGCCGGCAGGGAGACGGCGAAGCGGATGGTCTGCAGGCCCTCCTCCCAGGTCTCGCCGGGGATGCCGAAGATGAAGGAGATGAACGCCTCCATGTCGGCGGCGCGGACCATCTCGACCCCCCGGCGGTTCTGCGCCACGCTGACACCCTTGCCGATGGCGTCGAGGTTCTTCTGCACGCCCGACTCACCGCCCAGCTGCACGCGCCAGCAGCCGGCGCGGCGCATGAGGGCCAGGAGCGATGGGTCCATGGTGTCGACCCGCGAGTTGCAGGTCCAGGAGATGTGGATCCGCTCCTCCATCATGCGCCGGCAGATCTCCACCACCCGCTCGCGCTCCCAGGTGAAGGTCTCGTCGAAGAACAGCAGGTGGCGCACGCCGAAGCGGCCCCGGAGCCAGCGGATCTCCTCCATCACGTTGTCCACGCTGCGGGCCCGCAGGCTGTTGGCCGCGTGGCAGAAGGCGCAGTGCCCGGCGCAGCCCCGCGTGGTCATCATGTTGACCGAGGGGAGGCAGTTGTACGAGCCGATGGCGGGGGCGTAGACGCCCAGATCGATGAGGTCGTAGTTGGGGAAGGGCAGCGCGTCGAGATCCTCGCGGTAGGGGCGCTGCGCGTTCTGCACCACGCGGTCGCCGTCGCGCCAGACAAGCCCCCGCACCGTTGCTGCCGAACGCCGGCCATCGAGGACCTCGCACAGCTCCAGGCTCGGGTCCTCGCCGTCGCGGCCGACCAGGAAGTCTACCCCCTCGCTGCCGGGCTCCTCCAGCAGCCGAGCCCCCAGGGCCGTGGCGTGGTTGCCCCCGACCACGACCGCCACGCCGGGCGCGCGGGCCTTGACCTCGCGAGCCAGCGCGGCGGTGCGCTCCCAGGAGAACTGGGTGGCCCAGAGCCCCACCCAGGCGGGATCGCCGGCGAGCAGGTGCTCCATGAACGCCGCTTCCTCCAGGAAGAAACCGTCCGTGAAGGAGGTCTGGTGGCCGTGGGCCTCCAGCCAGGACGACAGCCCGAGCAGCGACAGCGGCGGGGTGGCACCGCCGAGCAGGCCAAAGCGACCGCTCAGGCGGTTGCTGCGCCCCTGGGACGGCGGGTAGGTCTCGGCGTGGCGCCAGGGGGCGATGGCGAGGGCGATCTTCACGGGGACACCCTCTCGGTGGCGGCGCGTGCGTGCCGCGTGTGGAGGGTTTCGGGCAGGTGGCGCAGGTTCCAGGCGTAGGCGGAGGCCAGCCCGCGGGCGTTGACCGCGAGCGCGCCGGCCGCCATCCGGGGGAGGTCGCGCCGCCGCGTGGGGCGCTCCCGCAGCGCCTCGGGGAGGTGCTTGCGCGCGCTGATCTCGCCGCGCAGCACCGAGCGCACCAGCGCGGGGTGGGCCTGCAGCGCCAGGTCGGCCAGCGGCAGGCCGAGCAGCGCCCAGGGCGCGCCGAAGAGCAGCGCCAGGCGGACCCGGTTGCGGTGGACGAGGGCGAGGTCGCCGGGGCGCTGGCGCAGGCTGATGTGGTGCAGCACGGCGGTGGGGTCGCTCGCGACACAGCGCAGGCCTCGGCCGCGGATCCGCAGGCAGAGATCCACGTCCTCGCTCAGGATGAAGTAGACCGGGTCGAAGCCGCCGACGCGCTCGAAGAGGGCGCGGCGGATCAGCAGGTTGCAGGTGGGCAGGTAGTCCACCTCGCGCACGCAACCGTAGCTGCCGGGGAGGCTCACGGTGCGGGTCTGGAAGTTGGGCAACAGGTGCTTGACCCGGTGCTCGAGGACCCCATCCGGCAGGGGGTGCAGCTCGCCCCCGACGGCGCCCACGCGGCCCTCGCCCGTGGCCAGCCGGACGGCTTTCGTGAGGTCGAAGGTGGTGGGGATCTCGGTGTCGGAGTCCAGGAACCAGAGTAGATCGGCGCCCGTGGTGGCCGCGCCGAGGTTCTTGGCCTGGGCCGCCCCCACGTTGCGCTCCAGCCGAAGCACCCGCACCCGTGGGAAGCGCGCGGCCACCGCCGCGGCGGTGCCGTCGGATGAGGCGTCGTCCACCACCACCACCTCCACCTCCAGCCGCCCCAGGGAGGCCAGGCAGCGCGTGAGCTCCGGCCAGCGATCCCGGGCGGGGATCACGGCGCAGACGGTGGGGGCGGGGGAGGGCACGGGCGGGACCTCGGCGGGTGCTCGTGAAGGCAGGGCTATCATGCTCCCATCGATGCAGGCCCGATCCTGGCAGCCGTCCGGAGCACGCGATCCTTGATAGTGCCCCATGCCGCGGCTCCACGAGCCATGAAGCGGCGGGGAGCTTTCAGGTGTCAGGTGTCCGGTGTCAGCCGCACACCCTCTGGACCTGCGTAGAGGCGGGCTTCGCCCGACGAACGTCACGCGGTCTGGACGAGACCCCTGGTGCGCTGCCTGCTGATACCTGACGGCTGACACCTGATGGCTGTTTCTTGATAGTTCCCCATGCCGCGGGGGCCGCGGCTCCCGGAGCCATGAAACAGGAATTTCGCGCAAAGACGCAAAGACGCCAAGGGCAGA
>JBDRKM010000442.1:0-3726 GCA_043814015.1 Pseudomonadota bacterium
GCGGCCAGGCCGGCCAGCCCGCCGCCGGCGCCGAAGTCCAGCACGCGGCGAGCGCGGGCCACCTCGGGGTGGTCGAGCAGGTAGCGCGCCAGGGCCTGGCCCCCAGCCCAGGCGAAGGCCCAGAAGGGCTCGGCGACACCGGCGGCCGCCAGGGCTTCCGGCGTGCAGCGCCACCAGGGGCAGCGGGAGGTCACCAGGTGGAGGGAAACCTCGGGCACCAGCGGAGGCTGCGTGATCTCGGTATGTGCCTTTACAAGGTCGATATCGTTGGGTGATGGGTGGCGCACCGCCGAAGCTCCCGGCACAGGATGTTCGAGGTCGCTTGCGACCGCCTCAGTAGGCCGGCTAAACGGATTCTCTGACACGGAGGAACCATGCGCGCCATCACCATCCTGCTGCCCCTCGCCCTCGCCCTGTCCCTCGTCGCCTGCGGCGACAAGGACGACACCGAGAACCCCGAAGGCGACACCGACTCCGACACGGACGCCGACACGGACACCGACGCTGACGCCGACACCGACGCCGACGCCGACGCCGACACCGACGCCGACGCCGATCCGGACGCCCCCGTCATCACCGACGTGGACGCCTGGTGCAGCGAGGCCGGCACCGGGGACACCTGGTACCAATGGATCGCCATGGCCCACGCCACCGATCCCCAGGGCCTGGACGACATCGCCACCATGGACATGGAGAACAACCTGGTGGAGGTGAGCAATGGCGGCTCTTTCGTGGTGTCCTACCCCCTGGTGTGCATGAAGGGCGAGTGCTCGGCCTCCTTCAGGGAGGACGCCAACGACGTCCTCTGCGCCGACGCCGCCGACTACACCTTCACCTTCAGGCTGGTCGATCTGGACGATAACGAGAGCGCCCCGATGAGCTGCTCGGGGCGCGAAGAGTAGGACACCGCCCGGCGCCGGCTAGCCCGGCGCGAACAGGAACGGGTAGGTCACGATCACGATCCCGTTCTTCTTCGGCGCCGGGAACTCGAAGCGCAGGAAGCGCTCGTTGATGCACTGCTCGACGCTCGGGTCGTGCAGGGTGGTGCTCTTGGTCTCCGCCCTGGCCACGGAGCCGTCGCCGGCGATCACGAACCGCACGGTCACCTTGCCGGCCAGCGAAGGATCGCGGGGGAGCTGCCGCTGGTAGCAGTAGCGGACCTGCTCGAGGTTCCGGCGGATGACCGCGTCCACCAGCGCCCGATCGAGGCCACCGACGATGATGGGATCACCGCTCGGGGAGCCGATGGGGCCGTCGTGCTTCTTGATCAGGTGCCCGTCGCTGTAGGCGTCACGGCCGTAGCCGCTGTCGCCGCCCCGGTTGCCTTTGGTGCCCAGGCCTCCGAGGCCGATGGCGGTGCCGCCGCCCCCGAGGCCACTGCCGCGGGAGGAGAGCCCCCGGGAGCCCAGCTGCACACCCTTGGTCCCGATCAGCCCGCCGATGCCGCCGAGCAGACCCTGGTCCAGGGCGGTGGCGCCCAGCACCCCGTCCAGCTCGGAGCCGTCGCGCAGCGCGCCCAGCACGCCGGCGTTCTCGGCGATCTCCTTGTCCAGGGCCCGGCGGTCCAGCTCGGCCGCATCGCCCTTGGCCACCTTCATCTCGCCGTCTTCGCGGCCGCGCCGGCCCTCCTCACGCTTGGCCTTGGCGCCCCCCCCCGGGTCCGCCTGCACGGGCTCGGGACGGCTCCTCTCCATCTCCGGATCCTGCAGGAAGATCTCGGCGAAGCGATCCGGAAGCTCCACGGTGGTGGCGTCGAGGGTCGGGGGGGCCGAGGCCAGCACCAGCCCCAGCATGGCGCCCACGAAGCCCACGCTCCCGAGGAAGCCGAGGAAGGGGCCGTCCACCCGGTCGCGCATGCGGGTGGGCACGCGCTGGCCGGGGGGTACCAGGTGCAGCACGAAGCAGCCTGTGCCGGTGTCGAGCACGACGCGGTCACCGGGGCGGATGGGGAGCAGGGCGCAGCCGTCCTCGTCGCGCGCGAGGTCCAGCGAGACCAGGTCGCGGAGCACGCCGTCGCGCTCGAGGTGACCGGCCCAGCCCGGCGCGACGCGGCAGACGGGCTGACCGTCCTCCCAGGCGACGAAGGCGTACTCCTCACCCGGCTGGGCGAAGTCGGTGCGGCGCTCCTCGGCCGCCTCGGACAGCATGGGGGCGAGCATCCAGGCGAAACGCGCGAAGGAGGCCGGCACCCAGCCCAGCGGCATGCCGAGCAGCCGCCAGCGGTGGCCGGTGGCGCTGCCGAGGGTCAGCGGCGCGGCGCGGGGGCTGTGGTGCTGCACGTCCAGCACCAGGTCCTGCCAGACCTGGGCGACCTCGAGCACATCGGGGCGGCCGCGATCCACGCCGAGGTCGGAGCGGCCGCGCTCGGCCCTGAGCACGAAGTCCAGGGCGTCCTCGCCGGGGTCGGGGTTGGGGGAGATGTCGGGGTTGTTCCAGGTGGGGCTGTCGGGCATGGTGGTCCTTTCGGCCGCTCATGGCGGCCGTGCGCGTCGGTCGTTCGCGTCCTTGGGTGGTGGTGGGTGGGCGCGGCGGTCTCGTGCGGGATGGACCACGGCGGCACGGCACGGTTCTGCGCTCGACAGCTTCTTTGCAGTTAGCTGTGGGACTCGGAGGTCCCCATGGCGAGCTTCCTGATCGTCGGCGGTGCGGGCTACATCGGCTCCCACATGGTCCGCGCGTTGATCGAGGGTGGACACGAGGTCACCGTGCTGGACGACCTCTCCCGCGGCCATCGCGCGGCCGTCCCGGCCGGCGTCCTCGTCGAAGGCGATCTCGGCGATGGCGCCCTGCTCGATTCACTGTTCGCCCAGCGCCCCATCGACTGCGTGATGCACTTCGCGGCCTTCGCCCTGGTGGGCGAGTCGGTGGACGAGCCGCTGCGCTACTACCGCAACAACACGGCCAAGACCCTGGAGCTGCTCGACGCCATGCGCCGGGCGGGGATCGACCGTTTCATCTTCTCCTCCACCGCCGCCACGTACGGCGAACCCGAGCACCTGCCCATCGCCGAGGGCCACCCCACGCGGCCCACCAACCCCTACGGGCACTCCAAACGCTTCGTGGAGCAGGTGCTGGACGACTGCGAGCGCGCCTGGGGCCTGCGCTCGGTGCGGCTGCGCTACTTCAACGCGGCCGGCGCCCACACCTCCGGCGAGATCGGCGAAGACCACGCCCCAGAGACCCACCTCATCCCGCTGTTGCTGCAGGTGGCCCTCGGCCAGCGGCCCCACCTCTCGGTCTTCGGCACCGACTGGGACACCCGCGACGGCACCTGCCTGCGGGACTACATCCACGTCGAGGACCTCTGCGCCGCCCACCTGCTGGCCGCCGAGCATCTGGCGCAGGGCGGCGGGAGCCGCACCTACAACCTGGGCAACGAGCGGGGCACCACGGTGCTGGAGGTGGCCGGGGCGGCCCGCCGGGTCACCGGGCACCCCATCCCCCTGGTGGATGCGCCCCGCCGCGCGGGCGACCCGGCCCGCCTGGTGGCCTCCTCGGCCCTCATCCAGGCCGAGCTGGGCTGGCGGCCACGCCTCGGCGACCCCGAAGACATCGTGCAGAGTGCCTGGCGCTGGCACCGCGCCCACCCCCACGGTTACCGCACCTGACCCCCGAAGGAGGCACCCCATGGCCGACATGTTCGCCGATCTCCGCAACCAGCCGCCCGCGCAGCCCGCGCAGCCCGCGCAGCCCGCGCAGCCCACCCCGCCTCAGGCCGCCCCCGCC
>JBDRKM010000443.1:0-76018 GCA_043814015.1 Pseudomonadota bacterium
GTGTCCCGCTCCGGGTTGGCGATGAACACGTAGGCGTCCGTGGTCGCCGGCGCGAGCATCAGGAAGTCGTCCTCCGTCTCGCTGCCGTAGTCCGTGTCCGAGTCGCTGTCGGCGTCGGAGTCGGCGTCGGCGTCCCAGTCGCCGCCGGTGTCGCCGTTGGCGTGGGGGGCGGCGTCCTCGGCCATGCTGTACTCGGCGCAGCCGGCGGCCAGCAGGAGGGTGGTGAAGAGGGTGGGGGTGGCACGCATGGTGGACTCCGGGGTGGGAGGTTCAGATCGGCGCACATTGTTGCAGGTTCCGTACCAGCGCGCGCGGAGCGCTGGAAAGCTGGCTTGGACTGTGTGGATCGTGCCCGGTGGATCGCACAGCGATCACCCGGACGGAGAAAACCGCGACGCCAGGATCAGCACCCGCCGGGCAGGCCGTCGGGATCTCCCTGGTCGCACCACCAGGTCTCGGGCTGGGAGAGGGGGCCGGCGAAGGGGTCGATGGGCGTGCCGTCGGCGGCCTCGAGCTGAAAGTGCAAATGGGGGGTGGAGGAGTAGCCCGAGGAGCCCACCAGGCCGAGGAGATCGCCCTGGGGCACGACCTGGCCCGGCACCACGGCCACCGAGCCGGTCTTCATGTGCCAGTACAGGGTGCGCCAGCCGCCCGCGTGCTCCAGGATCACGTAGTTGGGCTCCATGGGGTGGCCGTCGCAGTCGATGTCCTGGGTGGACAGATCGGCGTGGCAGCGGTCGTAGTGGCCGTCGTCGGCGTCGATGACCGTGCCGTCGGCGGCGGCCAGGATGGCCGCGGAGCCGGCGTCCATGGTGGTGAACCCGCCGTCGAGCAGGAAGTCGCTGCCGTGGTGCTCGTCGTAGCAGTGGGGGAAGCCCCGGCCGAGGTAGTCGGCGCAGATGGCCTCGTAGACCCCGTCGTAGACCTCGGGATCGTGATCCACGCCCATCACGGGCGGATCCATCAGCGAGGGGTCCGCCAGGGGGAGGGTGAAGGCCAGGGCGCCACGGGGGAGGGTGTCGTGGCCGGTGTCGGCCACTGAGTCGTCGCCCGCGGGGGGCGTACAGCCGAGGGCCAGCGCGGCGCCGAGGGCACCGATGCGGTATGGGCGGACCATGCTCACCCGCTAACCCGCCCCGCCGCCATGCCACTTCGCCTCCTCCTCCTGCTGGTGCTCGCCCTGATCGCGCCGCCCGCCGCGGCGCGCCCGTTCCCGCCCGCCGCGGTGCTCCTGGCCGAGCAGCACGCCGTCCTGCCGATGGTGGACATGCCCGGCGATCCCGCGCGCCTCTACGTCCGCATCGACGATCCGGCGCTGGGCGAGCGGATCTTCTTCGTAGACACCGGCTACTCCCGGACAACTTGCGACGACGACTTCATCGCTGCCCTCGGGATCGAGCCCGCCTGGACCAGCGCGCGCAGTCGAGGGGAGTTGGGCTCCGTGCGCCTGCAGAAGGCCGCGCTGCCTTCCTTCTCCCTGGGCGGGCACCGGGTCGAGGGGCTCACCTGCGCCGTGCGCGATCTGGCCACCACCAGCAGCGTGATCTCGGCTCCGGGGCAGCCGACCGCTGGGGTGCTGGGGGCGGATCTGCTGGGGCGCTTCGTGGTGGGGATCGATCCCGTCGCCGGCATTCTCACCCTGGCGGACCCGGCCCAGTGGCCCGTGGAGGAGGGTCACGGCGTGGTGCCCCTGCGCCTGGAGCGCCGCCACGGGCCGCGCATGCGGCTGCCGGTGCTGGTGGACGGACAGGAGATCTGGCCCCTGCTGGATACGGGTGCTACCCGCACCCAGCTGGACGCCGCGCGCCTCGGGCTGCCCCTGGTGGCCGAGCGCGAGGGGGTGGATCGGGGCTCGGGCGCCAGCAACGAGAGCACCCGCACCTTCCGCTTCCACCAGGCGGAGTCCGTCGTCCTGGCCGGACAGGAGGTTGGCCCGCTGCGCATCCTCGATCGCCCCCGGGCCCGCTCGGTCCCCGGGCTGCTGGGGCAGGACGTGCTCGGGCGCTACCGCCTGCGCATCGACGCCACGCACGGGTGGGTGGAGGTGTTGCCGGTGGCGGAGGGGGAGTGACCTCCGTGGTATCCTGGGGGCAGGAGGTTCGCCTTGACCCGGCATGATCCCGAAGACCTGCGCGCGTTCGCCCAACGAGCCTGGGGTCGGCTCGAGCGGCTGCAGCGCGCCGAGCGGGTGCGAAGGCCGGTGGAGGAGAAGGTCCGGATCGCCGAGGCGCTCTTCGCGGCGGCGCAGGAGCTTCGTCCCGGCTGGCCCGACGACGTCACCCGACGCCAGGATCTCGCGCACCACCAGCACATGTGTCGCCTCCTGAGGCGGGCTGCCCATGTCGGCGCTCGGTGACCTGCTCGCCGGGTTGTCCGGTGCCTTCGGGGAAATGGGGTTGCGCTGGTTCCTCTTCGGCGCGCAGGCCGTGGCGATCCGCGGCGCGCCCCGGGCCACCCAGGACGTGGACGTCACGGTCGAGGTGCCGCGGTCGTCGCTCGGCGACCTCATCGGCGCGCTCGCGCGGCGGGGTTTCTCCCATCGGTTCCCCGAGATCGCCGATGAAATCATGCGCGATGGCGCGGTCCTGCCCCTGACGCACGCCGGTAGCGGCCTGGACCTGGACCTCGTCCTGGCCGGATCCGGGTTGGAGTCCGTCGCCCTGGCGCGCGCCGAGCCGATCCTCATCGCCGGTGTGCTGGTCCCCGTGATTGCTCCCACCGACCTGGTGGTGTTCAAGGTGCTGGCGGGGCGTGGTCGAGACCTGGAGGACGTCCGGGCCGTCCTCGCCGTGGGCGGCGTCGATGTCGATGAGGCCCGCGATCTGCTCCGCCAGCTCGAGGAAGCCCTGGGCCAGTCGGATCTGCTCCCGGCACTCGAGGCCGCCCTGCGCGATGTCGGACCGGCGCCTGGCGTCGGGTGAACGCCGTCCGTTCCGGGCCGCGTGACGACGGCGGCCTACCGCGGCTCGTGGCCCCGTTATAGCTCGGGTCCATGAAGGCCCTCTTCCCCGCCAGCCCGGTCTTGTTGCTGCTCCTCGCGGGCTGCGTGGCGCGCACCCCACCGGTCGCCCCGCCCCCCGAACCGGCGGTCGAGCCGGCCACGGTCGCGGTGTCGCCACCTCCAACTCCTCCTCCTCCTCCCCCTCCCCCGGTGGGCGCCCTCCCGGTCGAGCCTCTGATCGTCGCCGTACCCGAGGCCGCCGGACCGCCCGCGCTCGGCTGCGACGAGGCCCTCGGGCGAGTCCCGAAGCCCGCGCCCCATCCGCCGTCCACCTCGGGCGCCCCTTCGGGGCCGCCCCACGTCGCGCCGGACCCGGCCGCCATGCCGCAGGTCACCGTGGATGGCACCCCCGCAGAGGTGGCCTCCCTGCCCGGCGCAGACGTTGAGGCCCTCCCTCCCCAGCCCCTGGAGGGTGCGCCCGAGGTGCTGGCCGCCATCGGCGCGGTGCTGGCGCGGGCCGAGGCAGGACAGCGCGTGCGGCTCTCCTTCTACGGCGCCTCCCACACCGCGGGCGAGTTCTGGACCGGGCACCTGCGCCGGCTGCTGCAGACCCGCTACGGCGACGTTGGCCACGGCTTCGTGCTGCCCGCGGCCCTGTACAAGGGCGACCGCGCCCAGGACGTGAACCTCTGCCGCACCGAGGGCTGGCAGCCCGACTGGGCCGGGCGCCGCGAGGGCCACGGCGACGGCCTGCTGGGCCCCGGTGGCATGAGCGTCTCCTCCTCCGACCCGGCCGACTTCGGCTGGCTGGAGACCACCCGCAGCAACCCCCAGGGGCGCGCGGTCGCCTTCTTCGACGTCTACGCCCTGGCCCAGCCCGGGGGCGGTACCCTGCTGTTGACCGTGGACGCGGCAGCGCCCCGCGAGGTCTCCACCGCGGCGGAGGCGCCGGATCTGCTGCGCTTCCGGGTCGAGGTGCCCGACGGACCCCATCGCCTCACCCTGGCCCCCGCCGGCGACGGTGAGGTGCGCCTGTTCGGGGTCTCCATGGAGCGCCCCGGACCCGGCGTGCTGGTGGACGCCATGGGCGTGCGCGGGAAAGAAGCGCGCACCTGGCTGGCCTGGGATGAGGGGATGGCCGCCCGCGGTCTGGCCAGCCTCGATCCCGATCTCGTGGTCCTGGCCTACGGCACCAACGAGGCCAACGACGCCCGCTACGAATTGGACGCCTACCGCGCCGATCTCAGAGCGGTCCTCGCGCGCCTGCATGCCGCCGTGCCCGGCGCCGCCTGCCTGCTGGTGGGCCCCTCGGACCGCTTCATGGACCTGAAGCACGACCGCTACGCCATCTGGGACCGCACGGCAGGGTTCGCCCAGGTCCAGCGCGAGGTGGCGCTCGCCTCCGGCTGCGCCTTCTGGGACTGGCAGCAGGCCTCCGGCGGCCCGGGCTCCATGCTGGCCTGGCGCCTGCACGAGCCGGCGCTGGGGAGCAAGGACGGCATCCACTTCACCCGGGCGGGCTACGAGCTGTCTGCGGAGCGGTTGTTGGAGGCGATGGATGGGGTGCGGTGAGGGGCCGGGACGGGTGATCCGCCGGAGGATGGAGGCGTCGGGTGGATTTTTGCTGCGCTTCGGCGCTACGCTGGCGACCGCGCTCCTGCTCGGCTGCCTGCAGGATGTTCCGCCCGGTTTCGGCGTGGAGTGCTCCTCTGACGACGATTGCGCGGGCGAGCTGCGGTGCCTGGAGTTGGAGGATGGGGTGCTCTGCACCGAGGACCGGTGCCTCACCATGGCCTGCCAGACCCCCTGCACCGAGCCCGAGGAGGACAGGGTCTGCGGGAGGTTCCGCGGCTACTGCGGCTGCAACGAGTTCGGTGCGTGTGAGTACGGGGATTGCAAGTGAGGGTCGAGGGGAGGACGTAGACGCGGGGGCCGCGCCGGCGGGGCGATCCCAAGATTGCACTTACGGCGCGGCATGTTTCGTGTATGAATGCTTGATGTCGCCCGGGAGAACCGCATGCTGCCAGCGCTCTTGCTCATCGCCCAGCTCACCGCGGCCGCCCTCGGGGAGGCGCCGGCCGACGCCGTGCCGGAGCCCCCGGTGGATGGGCTCTCCCGGGTGCTCGACCTGGCCGGCGACCTCGCGGCCGAGGGGCAGGACGCCAGCGCGCGGGCGACACTCGACTGGGTCCTGGACCAGCAGCCGGACGCCGCCACGCGGGCGCGGGCCGAGCAGATGCAGGCATCCCTGGCCGAGGAGCGCGGCTCCGCGGCCCCCGTCTTCCTCTTGACCATGTGGCAGGCCGGCGCGGGCTCCTACCTCCTCGGTCCCCACCTGGCCTACCTGTTCTGGGATCCCGCCCGGAGCGCCACGCCCTACTTCGTCGGCGCGGCCGCCGGCGCCGTCGTGGGCGGCGGCTCCGCCCTCTACCTGGGGCTCGGCCCCGGCCTCGACGGCCCACAGGCCCTCACGATCTTCTCCGGCGAGGTCCTGGGCGGTGCCAACGGCTACCTCGTCGGCGCCATGATCGACGACGAGAGCCCCCGCGCGCGGGCCATCGGCGTGCTCGCCGGCACCGGGCTGGGCGCCGCGGCGGGTGTCTACGGGTCTACGCTCCATCCCAGCCGCGCCGAGGCCCTGGCGCTGCCCTCCGGGGCCGCCTGGGGCACCGGGCTCAGCTTCGCGGTCGTCGGGCTGGTGGAGCCGGACGAACCCATCGAGGCCGAGTGGCCCTTCCTGGTGGGCATGGACGCCGGGGCGGCCGGCGCGGTCCTGCTCACCCGCGCCCTCGATCTGAGCCCGGCCCAGATCGCCCTGTTCGACCTGGGTGGGGTGGTGGGCGCGGCCTCCATGGGCCTGGTGCTCCTGCTCGCGGAGGAGGCCGACGCGGACCTGGAGGCCCGCCCCGTGATCGCCCTGGTCACGCTGTCCGCGCTGGGCACCGGCGCGCTCGGGGCCGCCCTCGGCGCGCGCCTGGAGGACGCGGACCCGGTGGTCTCCCACGCGCTGCTCTCGGGCGAGCGCGAGGATCTGCACGTGGCCATCCCCGTGCCCCACCTCCGGCCCGTCGAGCGCGAGACCGGCCTCGGCCTCACCCTCGTGGACTGCCGCTTCTGACGGAGGAGCCCCGATGTTGCCCTCGCTGCTGCTCGCCCTCGCGCTCCTCCCCCGCCCATCGTTCGCGCAGGAAGCCCCGGCCGCCCCCGAGCCCGCCGCTGCCCAGGCACCGGACCAGATCGTCCTCGACCTCGCGCTCGACCTCCAGCAGGCCGGGGAGGAGCAGGCCGCGCGCGATGTGCTGGAGTGGCTCCAGGAGCGGTCCGCCTCCGCGGAGGTCCTCCAGCAGGCGCAGGCCCTTGAAGCCAGCATCCCCGGCCACAGCCGGCGCTCCGATCCCGGGTCCGTGGTCCGGTTCGCGGCCTGGGAGCCCGCCACCTACGCCCTCCTGCTCGGGCCGATCCTGGCCGCGAACGAGCCGCTGGGCGGCGCGGACTCCACCTACGTGGCCACGGCCCTGCTGGGGCTCGGGGCGGGCGTGGGCAGCACCGTCTACATGAGCCTGGGCCCCGGCCTCACGCCGGGCAAGGTCAACGCCATCCTCACCGGCCAGCAGCTCGGGGCCTTCCACGGGGCGGTCCTGTTCGACGCTCTCGGAGGCCACGAGTACGGGGAGGTCAACACCGGCCTGCTCGTCGGCGGCCTGCTGGGTACGGGCGCGGGCCACGCATGGGCCCACTTCGAGCCCGCCACCGCGGGCTCCGCGGCTGTCCGCTCGGGCATGTTCTGGGGCACGGGCCTGGCCGCCGCCGGGGTGACCTACGCCTACGGCTGGGACGCGCTCGGCGAGGACTCCCCCTGGGTGCTGCTGGCCGGCGCGGATCTGGGCGCGGCCGCGGGCCTGGGCCTGGCCCACTTCCTGCATCCCAGCCGCGAGCAGATCCTGCTCTTCAACGTGGGCGGCCTCACCGGCGCCGCCACCGCCTACGTGTTCGCCTGGACCACCAGCGAGGTCATCTGGTACGCGCCCCACACCGTCGTGGGGCTCGTCACCGTGGCCGGCCTGGCCGGCGGCACGCTCGGCGTCATCCTCGCCACCCGGCTCGACGGCCCGCGCCGCGAGCGGGAGATCCCCGTGGGGACGGCGCTTCTGTCCGGCACCCGCGGCGATGTCCGCCTCGCCGTACCCGTCCCCACCGCCACCCCCACCGAGCAGGGCCCCCGCGTGGGCGTCCAGCTCGCAGACGTCCGCTTCTGAGCCCCCCCGATCGGAGGTCCCATGCCTCGCCCCCCCGCCGCGTTCCTCGTCCTCTGCGCCGCCCTCGCCGGCGCATGCGCGCCCACCGACCCCGACGCCAGCCTCTCGGCCTTCTCCGACTGCGACGGGCTGGCGGACTACATGCAGAAGATGGCCCTGCGGGAGGTGCTCTACGACTGGCGCTGGGATCCGGAGGCCGTCCTGCCCATGCCCAAAAGCGACTACTCCCTGGGTTCGGTCAGAGAGGCCCCCCAGGCGGCCCCGCCCGAGTCCTACAGCACCACCAACCTGCAGGAGCAGGCCGTGGACGAAGCCGATCTCATGAAGACGAACGGGGAGTACATCTTCGCCCTGTCCGGCACGCACCTGGTCACCAGCCTGGCCTGGCCCCACGATCAGGCCCACGTCGTGTCCACGGTGCGGATCGACGGCCTCCCGGACGGGCTCTACCTGCTGGGCGTGGAGGACGACGAGGGCTACCTCGCCCCCGAGTGGGTGGTCGTGCTCTCCACGCTGCGGGATCGGCCCGCCCCCCGCTCCGGTGTCCAGGTGGGCGTGGACACCCGCCACGGCCTCACCCTGGCCACCCTGATCGACGTGCGCGACCCGGCCCGGCCCGAGGTCGTGCGCGAGACCTACGCCGTGGGTGAGCTGAAGACCTCGCGCCGCATCGGCGAGACGCTCTACGTGGTCACCTACCAGGACGTGGACGCCACCGTGAGCGCCGACAACCCCCGGGAGGCCGAGCGGCTGGTCAAGACCGCCGCGCCCACCGCCTGGCTGCCGTGGCGCTCCGATCACCTCTTCGGCGGCGAGGCCTGGTCCGTGGACGACGACGTGGTCTGCGACTGCGACGAGGTCTTCGCCTCCCCGCGCGAGGGCGGCACCTACCTCACCACGGTCATGTCCCTCGATCTCACCGATCCGCGCTCCGGGTTCCAGGGCGAGGCGGTGGTGGGCGAGGCCGAGACGGTCTACGCCAGCGCCGACGCCATCTACGTGGGTGACGGCGAGTACGTGGACGGCCCCTTCCCGAGCATCGACGGCAGCCTGTCGTCCTTCCTCCACAAGTTCGACATCTCCGGCGGCGCGGCCTTCCCCAGCTATGTGGCCACCGCCCAGGTCCAGGGCGTGCTGGACGACCAGTTCTCCCTGTCGGAGTACGACGGTGTGCTGCGCGTCGCGACCACCACCGGGTCGAGGGACTGGGACTCGGAGTCCGAGGCCGTGGTCCACACGCTGCGCGAGCGCGAGGGCCGCTTCGAGATCCTCGACTCCCTCGATGGCCTGGGCGTGGGCGAGGAGATCTACGCGGTGCGGTTCGCCGCGGACAAGGGCTACGTGGTCACCTACCGGCAGTTCGACCCGCTCTTCACGCTGGACCTCTCCGATCCCTACGACATCCGGCTCGGTGGCGAGCTCGAGATGCCGGGCTGGAGCGACTACCTGCACCCCATGGACGACGGCCACCTGCTGGCCGTGGGCATGGACGAGGACTGGCGGCTGCAGGTCTCGCTCTTCGACGTCAGCGACATGGCCAACCCCGTCCTCGCCGCCCGCGAGAGCCTGGACGCCTGGGGCTCCGAGGCCCAGTACGAGCACCACGCCTTCAACTACTTCGCCGACCAGGACGCCCTGGCCCTGCCCGCCTGGAGCGGGAACGGCGCGGCCGTGCTCGAGGTGCTGGAGGCCACGCCCGAGGAT
The DNA here is from genome assembly GCA_043814015.1 of Pseudomonadota bacterium. GTDB lineage: Bacteria > Myxococcota_A > UBA796 > UBA796 > JAFGLY01 > JBDRKM01. The sequence continues at coordinate 8,902 of JBDRKM010000443.1, forward strand.
CTCTCCTTCACGGGCGAGGTGGACCAGCGGGCCCTCTCGGCCGCCTTCGGTGGGACCGGCCCCTACTGCGCGCCGGTGCGCCGCTCCATCATCATGGACCGCTACGTCTACGCCCTGAGCAACATGGGCTACAGCGTCGCCACCCTGGATGACCCCGGCACCGTGCTCCACACCGTGGCCTACACGGGGCTCGAGCCCTGCGAGGAGGATGACGGGTACTGGTACTGAGGCACGGAGCCGCCAACAGGGTCATGCCCCCCGATCTGCACCACGTCACGGGGTCATGCCCCTCGATATGCCCCATCTCGACCCCGTGCGGCGTCGTGCAGACGCCGATGTCCGTGAAAATCGGCATTTGACTGTACGGCAGGGCGGCGGCCAGCGCCCGCATGGGGCATCTTCGAGGGCATGACCTCCGACCGTGGTGCACACTCGGGGGCATGAACCCCGTGCCGCTACTCCTCCGGTCCGGCGGACGGCTGTCCGCCTCCCCCCGCCGGCTCCCAGTGCTCATACGCATCGATCAGCGCGTCCGCCAGCGAGTCCCCCACCAGGTCGAAGCCCTTGGTGGTCAGGTGCATCAGATCCGTCCAGGCGTACCTGGGGCTGTGCTCCAGCCAGCGGGTGAAGCCGCCCTCGCCGCCCATGACGTGGCGGGCGTCCCAGAAGGCGCAGCCGGCCTCGGCGGCGACCTGGCGTTGCAGCTCGATCATGGCGGTGAGCGCGGGCTTGCTCACCACCTGGCCGCGCGCGCGGATGGCCTGATCCAGCGGGCTCACCAGCAGGCACGAGGCCTCTGGCGCACCCTCCTGCAGGCGGCGGAGCACCTTGAGGTAGGCCTCGCGGAAGTCGTCGGGGGCGTGGTTGATGCGGTCGAGCTCGTTGCCGCCGGTCTGGTAGACCAGCAGATCGGGGGCGCGCGCGCGCACCTGCTCGCGGAGGTGGGCGGTGCCCTGGTGGGCCAGGCTGGAGCCGATGGAGGAGCCGGCCACGCCCAGGCACTCCCAGGTCATGCCGGGGCCGGTGGTCTCCAGGGCCACGCCGTAGACGGTGACGGGGCCGTCGCCGTGGGCCTTGAGCCACAGCCAGGGGGCGCCCTCGGGGGCCTCGAGGTCCTTGACCGCGTCCACCACACCGGCCGCCGAGGTGCGCACGCTGGCGCCGGGCACCCCCCTGGGGGCCATGCTCAGGGTGCCGCCCTCGGGCTGCAGCTGGTAGTAGACCTGGAAGCGGTGCAGGGGCTGGCGCTCATCGTCGATCTTGAGCCCGCCGAAGGAGGCGGTGCCCTCGCCGGTGATGGTGGAGACGATGCCGCCCAGCCCGTAGCGGCGCTCGGCGGCGCCGCCGAAGGTGAGGTCGTGGGAGGTCCACTCGCCCTTGGTCACGCGCATGATCCCGGGCCGCATCTGCCAGCGGGGGTCCACGAAGACCGGGAGGTAGCCGGGTCCGCCGTCGCCGAAGCGCGCCTGGAGGCGCTCGCGCAGCCGGCCGGTGATGCCGTCGGCGGCGATGGTGGAGTCGCCCCAGTGCAGGGCGCGCACCACGCGGCCGGGCTCGCCGGCCTCGGCGGCGGCCAGGGCCGAAAACCAGTGCGCCAGGGCTTCGGGGTGCTCGACGGCCGTGGGCACGGCGGGCTCGCGCACGGGGAGGCGGGAGGCTGGGTCTTCCGGAGGCAGCGGGGCGAGCGGGGCGACGGGGGCGGTGCCGGTGGCCACCACATCCCCCCAGGCGTCCTCCTGGACCTTGCGCCGCTCGGGCAGGACCAGATGGGCCAGCGGGATGGGCTCGCCCGAGATCCAGGGGCGCAGGCTCGCGGCCTGGGGCAGCAGGTAGGTGCAGCCGGCGAGCACGGCGCAGAGGCCCAGGAAGACCCCGAAGTGACGCAGCTCCCAGCGGTGGGTCACGGGATCCCGTGGGGACAGGTCAGAATTGGTAGTAGATGAAGGCAAGCTGCTCTCCCGTGCCCAGGGTGGCGCAGGCCAGGGCCACGGCGGCGAACACCAGCGCCCAACCAAAGGGACCGGCCTCGCGGAAGCGCCGCTCGGCCCAGCCCTGCCAGCTATCCGGCGAGAAGTGGATGGCGTAGCCGAGCAGGAGGATGGCCCAGGACAGCGGCGCGAAGCGGGGCATGACCAGGGTGAGATCGAACAGCCCGCGCGCGTAGTCCCAGGCGGTGGGCAGATCCTGGGCGCGGAAGAGGACGCGGGCCAGGACGATGAAGTGGAAGGTCAGGAGGAAGCGCCAGGCCCAGGCCAGGGGCGGCAGGGGGGCCTCCGGGTCGCGGCCGTGCCGCTTGCGGAAGAAGCGGTTCAGGCACATGGCCAGGCCGTGGATGGTGCCGTAGATGACGAAGTTCCAGGAAGAACCATGCCAGATGCCGAGCACGAGGAAGGTGACCAGCAGGTTCAGGTAGGTGCGGAGTGCGCCCCCCTTGGCGCCGCCCATGGGGAAGTAGATGTAGTGCCGCACCCACAGGGAGAGGGTCATGTGCCAGCGGCGCCAGAAGGCGGTGACGTTGGCGACCTTGTAGGGGCGGCGGAAGTTCTCCGGCAGGGTGATCCCGAAGAGGCGCGCCGAGCCGATGGCGATGTCGGTGTAGGCCGAGAAGTCGAAGTAGATCTGGATGGTGTAGGCGTACAGGCCCACCAGCAGCTCCAGCCCGGTGAAGCGTGCCGGATCCGAGAACATGGGGTCCACGATGCCCACGCGCACCACGTCCGCCAGGACCAGCTTCTTGAGCACCCCGCGTCCGATGCGGAACAGGCCCGTGCCGATGTCGCCGCGGGCAAGCAGGGGGAGGGCGTGGAGCTGGGGCAGGAGCTGGTCGCGGCGCACGATGGGGCCGGCCACGAGCTGGGGGAACCAGGCGATGAAGGTGCCGAAGTGGAACAGGCTGCGCTCGGCCTTCCCGTCCCGGCCGCAGTCGATCACGTAGGCCATGGCCTGGAAGGTGAAGAAGGAGATCCCGATGGGCAGGGGCAGCTTCACCGCGGGCAGGGACAGCGGCAGGCCCAGGGCCGAGACGGCGGCGGCCAGATCCCCCGAGAGCCAGTTCCAGTACTTGAAGATCACGAGTGGGACGAGCAAGCCGACGATCACCACCGCGCGCTGCCAGCCCCGCGGGCGGCCCTCTCTCGCCAAGGCCCCGAGCCACAGCCCGCCGGCCCAGGCGGCGAGGATGACCACGAGCAGCAGGGGCAGGTAGGCCAGCTTCCAGGAGCCATAGAAGGCGATGGAGGCCGCGCCGAGCACCGCCAGTCGCCAGCGCGCCGGGACCGCGAAGGTCAGCAGCACGGTCAGCGGCAGGAACAGCAGGTAGTCCAGCGAGGCGAACAGCATGGCCCCCCTGGTATCCGAGGAACGCCCGGCGTGGCGGCCGGATACGCGTCACGAGCGGTCCGCGCTGGTCTTCGCCAGCCCCGCGGGTGACCTTGGCCCGCCTGCTGGCCGGGCGGCACGCCGTCGCGGTGATCCGGTCCCGCCTGGCTGCCCGGCTGGCACCGCCGCCGCGGTGATCGGCGAGACGGGCACCCTGTACCCCTGCGAGATCCTGCCCACCCGCCTCGGAGCGCTGCGACCGGTGGACCGCGGCGCCGCCCGCGCCACCTGGATCGAGCTGGACACCGAGGACCAGCGGCGGGAGATGGGGGAGGGTGTGTAGCCGATCAGAGGTCCGCGATCAGCGCGTCCACGCTCGCCTGATCCGCCCCCGGGAAGGACAGGCCCGAGAGATCCTCCGGGGTGGCCCAGAGCAAGGCGGCCACCCGCAGGGGGCGGGGCTCGCCGCCCTCGATGCGACAGCGCCAGACCCGCAGATCGATGCGGTAGGTGCTGTAGGCGTGATCCACCTGCAGCTCCATGTCCTCCACCGCCACCTCGAGGCCCAGGCGCTCCATCAGCTCGCGGGCCAGGGCCTCCTGGTCGGTCTCGCCGGGCTCGACCTTGCCGCCCGGGAACTCCCAGAGCAGGGGCAGGCGGGCGTCGGCCCGTCGCTGGGCCACGAGGAAGCGGCCGTCGCGCTCGATGATGGCGCTGACCACGCGGATGGAGGGGAGGTCGGTGGGGTTTGGCATGGACTTCCCCTAACGCCAGGGCATGGGGGGAGGGGAGGCCGGCTCGGCGAACATCGCATCGCCGAAGCGTTGCAGCCAGCCGTCCCCCTTGGCGGTGCTGTAGTCGAACAGCACGACCCCCTGGGCTCCCGCGGCGCGCGAAGCGGCCACGCAGGCCACCACCTCGTCGTAGCCCAGCTCGGCGGAGAGGCCGGCGTAGACGTGGCGCTCGGAGGCGTGGGCCACGTGATCCAGCACCAGGGTGGCGAAGTCCAGGCGCTCGCCGGGGGTGGCGGTCACGGGCCAGTAGATCATGGGCAGGGTGGCGTCGAGCGCGCCCTCGGCCAGCAGGGCGCGGCTGTCCTGGTAGTAGTCGATGTTGCCCTGGGACACGCCGCTCCAGCCCCAGGCGTTCTCGTAGATGCCCCAGACCGCGGCGGTGACGGGGACATCCACGGCGTCATGGACGGCCTGGGCGGTCGCCGTGACCTGGGTGCGCTGCCAGGCGGCCCAGGAGAGGCTCGAACCCGCGAACTGCGCTTCGCTGGTGGCGTCGTGGCTGTACTGGGGGCCAGCGTAGCGGAGGTAGTCGAGGTGGACGCCGTCCACGGCGTAGCGGCCGGCGACATCGGCCGCCACGGCGGCGATGTGGGCGCGCACGGCCGGGTTGCCGGGGGAGGCGAACACATAGGAGCTGTTCAGCTCCATGGGGCCGTCGCTGTCGGCCACCAGCCAGTCGGGGTGCGCCAGCAGGGCGTGGCGTGGGGTGGTCTCGGGCGGGGGCGTGGTGCCGGTCCAGAGGGGGAAGGTGTTGAGGTAGGCGTGCACCTGCAGGCCGTGGGCGTGGCCGCGGGAGACCGCCTCCTGGAGCGGGTCCCAGCCCGGATCGTGCCCCAGGCTGCCGAGGACCGAGGACCAGGGCTCCAGGTCCGAGGGGTAGAAGGCGTCGAAGTTGCCGCGCACCTGGAAGTAGACCGCGTTGAACCCCGCGGCCTCCAGATCGGACATGATCTGCTCGATGTCGGCGGCGCTGCCGTAGGTCCAGCGGGTGACCCAGGCGCCGCGCAGCTCGTGGTCGGCGTCGGCGTCGGTGTCCGCATCCGCGTCGCCATCGGCGTCGACGTCGGTGTCGGCGTCGCCCTCGGGCAGGTCGGGCTCGTGGCGTTGGAAGTCGGCGCCACAGGCGGCGAGCAGCAGCGGCAGGAGGCGGAGGAGCATGGTGCGGCCTGGGCTGGGGTTGACGCGATGGTACCGCCGTGGGGGGTGAAACGCCAGGGACGGTGACTCCCCGTCACCCCTCCCCGATGGCCGCCCGATACTGCGCCTCGAGCCTCACCATCAGCTCATCCTCGGCGAACCGCTCCACCGCGCGCGCCCGCCCGCGCGTGCCCCGGGCAGCCGCCTCGGTCGGGTCGGAGGCCTCGACCAGGGCCTGGGCCAGCGCCCCGACATCTCCCGGCGGCACGAGCCAGCCGCATGCGGGGTCGAGCCACTCCGGGATCCCACCCACCGCGCTGCCCACCACGGGCACCCCCAGGCTCAGGGCCTCCAGCCCGGCGATGCCGAAGGGCTCGGCCCACAGGGAGGGCATGACGAGGGCCTGGGCGTTGGCGGTCAGGGCGCGCATGGCCGCCCGGCCCTGCCAGGGGAGGAGGCGCGCATGGGCGGGCAGGGTGGCCGCGCAACGCGCCAGATCGGCGCGGTCTGGGCCATCGCCCACCAACAGGAGGGGGGGCGCCGCGGGCACCCGGGCGAGGGCGTCCATCAGTACGTGGAAGCCCTTGGCCGCCACCAGGCGCCCGGCGGCCAGCAGGTACGGGGGCGCGGCAGGGGAAGGCGCGGGCGCCTCGGGCCACCAGGGGAAGGGCGGGATCACGGCGATGCGCGCCGGCTCCAGACCAGCAGACGCCAGCTCGCCCGCCATGTACGCGGAGAGCACGATCACCCGGCGGTAGCGCCGAAGTGCCGCGGCCCGCCGCCGGGTGAGATCGAGGATCATGGCGGCGTAGGCCAGGTCGTCGAAGCAGCCCGCGCAGGCTTCGGGGTCGGGCTGCCGAGGGCACGGCCTCCCTTCGGGCAGCAGGCGCCCGCGCCCCGGGCAGAAGCAGCGGTGATCCTGCACGGTGGCCACCACCGGCGCCAGCGCGACCGCCGCCGCCATCACCGCTGGCTGCAGGGCGTTGTGCAGGTGCACCACCTCGGGCCGCAGGCGCTCGGCGAGGGCCGCCAGGCCCACCGCGGCCCGCGGCGCCTCCCGTTCCCGCCCGCCGAGGCCGCGCACACAGTGCAGGCGCACCCCGGGCGGGCGTGGCGCGTCCGTCTCGATCCGCCCCACGCAGACGTCCACGAGGCCGTGGCGGGCCTGGTGGGCGGCCACGCCGAGCAGGTGGAGGTCGGCGCCGCCGCGCTGCGACCAGCGATCGTGGACGTGAAGGATCCGCAAGGGAGGTTGGCCTGGAGAGAGGCTTGGTCCATAATCGGGCGCAGCCTCCCGCTCCCGTGAGGACCCCGTGCAGCCGAACGCGCCCATCACCTCCAGCGCCACGGACGACCGCGACTTCGATCGCGTCGCCTCCTTCTTCGCGGGGCTGGACAAGGTCATCCGCGCCGCGCGCCTGTACCAGGGCGAGGGCGCGCTGCTGGGGCGTTTGATGGAGGATCTGGAGCGCCGTGGCCTCGACCTGGTCAGCGATGGCGCGGTCACCGTGCGCGTGGCCTCCTTCGGCGTGGTCTACCAGGGGCACCCGGTCGCGCCCGACGACAAGCGCATCCCCTACCTGTTCCGCCTGTTCTGCGACGGCGTGCGCGAGCTGACCCTGCTGCCCGGGTTCGATCGCGACGAGATGAAGGCCCTGGTGGAGGTGCTGGCCACCGATCTGCGGGGGGCGGACGACGACCTGGTCACCCTGCTGTGGCGCCAGCAGTTCAAGAGCATCCGCTACTACGCCGCCGACACCTTCGCGGCGGGCCTCGAGGTGGGCATGGACGGCGATCTGACGCTCGCCTCCAGTCAGGGCCCGGGGCAGCTCGCCAGCGAGGCCGACGGCCAGGAGATCGCGCTCTCGCCGGATGACATCCGCCTGCTGGCCGGGGAAGGCCACCTCGAGTGGATCCAGGAGGTGAGCGCTCCGCGCGAGGCCAGCGGCAAGGTCGCCCAGGTGGCCGAGCGCATCCGGGCCTCCTTCCAGCGCCCCGACGACATCGAGCGGTTCGTCTCCCTCGGCCTGGAGCACGCCCATCGCACGGAGACCGGCACCGAGCCCAGCGCCCTGGTGGTGGGAATGCTCGACGATCTGGCCGCCCAGGGGCGCGGCGCCACCCTCGCCAGCGCCTTCGCCGTCCTGTTGCAGGCCGAGGGGGCCACGCGCGAGGCCGCCGACGCCGTGTTCGGGGCGCTGTGCTCCCCCGCGCGCCTCACCCGCCTCGCCGGGGTGATGGGGCGCGATCCGGAACCCTTTCTCACCTCCATCGAGCCGCTGGTCGGCCGCCTCGGCGCAGCCCTCGTGCCATTGCTCAAGGACCTCCCCGCCGGCCCGGTGCAGGAGAAGCTCCACACCTCGCTCTCCGCGGCCGGCCACGACCTCACGCTGTTCTACGCCGAGCAGCTCGATTCTCCAGAAGAGGCCGTGGTCATCCACGCCATCGACGCGCTGGGCCAGGTGGGCACGGCCGACGCCATGCTGGCGGTCTCCAGGGTGCTGAGCGTCAACAGCATCGAGCTGCGCCGGGCCGCCCTGCGGGCCTTCAAAGGGCACTACCATCCCGAGGCCCGCATCGCGGTGGCGCGGGCTTTGCGGGATCCCGACCGCCAGAACCGGCTGCTGGCCCTGGAGGTCATCGCCGGCGCCGCTGACAACCGCATGACCTGGGGTCTGCTGGCCGCCGTGAAGGAGCCGCGCTTCACCGAGAAGGACGAGGAGGAGCAGGCCGCCCACTACCGGGCCCTGGCGAGCTTCCTGGACGACCGCAGCATCGAGCACTTCAAGGAGATCCTCTCGCGCAAGAACCTCACCCGCGCCAAGGGCGTCGTCACCGCGCAGCTGCTCGCGGTGGGCGCGCTCGCCGACGTGGGCTCGCCGAAGGCGGTCGAGACCCTGCAGGGCTTCAAGGGGGCTTTCTACCACCCGGCAGCGGTCAAGCAGGCCATCGAGCGGGCCCTGTCCAGCCGCCGCGGGGGTGCCTCGTGAGCGAGGGCGCCGACAGCCTGCAGGCCCTCGGGCGCGATGTGATCGTGCACCTGCACGGCCTGTCCCGCTCCGTGGCCCTGTACGAGACCAACAACAACGCCGTGCAGCGCGTGCTGGACGCCCTGATGGCCACGGTCGAGCCCTGCCTGCGGGAGTCCTCCAGCCCGCTGTCGGTGCGGCTGCTGGCCGAAGAATTCTTCGTCAACGGGCGCCTGCTCAAGGTGGACGCCCAGATCTACGATCGCGCCACCGACCTCGCCCGCACCCTCAACAAGTTCAAGGTGGGCGAGGTGCGCATGGAGCCGGGACTGACCCGCGCCCAGCTCGACACCTTCGCGACGGATCTGGCCGCCAGCGTGCGCGCGGGCGAGTCGCGTCTGAACCCCGATGGCTATGGATCCCTGTTCGTGGCGCGCTCGGAGGGGCGCTCCGTGGCCTCCTTCCGCTTCCAGCCCCACCGCCTGGCCAAGGTGCTGTACGGCTCGGAGCTCGATCTGGTGGAGAAGCTCTACGCGGCTGTGGCCGCCGGGGAACGCGCCCCCTCGTTGCTGGCCCTCAAGCGCACCCTGCAGCTGTTGATCGACGCCATGGCCGATCACGGCCCCATGTTCCAGGTGCTGGCCGCGGTCCACGATCCCACCCGCCCGGTCTCCCTGGCGCGCCGCCGGGTGGCCGCGGCCGTGGACGCCGTGGGCTTCGGCTACTACCTCGGCCTGCCCAAGGCCGATCTGATGTACCTGGCGCTCGGTGCCATCCTCGGCGGCCTCTCCGAGAGCCTGGACCCCGAGGAGGCCATCGATCCGTTGTTCCGCTTCCCGGGCCTGGGCGACTCCGCCATGCCCCTGATCCTGGCGGTGCGCGACGCCCGCGCCGTGCGCATCGGGTACGCCGCGGGTGTGCCGGGCCAGATGCTGGCGGTGGTGGAGCTCTACACCGAGCTGGTGACGGCCAACGAGGTGCGCCCGGCCATCTCGCCGCATCAGGCCCTGAGCATGATGGTGGGCGGACAGGTCCCGGGCGTGGATCGCGGCGCGGCGCGGGTCTTCGCCGACTACAAGGGCCCCTGGCCCCTGGGCTCTGCGGTGACCCTGAACACCGGCCAGCTGGCCCTGGTGGTGGCCCAGCCGGCCACGGCCGAGGGCAAGCAGCGGCCGCGGGTCGCGCTGCTGGGGCGCGATGGCACCCTCGGGCGGCGCGTCGATCTGTCCGAGGTGGGCGACATCGCCATCTCCGGGGCTCCCGCCCCCGCCGAGATCGCGCTGAACCTGGCCGAGACCTGATCGCCGCCCTCCTCGGGGCCAGGGCGCCGGGTTATGGCGCGGGGTCGGAGGTGAGCCTTGGACTCTTCCCTCGGCGGTGTCCGGCAGGAACTGAGCGGTCTGGTGGGGCGCATGGACGCCCTCGCGGGGGCACGCGGCCTCCTGGAGTGGGATCAGCTCTGCATGATGCCGCCCCGGGCCGCCGCCGGGCGGGGTGAGCAGCTCGCGGCCCTCGCGGCGGTCTACCACGAGCTCCTGATCTCGGCAGACCTGGGGCGCCAGCTCGACATGCTCGAAGATTCCCTCGACGCGGTCGAGCCCGGCGCCAACCCGATCCAGCGGGCCGCCCTGCGCAACCTGCGCCGGGAGCGCGCCCGGGCGGTCAAGCTCCCCCTCAAGCTGGTGGAGGCCCTGGAGCGCTCCCGGGCGCGGGGGCACCAGGCCTGGCTCGCCGCCCGCAAGGCCGACGATTTCGCCCCCTTCCAGCCCGCGTTGACCGAGCTCGTCGCCCTCACGGGCGAGGCCGCGGCGCGCCTGGTGGAGCCAGGTGGACACCCCTACGACGCCATGCTCGGGGTCTTCGAGCCCGGGGCGCGCACCGCCGAGCTCGGCCCGCTGTTCGAGCGCCTGGCCGGCGAGCTGGCCCCGCTGCTCGATGCCCTGCGCGGTGCCGGCTGGCCCGACGCCTCCGAAGGCGCCACCTGGCCCCTGCCCGAGGAGCAGCAGCGCGCCCTGTTCCTCGAGGTGGTCGAGGCCATGGGCTTCGACTTCTCGGCGGGTCGGCTCGACTCGGCGGTCCACCCCTTCACCTCGGGCATGGACCCAGGTGATGTCCGCATCACCGCCCGCTACGACCCCGGGGATCTGCTCTCCGGCCTGGGCACCGTGCTGCACGAGGCCGGTCACGGCCTCTACGAGCAGGGTGTGCCGGCCGAGCTGCTGGGTACGGGCGTGGGTCGCCTGTTGTCCACCGGCATGCACGAGAGCCAGAGCCGGTTCTGGGAGAACATGATCGGGCGCTCCCGGCCCTTCTGTGGCTGGGTGGCCTCCCGTCTGCAGGAGCACCACCCGGGCCGGCCCTGGGATGCGGAGGTCCTGTTCCAGGCCCTCAACCGCGTGCGTCCAGGTCTGATCCGGGTCGACGCCGACGAGGTCACCTACAACCTGCACGTGATCATCCGCTACCGGCTCGAGCTCGGCCTGGTGGAGGGCGGCCTGGCCGTGGCCCATCTGCCGGAGGCCTGGGACGCCGCGTACGAGCAGCTGCTGGGGATCCGCGCGCCTTCGCCGCTCACGGGCGTCCTGCAGGACGTCCACTGGGCAGAAGGGTTGCTGGGGTACTTCCCCACCTACACCCTGGGCACGCTGTACTCGGCCAGCCTGGCGCGAGCCATGGAGCAGGCCGTGCCCGATCTGTGGGAGCGGGTGGGTCGTGGCGATCTCAGCGGGGTGCTGGGCTGGCTGCGGCAGCACGTGCATCGCCACGCCGCCCTGCTCGACGGCGCCGAGCTGTTCGCCCAGGCCGCGCCGGGCCGGGATCCGGTCGAGGACTTCATGGGCCATCTCTGGGCCCGCCACGGCGCCACCCGCGGCCTGGTGCGGCCGCCTCGGGGTCCATGAGCGGCGCCGCCGGCCCAGGCGCCCCCGAGGCGCCGGTCTCCTACTTCGTGGCGAGTTTTTTGCCTGAGGATGCGGCCACGCGCCTCGCACGGCTGGGTGTTCGCCTGCCCCCTGGGGTCGCGCCTGTCCCCGCCGCGCACCTGCACCTCACCTGGCGCAGCTTCGAGGGCCTGCCCCACGGCCTGCTCGCGCCGCTGAAGGAGGGCCTCGCCGCGGTCGCGACGCGTCATGGGCCCGTGCGCGTGGAGCTGCTCGGCGGCGGGGTCTTCCCGGCGGGGGCCGTCTGGGCCCGCGTCAGCCCCAAGCCGGCCGTGAGCGCCCTGCAGGCTGAGATCGACACCCTGCTGCGCGCCCTCGGGCTCCCAGGGGCTGGCTGGCCCTTCGTCCCGCACATCACCCTCGGCCAGGGTCCCCCCGGCACCCGCACCCCCGCGGTCCTCCACGACCTGTCGGCCCGCCTGACCTTGAGCGACTTCGCCCTGACCACCACCGGGCAGCAGCCCTACCGCGTGGTGCGGCACTTTCCGCTGGCCGGGTGAGATTCCCTGGGGCGCGCGCGCCCCACGCCGCCGCGGGTGGCCACGCGCTGCCGCCCCATCGCGGCCGCAGGTCGCCCCCGCGGCACAGCAGGACCGCGTCCTGGACGCCATCGCCCGAGTCAGGAGGGTGCGCGGACGTGGCATGTTTCTTGCTTTACGCGATGACGCGATGATCGCCTCTCCGCCGTGGTACCTTGAGCGCGGATCGGCCACGTCGCGAAGGAGCCTGCCATGTCCCGTGCCTCCGCCCCCCTCGCCCTCCTCGTCCTCGCCATGGGCTGCGTGCCCGAGCAGAGCTTCACCCCGAACGTGGACGGCTCCGACGGGTACGGGCCCCAGATCCAGGTGGATCCGGAGGTGATCGAGTTCGGCGCCGCCGGTCGCGAGGAGACGGTGGTGGAGACCTTCACCGTCACCAACGTGGGCACGGGCGAGCTCGATGTGGAAGGCATCGAGCTGGGCGGCACCTCCACCAGCTTCACCATCCTCACCCCCGAGGAGGATCTGCACTTCCTCCTCCCCGGCTCCGCGTCGAAGGACATCGAGGTGGCCTTCACGCCGCTGGGCGCCCATGAGCAGCACGCCCAGGCCATCGTCAGCAGCAACGACGCGGACTCCGCCCGCGTCACGGTGGACCTCTACGGCGAGGGCCTGGTGCCGGATCTGCAGATCGATCCCGATCCCTACGACTTCGGCGAGTCCTACATCGGCTGCGCCCGCGAGGGCCTCTTCACCCTGACCAATGTCGGCTACGACGACCTCACCATCGACACCATCACCCTGTCGGGTGGCGGCGGCGCCCTCAACATCCTCGGCTCCCCGGCCCTGCCGCTGCTGCTGGCCCCCGAGGAGGAGACCACGGTCGATGTCAGCTTCCTGCCAGATGAGGAGACCTCCTACTCCGCCACCTTCCAGGTCACCTCGGACGCCCCCGGCGGCACGGACCGCACCACCGCCTCGGGCACCGGCATCTACGTGGGCGACTTCCAGGACATCTGGGAGATCCCCTTCGATCCCCCGGTGGATCTGCTCTTCGCCGTAGACCAGTCGGGCTCCATGGACGACGACCAGCGCAGCCTGGCCAGCAACTTCAGCACCTTCATCACCCGCCTGTCGGCCTTCACCGAGGACTGGCACGTGATGGTGGTCAACGATGACGACGGCTGCAACCTCACCAACGGCTACCTGACCACCACCACCCCGAACTACCAGACCACCTTCTCCAACGCCGTCTCGCGCGGCGGCGGGCGCTGGACCGAGGCCCTGCTCACGGTCACCTCCACCGCCGTGGAGAACACCGACTCCGGCGAGTGCAACCAGGGCTTCATGCGGTCGGACGCGCTGCTGCACATCATCGTGGTGTCGGATGAGCCCGAGCAGTCCGCCTCCTCGTGGTCCACCTACGTCGCTCAGATCCAGGCCAAGAAGGGCAGCACCGCCAACGTGAAGATCTCGGCCATCGCCGGTGACTATCCGGGCGGCTGCGGCACGGCCGACGCCGGCGTGGGCTACTACGAGGCGGTCCAGGCCACGGGCGGCGAGTTCCTCTCCATCTGCTCCAACTGGTCCGCCATGGTGGAGGATCTGGCGGACGCCTCCATTCAGCTCTCCGAGTACGAGCTCTCCCACACCGCCGATCCGGACACCCTCGTGGTGCGGGTCAACGGCACGACCATCACCTCGGGCTGGCACTACGACGAGACCGCCAACTCGGTCGTCTTCCAGACGGGCATCCCCGTGGGCGGCGACCGGGTGATGATCAACTACTCGGCGCTGGCGAACTGCGACTGAGAGCAGTCAGCTCTCAGCCATCAGCTTTCAGCAGCTGGAAATCCTGTTTAGCTGACGGCTGACAGCTACCGAGGCACCACCACCCCCGGCAGGTAGTCCACGGGCGGCACCAGGCCCACCATCCACAGCAGGGCGGCGCCCAGGTTGCCGAGGCCGGCCTCGGGACCCAGGGCCTTGTTGAGCTGGAAGCGGCCGCGCGGATCCAGCAGGATGCAGGGGACGGGGTTGAGGCTGTGGGCCGTGCGGACCTTGCGCGCGCCGTCCTTGCCGCGGGCGTAGCCGCCGGTCTTCTTGTCCACCTCGAACATCTGGTCGGCGTTGCCGTGGTCGGCGGTGACGATCATGACCCCGCCGGCGGCGATGACCGCGGCCTCCGGGCGCGCCAGCCCGGCGTCCACCGCCTCCACCGCGGCCACGGCGGCCTCGAGGCTGCCGGTGTGCCCCACCATGTCGCCGTTCGGAAAATTGAGGCGGATGTGGCGGTACCGGCCTGACGCGATGGCCTCCACCGCGGCGGCGGTGATCTGGACCGCCTTCATGACCGGGGCCTTGTCGAAGTCGCCAGGATCGCTTTCGATCTTCTCCCACTTCTCCAGGTCCGGGTCCACGGGCTCGGAGCGGTTGCCGTTGAAGAAGTAGGTCACGTGCCCGAACTTCTGGGTCTCGGAGACCGCGAAGGAGCGCACCCTGGCGGCGGCCAGGTGGTCGGCCACGGTGCGGTCGATGGCCGGGGGCTCCACCAGGTAGGCGGCGGGCAGGTGGGTGTCACCGTCGTACTCCATCATCCCGGCGAAGAAGACCTCGGCGGGGGCCGGGCGGCCATCGGCGCCCGCGAGCCGGAAGCCGGCGGGCAGGTCGCGACGCTCGAAGGCGCGGGAGATCTCCAGGGCGCGGTCGCCGCGGAAGTTGAACAGGATCACGGCGTCGCGATCCTGGACGCGGCCCACGGGCGCGCCGTCGTCGCCGACCACCACGAAGGCGGGCAGGAATTGGTCCGTGATCTTCGCGTCGGCGGCGTACAGGGACTCGATGGCCGCGGAAGCGGAGGGGAACGGACGCCCCTCGCCGTGGACGTGGCAGGCCCAGCCGCGAGCCACCATGCCCCAGTCGGCCTCATAGCGGTCCATGGTGATCCCCATGCGGCCGCCGCCCGAGGCGATGTGGAAGTCGCGGCCGTGGGCGCGGTGCTCCGCCAGGAGGGCCTCCAGGGGGGCGATCCAGGTGGGGGCCGAGCGCTCGGGCACGTCGCGGCCGTCGGTCAGGGCGTGCACCCGTAGGCGCCGCACGCCGTCCGCGGCCGCCCGCGCGATGAGGGCGTGAAGGTGCTTGACGTGGCTGTGGACGTTGCCGTCGGACAGCAGCCCCAGCAGGTGCAGGGTGGGGCGGGTGACGGCCTCTTTCCAGGCGGCGCCCGCGAAGATGCGCTCACTCTCGATGGCGGCGGTGACCAGCTTGCTGCCCTGGTCGAACACGCGCCCGGCGCCCATGGCGTTGTGCCCGACCTCGCTGTTGCCCATGTCGTCCCAGGCGGGCAGGCCGACCGCGGGCCCATGCGCCATGAGCAGGCGCCACGGGCAGGTGTTCATGAGGCGGTCCAGCGTGGGGGTGCGGGCCAGGGAGACGGCATCGCCGTCGTCGCGCCCGCCCCAGCCCACGCCGTCCATGATGCACAGGACGGTGGGGAAGGGGAGGGTGGCCAGGGGCTCGACGCGGGCGAGGGCGAGGGAGGCGGGCATGGGAGGCGGCTCCGGAGGGGGGGGCGGGGTCTATCAAGAAACAGCCATCAGGTATCAGCCGTCAGGTATCAGCAGGCAGCGCACCAGGGGCCTCGTCCGGACCGCGTGACGTTCGTCGGGCGAAGCCCGCCTCTGCGCAGGTCCGGAGGGTGTGTGGCTGACACCTGAAAGCTCCCCGCTGTTTTATGGCTCGTGGAACCGCGCCCCACGCGGCATGGGTGACCATCGCGGTCGCGGCAGGCCAGGCCTACCGGCATGGTGGGCTGGTCGCCCTTCCTTGGATAGAAGAAGTCCATCACGCTTCATGGGAAGCACTGCCTGGAGGGAACCCGTGCACGCCTTCTCGCCTGTTGACCGCGTCACCATCAGCGTTTGCTTCGAGCGAGGCTTCGAGTTGTTCAAGAAAAACGTGGGTCCCTTCGTGCTGTGGGGGCTGGCCCTCGCCGGCCTCAACTGGCTCATCGGCGCCATGTCGGCAGGGGTGGGCCTGGTCGTGGCCAGCCTGGTCACGTTCCCAGCCTCCCTCGGGCTGTACGCGGCCGTCTATGCCACCGCGAACGACCAGCCGGTCGACGCCGGCGTGCTCTTCTCGGGGTTCCGGCGTCCTGCGGCCTACCTCTTCGGCGTCATGTTCGTGGTGGCGCTCATCCTAGGCGCGATGCTCTTCGTTCTGCCGGCGATCTACCTGCTGTTGGCCCTGGTGTGGACCCAGTGCTACATGCAGGGGCGTGACAAGGGGGCCGTCGCCGCGTTCGTGGCCAGTATCTCGTTGTTCAATCGCAACCTGGGGTTCTGCCTGCTGCTCGCGGTGGTGTCCTACGTCCTCTACTCCGTGGGTACCGTCACCTTCGCGTTGGCGGCCCTGACCACGCCGATGCGGGTCGTGATCGAGGTCGTCGGCTTCGAGCTGCTGCTGGCCCAGGCGAAGAACAGCAACCTCAACTGATCGCGCGCTGACGTTGCGCGCCGGGCCCCCCCAGGCGAGCCGCCCGTGCCCGCGCCGACCAGTCCCCTGGGGTGACGCTCACCGCAGTCCGGTGGGCTCCTGACGGTGATCCAGGTCAGGCATCCCCCCGCGGGGTCGCCAGGAGGCCTTCTCCCGGGCTAATGGGGGGGCCACTCCGAGGAGGCTTCGGGCCCACGCGTCGTGAGCCCTCGCGAACACCTCATGTCGCGCCCACGCACCACCGTGGATCTCGCCTCGCGCCGCAGCCCTCCCCCCCTCGGGACTGCTCACGCACCGGTGGCGTCCGCCCCCGGCTGCTCCTCCACCCATCGCCCTCTCGCCTACCCAAGGGAATGAGATGAGCCAGAATCCCCAGCAAGCCGCGCCCGTGGGCGTCACGCCCAAGGTCGTCACGCTGCGCGAACACATCGTCGAGATCGTCAGCGACTCCGGCCAGGGCGCCCAGAAGGCCGGCCAGTCCTTCAGCGCCATCAGCGCCAAGATGGGCAACGGCGTCTGGACGGTCGAGATCATCCCGGCCGAGATCAAGCCGCCCTCCCGCTCCTCGGCCGGCGCCTCGGGCATCCGCATCCGCATCGGCGATCACAACGTCACCAACATGGGCGACGAGGCCGACATGGTGGTGGCCCTGAACGAGCAGGTGCTCTACGGCCGCATCGAGCAGGGCGCCTACCGGCGCGGCACCATCCTGCTGCTCGAGTCCAAGTGGGCGACGGATGCCAACCCCGCCATCTGCCAGGCCTACGCCGAGGCCGTCGATCGCTTCCGGGAGATGGGGCTCGATGTCCGCGAGCTGGCCATCGAGGCCGCCTGCGTCGAGATCACCCCCACCCCCCAGCTCGGCATGAACATGTTCGTGCTGGGGATGATCTGCGAGATCTACCGGCGCGACTTCGAGATCGCGCGGGAGCAGATCCGCTTCGCCTTCCGCAAGAAGGCCACCAAGGTCGTCGAGATGAACCTGGAGCTGCTCGACGCGGGGCGCCTCTTCGCCCAGAGGGCCATCCCCGAGCGCTTCCAGATCGGGCGTTGGGACAACGACAAGCCCCTCATCGTCATGAACGGCAACGAGGCCGTGGGCCTGGGCGTGATGGCGGCCGGCATCGAGATGGTGGCCATGTACCCCATCACCCCCGCCACCTCCGCCTCCCACTACCTCGCCGAGGTCTTCCACAAGGTGGGCGGCTGCGTCCACCAGGCGGAGGACGAGATCGCGGCCATCGGCTACGCCATCGGCGCCTCCTACGCGGGCAAGACCGCCTGCACCATCACCTCCGGCCCGGGCCTGGCCCTCAAGACCGAGTTCATCGGGCTGGCGGTCATGGCCGAGATCCCGCTGGTCATCGTGGTGGTCCAGCGCGGCGGGCCCTCCACCGGCCTGCCCACCAAGGTGGAGCAGGGCGATCTGATGGCGGCCCTGCACGCCTCGCCGGGTGACGCCCCCAAGATCGTCATCGCCCCGGCCACCATCGAGGAATCCTGCCACTTCGTGGTCACCGCCCGCAAGCTGGCCGAGGCCTTCCGCGGCCCGGTCATGGTGCTGACGGACGCCAACCTCGCCACCGGCGTGCAGCCCTTCCCGCGGCCCAACGTCCAGGGCGAGTGGCTCTCCTCTCCCATCGATCAGTCCCCCTGGAAGGAGGGCGTGCTGCCCTACGACTGGGATCCGGACACCGGCCTCTCTCCGCGCCCGATCCCCGGTCAAGCGGGTGGTGAGTACGTGCTCACCGGCCTGGCCCACACCAACCGCTCCTGGGTCGCCTATGATCCTGCCTCCAACCAGTACGGGGCCGAGATGCGCTCCCGCAAGCTGGCGGCGCTGCAGCGCACCCTGCGGCCGCCGAGGGTCTTCGGGGACGAGCAGGGCGAGCTGCTGATCGTCGGCTGGGGCTCCACGCTCGGCTCCATCGAGGAGGCCGTCGAGCGCGCCCGCGCCGATGGCTTCAGCGTCAGCGCCCTGCACCTGCGCTTCCTCTCGCCGCTGGAGCCCGGGCTCAAGGAGATCTTCTCGCGATTCGAGCGGGTCGTCACGGTGGAGATCAACTTCTCCGACTCCGCGACCGTGCCGCGCCCCACCGGTGAGCCGCGTCGGATGGGCCAGCTCGCCACCCTGCTGCGGACCCACACCCTGCTCGACATCGACTGCTACTCCAATGTCTACGGCCAGCCGCTCAGGCCCGGCCAGGTCTACGAAGAGATCCAGCGGCGGCTCGGCGCCGCCGGGAAGGAGGCTCGGTAATCATGTTCGGACTCAAGACCGACTGGTCCCTGGACGTCCCCTCCCGCTACTTCATCCTGGAGGACTACCTCGGCAACGAGGCGCGCTGGTGCCCGGGCTGCGGCGATCACGCCGTGCTCACCGCGGTGCAGCGCATCTGCCGCGACGAGCAGCTGCCCCCCGAGCAGACGGTGGTGGTCTCCGGCATCGGCTGCTCCAGCCGCTTCCCCCACTACATGGCCACCTACGGCTTCCACGGCCTGCACGGTCGCGCCCTGCCCGTGGCCGGCGGGGTCAAGTCGCGCCGCCCCGACCTCAAGGTCATCGTGGCCACCGGCGATGGCGACTGCTGCTCCATCGGCGCCGGCCATTGGATCCACGCCATCCGCTACAACCAGGACATGGTCGTCATGATGTTCGACAACAACATCTACGGCCTGACCAAGGCGCAGACCTCGCCCACCTCCCGTCAGGGCCAGAAGACCAACACCCACCCCCGTGGTTCCTGGTTGCCGCCCCTCAACCCCACCGCGGCCACCCTGGGCATGACGAACGTGTCCTTCATGGCTCAGACGGTGGACTGGATGCCCGGCCACCTGCACGCGGTGCTTCAGGCTGCCTACCGGCATCGGGGGCTCTCCTTCGTGCGCATCGCCCAGCGCTGCCCGCAGTACACCGGCAAGGCGTTCGAGGAGTTCGTCAACGACCCCAGCAGGATCCTCGTCCTCGAGCACGAGAAGGGCATCCCGCTGGATCCGGACCTCCAGAAGTTCTACAAGAACCGCATGGTCCACGATCCGTCCGACATCGTGGAGGCCACGGCCATCTCGCACCGCGAGGACGTGCTCCCCATCGGCCTGTTCTTCTGGGATCCGTCCCGCCCCTGCTACGACGACTTCACCCAGCAGGGCATGGACATGTCCCCCGAGGACAAGCTGCGCGCCCTCAACGCGGAGATGGACCGCTTCGCGGTATAGCGGTCCCTCCTCGAAAAGCCCCCTGTTTCCGGGGATGATGCCATGAACAAGAGCCAGGACCTCCAGGTGCAGACGCCCGCGCAACCCGCGGTGGACGACCCCGAGCTGGATCAGGAGCGCGCGCTGCCGGCCGACGAAGCCGGGGCCGCCGGGACCGAGCCGGAGGCCATCCCCACGCGGCCCGACGTGGCCCTGCCGACCCTCCCCGCGCCCGGCGAGGAGCCCGCCCCCCGAGCACAGGGCGATCTCATGCGGGCGCTCAGGCGCTTCCATGTGGTCGGGGCCGAGGATGGCCTGGATCTCGCCGAGCACGATTTCCTGCCCGCCCTGATGTTCCTGTTCCGCGATCCGGGGCGGGTGCGCACCAAGTATCCGCTGTACCTGTTCCCCCCGCACAGCGCGGACCCGGGCAACCTGTTCGAGGGGCTCAAGGTCATCCTCGATCGGCTCCTCGCCGAGGTGGCCCCGGGCGCAGAGCAGGCGCGGGCCCTCAAGGACAACCTGGCGCGCCTGGAGATCGAGGTGCGCAAGGCCATGGCCGACGAGTCCCGGCCCGTGCCGGCGCGGCCCGTGTTCGAGGCGGCGGCCAGGGCGCTGTTGGCCGGGCTGCCCATGGAGAAGCCGGGCCTGGCCCAGCTCGAGGCCGAGCTTGGCGCGCTGGTGCAGGCCGTGGACCCGCAGGCCACCCTGCTCGGCCTGACCGAGGCCGCCCCGGTCTATTTGCTGCTGCAGGCGGCCCGTAGCCGCGTGCCCCGCCGCCACCGCACCTTCCGCGAGCGCATCGAGGTGTTGTGCCGCAAGCTGCAGGATCTGCTGCGGGTCGAGTACCACAAGAGCGCCGCCGCCCGCAGCGCCGAAGCCCTCGGTGGCGCCCTGGGCGGCGTGGCCGGCTCCTTCATGGACCCGAGCGTCCTGGGCAAGGTCATGGGCGCCCCGCGCGGCTCCGAAGTCATGCGTCCCCGCCGGCGCGAGCGCATCGCCGAGGTGCTGGAGGTGCTCTCCGCCTACCTCGCCGGCGATCCCATGCCGGTCCTCACCTTCACCCATCCCCCGGATCAGGATCTCTCCTGGCTGGCCGGTGCGCCGGGCGTGCGGCTCGTCCCCGCCGAGGATCCCGCCCTGGCGGCCACCGAGGCCTTCGACGAGGCCGCCGCCATGGCCCGGCTGGTCTGGGCCGCGCGGGTGGCCGAGCTCGAGGTCGAGGACGAGTACGAGCCGGTCTGCCATAGCCCCATCCTCTCCCACCTCACCTGGCAGGACTTCGGCCCCGAGGAGCTGCGCCTGCTGCCCCCCGTGGTGGCCATGGTCTCGGCCCGCACCCTGCCCGACCGCGGCATGACCTCCCTGTCGAGGCTGCTGCTCTCCGGCCGCCCGGTGCAGGTCATGGCCAACGTCCAGTCCGCCGGCACCCCCGGCGGCACCCCGGGCCGGGGCGCCTTCTCCGGCTTCCGCCTCGAGCTCGGCTACCTGGGCATCAGCCATCGCGAGGCGGTGGTGGAGCAGTCCTCCGCGGCCCGCCCCGGGCACCTGATGGAGAGCTTCCGCCGCGGGCTCGACGCCACCCGCCCCTGCCTGCACGTCATCGCCTCGGGCCTCGCCTTCCAGGGCAAGCTGCCCCGCCTGGGCACCTGGCTGCACGGCGGCGCCGCCATCGAGAGCCGCGCGCACCCCTTCTTCCGCTACAATCCGCTCAAGGGCGAGGGCTGGGCCCGGCGCTTCAACTTCGAGGCCAACCCCCAGCCAGGTCGTGACTGGCCCGTCTACGAGCTGCCCTGTCGCGCCGCCGATGGCTCGAACGATTCCCTCACCCTGGCCTTCACCTTCGCGGACTACGCCCTGCTGGAGCCGGTCTACCACCACCACTTCCACCCCGTCCCCCAGGGTTGTCCCGAGGAGGATCTCGTGGCGGTGGACGCCTGGGTCCGGCTCAAGGGCGACGAGGTGCTGCGCAAGGTGCCTTTCGTCTGGGCGGTGGATTCGCGGCAGCGCCTGCAACGGCTGGCCATCACCCGCCGGCTGGCCCTGGCCTGCCGCGACCGCCTGAGCTTCTGGCACACGCTGCAGGAGATGGCGGGTATCCACGACGAGTACGCGCAGCGCGCCGCCGCCGCCGCCCGGGCCACGGCCGAGGCCGAGGCCGAGGCGCGCCTGGCCGCCCGCGAGGCCGAGCTCGAGGCCGAGATCGCGCGCGTACGGGCCGAGGAGGCCGGCGAGGCCCTGAGCCGCCTGGCCGGGGCCCTGCTGAGCACCGACCTGGTGGCATCCCCGAGCAGCATCCCGGCGCGCGCCCCGCGCGCGGCCGCGCCGGCCGCCGTCGCCACCCCCGCGGCGGACACCGGCGTCTCCGCCGAGGCCGCCGCTCCCGTCGAGGAGGAGGAGTCCTTCGACGAGCCCTACATCGACACGCCGCTGTGCACCTCCTGCAACGAGTGCGTGGCCGCCAACAACCTGCTGTTCGTCTACAACGCCAACAAGCAGGCCTACATCGGCGATCCCAGGGCCGGCACCTTCGCCCAGCTGGTGGGCTCGGCCGAGAAGTGCCCCGGGCGCTGCATCCATCCCGGCAAGCCGCTCAACCCGAACGAGCCCGGCCTCCCGGATCTCATCGCCCGTGCGGCCCCGTTCAACTAGCCCGCGGAGAGAGTCGTCATGCTGACCCTGCTCACGGCGGCGGCGATCATGGCCGGGCTCGGGCTGGCCCTGGCCACCGTGCTGGCCGTGGCCTACCGCTTCCTGCGGGTCCCCGAGGATCCGCGGGTCGAGCAGGTGGAGGGCATGCTGCCGGGTTCCAACTGCGGCGCCTGCGGCCAGCCCGGCTGTCACGCCTTCGCCGAGGCCGTGGTCAGCGGTCGCGTGGCCCCTTCGGGCTGCTCCGTGTCCAGCGCCCAGGGCGTGGCCGCCATCGCCGAGTACCTGGGGGTCGATGCTGGCGCCCGAGTCCAGCGCGTGGCCCGGCTGCACTGCGCCGGGGGCGCGGCCCACGCCGGTCCGGTGGCCACCTACCAGGGCCAGTCCTCCTGCCAGGCCGCGTCCCTCGTAGGCGGGGGGGGCAAGGCCTGCGCATGGGGCTGCCTGAGCCTGGGCGACTGCGCCCGCGCCTGCACCTTCGACGCGATCCAGATGGGGCCCGACGCCCTGCCCGTGGTGGACCCGGAGCGCTGCACCGCCTGTGGCGCCTGCGTCGATGCATGCCCGCGGGGCCTGTTCGAGATCATGCCGCTGGATCAGCCCCTCGTGGTCCAGTGCTCCATCCCGCTCTCGGGCGATGCCGCGCGCGCCCTGTGCCGTGTGGCCTGCGACGCCTGCGGTCGCTGCGCCGCCGACGCCCTGCCCGGGGTCATCACCATGAAGAACAACCTCCCCGTGGTCGCCGCGGACAGCGCCGCCGCCGCCACGCTGGAGGCCACGCTCCGTTGCCCCCACCGGCGCCATCCGGTGGGTCGAAGGGGCCCAGTTCGCCCTGGAGGAACCCGGGGCCGTCTCACGGAGGCCGCATGCCAGGACTGGTTGAAACCGGGCTGCGCCTGCTGCGCTCGCTCGTGGGGGATGCCGTCGGCACCCCCGCTCCGCTCCCCGGGCTCCCGACCGCGCTGCGCGGTTCGGCGGCCGTGGCCATCACCGAGGCCTGCGTGGCCGAAGCCGCCGGCCTGGGCGGGGGCGCACCCGCAGACCTGCTCGCCAACGCCTGGGAGGCCGAGCGCCGCCGGGAGGGCGTGAACCTCTTCGGGGGTGCGCTCACCGACGTGGTCGCCCCCACCTCGCGGGGCACCCTGGCCAGCGCCGTGGGCATGGCCCTGGCCGGCTCTCGGGCCACAGCCTTCCTCTCGGGGCCCAACCTGGCCGGCCAGCTCGATCTGCTGGCCGCCGCGGCCGGGCGGCACCAGCCGCTGGTGATCCACGGCGTGGCCCGCGCGCTCAACGGGCATGCCGGGGCGCGCGGCAGCGGGCACGAGGCCTGGCACGCCATCTCGGACGCGGGGCTGATCCAGCTGTTCGCGCGCAACGTGCAGGAGGCGGTGGACTTCGCCCTCGTCGGGAGACGTGTCGCCGAGACTTTCCTCCGGCCCGTGCTGGTCTACATGGACGACGAGCGCACCGCCGCGGTCACCCAGGACGTCCTCCTCCCGGGGGCCGAGCTGGTGCGGCGCTACCTCGGCGCCCCTGGTGATCGCATCGACTGCCCCACCCCGGCTCAGCGCATGCTCTTCGGTGAGCAGCGCCGCCGGGTGCCCCGCTGGCACGATCTGGAGCGCCCCGTGCTGCACGGCGCCATCCAGGGCCGCGGGGTCTGGAGCCTGGGCGCGGCCGGCTCGCGCCCCTTCACGTCCCAGGCGCGCCTGCCTGTGATCGAGGCCGCCTTCGCCGATTTCGCCGAGCTGACCGGGCGCCGCTACGGCCTGCTGCGCACCCACCGGGTGGAGGACGCCGAGGTGGTGCTGGTCTGCCAGGGCTCCAGCGGCGAGGCCGCCGAGTGCGTGGTGGACCACCTGCGCACCCAGAACAAGCAGAAGGTCGGCTGCATCTCTCTGCTCGGGCTGCGCCCCTTCCCCGGTGCGGCCCTGGTGAGCGCCCTGCAGGGCCGGCCCAGGGTGGCCGTGCTGGAGCGCGCCGACACCCTGCTGGCCGAGGATCCGCCCCTGCTGCGCGAGCTGCGCGCGGCCTTCGCCCGCGCCGTGGAGAACCACGGCGGCGCGGTGCACGCGGGCTACCCGGCGCTGGCCGCCGAGCGCGTGCCGCGGCTCCACGCCGCGATCTACGGCCTGGGTGGCTTCCCGCTCAGGGCCGGCGACCTGGTGGCCCTGGTGGAAGAGGTGCGCCGCGGGGGCCGGTCGTTGGTCTACCTCGGCATCGACTTTCACCGCAAGGACACCCGCTACCCCAAGCGCAAGGTGCTGCTGGACGCCCTCGCCCGCGAGTGGCCGGCGGAGCTGGCCCCCGGCCTCACCGGGTACCGCGCCCAGGACGTGCGCCCCGCGGGCGCCGTCACCCTGACCGTGCACCGCGTCGGTGGGGTCCCCGGCGGGGCCCTGGCGGCCGACATGGGCCGCATGCTGCACGTGGCCCTGGGCGGCTTCGTGCGCGGCCGGGCCGGCGAGAACTGGGAGCGCTGGCAGGCGCCCTGCATCGATCGGGTGGTCCACGCCCCCGTCCCGGTGGATCCTGGCGCGTCGGGTCCCGTGGACGTGGCGCTGGTCCTGGCGCTGTCCCCCCGTTCGGCGCGGGATCCCCTGGCGGAGCTGCGCAGCGGCGGCATCGCGCTGGTGGCCGACGCAGGCAAGGAGGGAGTGCCCCTGCTGCCCCAGGACACCTGGCTGCAGCTCGAGGCCCGCCATGTCCGCGTGCTGCCCGTCCCCTGCCCGGAGGGGGCCAACCACCCCGACTTCCGCGAGCGCGTGCTGGGCCTGGTCCTGCGCGCGCTGGGTGAGCTGGGGCGGAAGCTGCCCAGCCCCAAGAAGCTGGTGGCGGCTCGCGGCGCCCTGCTGGACGGCCTCGACCCACAGGAGATCACCCGGCGCCTGGCCATCTTCTCCGCCGCGTTGGAGCAGGGGGGCGCGCCGCGATCGGCACCAGATGCCCTGCCCATCCCCGCCATGCCGCCCAGCGTGCCCATGGCGGTGCGCCACTTCCACCGCGCCGACGGTACCTACGACAGCCTGCCGCGTTTCTGGGACCAGGTGGGCATCCTGTTCCGGGACGGCCACGTGGAGGAGCTCGTCCCCGATCCCTACCTCGCCACCAGCGTGGTCCCGCCGCTCACCGCCACCTTCAACGATTTTACGCCGCTTCGGCGCTTCTTTCCCGCCTGGGAGCCCGCCCTCTGTACGGGCTGCGGCCGCTGCTGGACCGGCTGCCCGGACTCCGCCATCGGGCCCCTGGCCCTGCCCATCCCCACCCTGGTGGAGGGCGCCATGGCCCAGGCCGCCGCGCGGGGTGGCGCCATGGATCCGCTGCGCCCGCTGCTGTCCAAGGTCACCCACCGCCTCGGCAAGCTGCTGCGCGAGAGCAAGGAGCAGCCCGCGGCCTTCGGGATCGTGCTGCGGGAGGCCGGTGCCCGCGTGCTGGAGAAGGCGAGCTTGCCAGCCGATCGCGCTCAGCCCGTCGCGGCCGCCCTGGAGGCCGCCGCCGCCGTGGTGGACGACCTCCCCATCGCCGGCACCCTGCCGTTCTTCGTCGACCCGGAGCAGCGCCAGGCCGGCACCGGCGAGATCCTGAGCCTCTCCGTGAACCCGGACGCCTGCAAGGGCTGCGGCATCTGCGCGCTCGCCTGTCCCGAGGGCGCCATGGGGATGGAGCCCCAGAGTACCGAGCGCGTGGCCTGGGCGCGCCGCGACTGGCAGCGCTGGGAGCAGCTCCCCGACAGCCCCGGCGAGACCATCGCCCGGGTGAGTGCGCACCCTGGGGTCGGCCCACTGGCGGCCATGCTCTTGTCTCGCACCTGTCTGCTGGGCCTCTCGGGCGGGGACTCCGCCGAGGCTGGCTCCGGCGAGAAGGTGGCAGTACGCCTGCTGCTGGCCGCCGCCGAGTGCCAGCTCCAGCCCGAGCTGCAGCGCCACATCGATCAGGTGGAGGGCTTGAGGATCCGGCTGACGGAAGCCATCGGCGAGCGCCTGGCCAAGGCCCTGCCCACCGGCGATCCCGCGGGCATCGCGCTGGGGCTCAAGGGGCTGCGCCAGCCCGAGATCGACCTCTCCGCCCTGCTGGCCCGGGTCGAGGGCCAGGGCGAGCACGGGCGGGTCGATGTCGCCCAGCTCCGGCGCCTGTCGGACCTCGCCGGGCGCCTGCAGGAGCTGCGTTGGCGCCTGGCCGAGGGTCCCGACGGCCTGGGCCGGGCCCGCTTCTCCGTGACCATCGAGCCCGGGCACATCGCGTCCTGGGCCGGGGCCTTCCCCGACAACCCCTTCCACGTCCCCGTGGTCGTGGCCAGCGCCGGCGAGGGTCTGCACCTGGGCCGCGGCCTGCTGGAGGGCCAGCTCCGCGCCGTGCTGGAGGATCTACGCCTGGTGCGCGAGGCGCGCGTCGCCCTGGAGCACCCCGGCGAGTACGCCCGCGAGCTGCAGTCCCTGGCCCGCCTGGGGTGGCACGGCCTGACCCGCTAGGAGCAGCGCGTGGTGCCGCCGGTCCTCGTCCTGGGGAACGAGGCGGCCCTCACCGGCCGCAACCTCTCCACGCTGGCCACCGTGCTCGACCTCGACATGCCCGTGAAGATCGTGGTCCTGGCGGACTGCGACCTCGGGCTGACCGCCGGGAGCGGCCCGGCCGAGCCCGACGAGCTGGGCAGCGGCTGGACCGGCAGCCTGGGCGAGGTAGGCCTCTTGGCCCTGGGTCAGCGCCGCGCCTACGTCACCCAGTGCTCCCTCTCCGAGCCCGCCCAGCTCTTCCAGGGGCTCACCGAGGCCTTCGCCCACCCGGGTCCGGCCCTGATCCGCGTCCACGCGCCCAGCCCGAGCCGCCACGGCTTCCCGGTGCGTGAGGGCCTGGAGCAGACCCGGCGGGCCGTCCTGTCGCGCACCTTCCCCCTGTTCCGCTACGACCCCACCCGCGAGGGCATCTTCGGCGCCTGCCTCTTCCTCGACGGCAACCCCGAGCCCACGGGCGACTGGGCGCGCGACGCCGAGGGCGTGGTGCGCACCGCGGGCGACTGGGCCGCCACCGAAGGCCGCTTCGCCTCCGAGCTGAGCCCCGTGGGTCCTGGCACCCCCGAGCCCACCCCGCTGCCCGAGTGGATCGCGCTGCCCCTGCACACCCGCCACGGGCGCACGCCCTTCGTCCCGGATCCGGTGGTGGTGGGGCGGCGGTTGGCCGTCTCCCCGCGCCTGGCCGCGGTGGCCGAGGAGCGCCTGCGCACCTGGCGCACCCTGCAGGAGCTGGCCGGCGTGGTCACCCCCTTCACCGCCCGGGTGAAGGAACTGGCAGAGCGCGAGCTGGCCGGTCGGCATGCCGCCGAGCTGGCCGCCCTGGAGGCGCGTCACGCCGCGGCGCTGGCCGCGCTGCGCGGCGAGGTCGAGCAGGACATGGCCCAGCGCGTGCGGGAGAACCTCCTCGAGCTGGCCGGGTACGGGCGGGGGGAGTAGGGCGTCATGGCTACTTCCCTGGCCAGCTTCCGGCACGGGGTGCACCCCACGGAGCACAAGGAGCCCACCTCGGGGCTCCCGATCCAGCGCCTGGGTTTCGTGGAGCGCTACCTGCTGCCCCTGTCGCAGCACCTGGGCGCCCCGAGCAAGCCCATCGTGGTGGTCGGCCAGGAGGTGGCCCGCGGCCAGCGCATCGCCGAGCCCGGCGGGTTCGTCTCCACCAGCCTGCACAGCCCGGTCAGGGGGCGCGTGGTGGCCATCGAGCCACGCCGCCTGCCCACCGGCGCCATCGGCCCCGCTATCGAGATCGCCGCCGACAGCTTCGACCCCCAGCAGCCCCCGCCGCCGCCGCCGGGTCCTTTCGAGGAGCCCGACGTCGATGAGCTCGTGGCCGGGGTGCGCGACGCCGGCATCGTCGGCCTGGGTGGCGCGGCCTTCCCCACCCACGTCAAGTACAAGCTCCCGGACGGCCGGCGGGCCCACACCCTGGTGATCAACGGCGCCGAGTGCGAGCCCTGGCTCACCTGCGACCACCGCCTCATGCTGGAGCGCAGCCGCGCCGTGGCCGAGGGCATCAAGCTGGTGGCCGCGGCGCTGGAGGTCGGCCAGGCCCTGGTGGGGATCGAAGCCAACAAGCTGGACGCGGTGCGCGCCCTGCAGGCCGCGCTGCGCGCCATGCCCGGCGGTCCCCCGGTACAGGTGCGCCCTGTGAGGGTCAAGTACCCCCAGGGCGGCGAGAAGATGCTCATCGAGGCCCTGACTGGCGCCCAGGTGCCCGGCGGCAAGCTGCCGCTGCACATCGGCGTGGTGGTCAACAACGTGGGCACCATGGCGGCCTTGGCCGACTGGTTCCTGCGCGGCCAGCCCCTGATCGAGCGGGTGGTCACGGTCTCGGGGCCGGGGATCGCGCGGCCGGCCAACCTGCTGGTGCCCCTGGGTACCCCGGTGCGGGCTGTCCTGGAGGCCTGCGGCGGCCTGCCGGAGGATGCGCGCATGGTGATCATGGGCGGCCCCATGATGGGCCAGCCCCTGGCCAGCGTGGATGTGCCTGTGGTCAAGGGCACTTCGGGCCTGCTGGTGTTTCGCGAGGGCGATCTGTCCAGCCCCGAGGAGCTGGCCTGCATCCGCTGCGGCCGCTGCCTGGAGGCCTGCGCCTGCTTCCTCAACCCCTCCACGCTGGGGCGCCTGGCCCGCAAGGAGCGCTGGGAGGACATGCGCGCCCTGAACCTCCTGGACTGCATGGAGTGCGGCGCCTGCTCCTGGGCCTGCCCCTCCCGCATCCCCCTGGTGCAGCAGTTCCGGGTGGCCAAAGCCCAGCTCCGGCGCATCGACGCCCTGAAGAAGCAGCGAGGTGGGGCATGAACCGCCACGACCAGGGGCTGTGGCTGCGCACCTCACCCCATGATCGCGCCGCCACGGACACCCCGCGCATCATGCGCGATGTGCTGTTGGCGCTGACGCCCGTTTCCCTCGCCGCGCTGCTGTACTTCGGCGTCGCCGCCGTGTTGGTGGTGGGCGGCGCGGTGGCGGGCTGCGTGGCCACCGAGGCGGCCTTCGCCCCCCGCGGGCGGCGCACCGCCTCCCTGCGAGATGGCTCCGCCCTGCTCACCGGCTTGTTGCTGGGCCTCACCCTGCCCCCGAGCTTCCCTGTCTGGATGGCGTTTCTGGGAGGGGTGGTCGCCATCGGCCTGGGCAAGGTGGTCTGGGGTGGGCTGGGCCACAACCTCTTCAACCCGGCCCTCGTGGGGCGCGCCTTCCTGCAGGCCGCCTTCCCCACCGCCATCACCACCTGGTCGCCCCAGCGCGCGCAGGATCTGGCCGTCTACGCCAGCAACCTGGCCATGCCCTTCATGAAGGCTCCGGTCGATGCGATCAGCACCGCCACCCCGCTGGGCCTGATGAAGTTCCAGGGCCAGGGCACCGACCTCTGGAGCCTGCTGGTGGGCGACTGTCCGGGCTCTCTCGGGGAGACCAGCGCCGTGCTGCTGCTCGTCGGTGGGGTCTACCTCTGGCGCCGACGCGCCCTCGACTGGCGCATCCCGGCCGCCATCCTGGGCACGGTCTTCGTCTTCTCCGGCCTCGTCTGGCTGGTGGCGGCCAAAGCTCCGCCCCCCTGGTTCATGCTGGGCTCCGGCGGCCTGATGCTCGGCGCCCTCTTCATGGCCACGGATCCGGTCACCTCGCCCATGGCGCCGCTGGGCGCCTGGATCTACGGCGCGGGCATCGGCGTGCTGGTGGTGCTCATCCGCCTGTGGGGCGGGCTGCCCGAGGGCGTCATGTACGCCATCCTGCTGATGAACGCGGTCACCCCGCTCATCAACCGCGGGATTCAGCCCACCCCCTTCGGCCGGGGTCGCAAGGCCCCGCGGGAGGAGAGCCCATGAGCGCCGCCCCCGAAGCCGAGCCCTCCTCCTTCCGGCTGGTGGCCACCCTCACCATCGCCGGCCTGGTCTCGGGCCTGCTGCTGGTCGGGGCCTACCAGATCACCAAGCCCATCATCGAGCGCAATGAGGCCGAGGCCCTGCAGGCTGCCGTGTTCCAGGTGCTGCCCGGCACCGAGGAGCTGCAGCCCCTGGTCCTGCGCGAGGGCCACCTGGATCCGGCCACCCCGGCCGACAAGGACGCCCCCACCATCTACGCGGGCCGTCGTCGCGGGGGCGCGCTCGTGGGCTACGCCATCCCAGCCCAGGGCCCCGGCTTCCAGGACACCATCAAGCTGATCTTCGGCTACGACCCGGCCCGGGCCGTCATCGTGGGCATGAAGGTGCTGGACTCCCGCGAGACCCCGGGGCTGGGCGACAAGATCAAGAAGGACAAGGCCTTCCTGGACAACTTCACCGCCCTGGCGGTGGATCCGGAGATCGTGCCCGTGGGAACGGGCAAGAAGGCCGCGCCCAACGAGCTGGACTGCATCACCGGCGCCACCATCTCCTCCAAGGCCATCGCGAAGATCGTCAACGGCGGCATGGAGACGTGGCGCCCGGTGCTCGTGCCCGAGGGCCTTGGGGCGACCGAGCCCGAGCCACCGCCCGTGCCCCAGGAGGCCACGCCATGAGCGCCCTGGCTCCCGAAGCTCCGCGCACCGCGTCCCAGGCCTACGCAGAGTTCGTCAAGGGGATCTGGAAGGAGAACCCGGTCTTCGTGCAGGTGCTGGGCATGTGCCCCGTCCTCGCCGTCACCAACTCCGCCATCAACGCCCTGGCCATGGGCGCCGCCACCCTGGTGGTGCTGGTGGGCTCCTCCTTCTTCGTCTCCCTCTTGCGGCACCACATCCCCAAGCAGGTGCGCATCTCCACCTACATCATCATCATCGCCACCTTCGTCACGGTCACGGACTACGCCCTGAAAGCCATCTCCCCCGCGGTCCACGCCGAGCTGGGCGCCTTCATCGCGTTGATCGTGGTCAACTGCATCATCCTCGGGCGCCAGGAGGCCTTCGCCGCCAAGAACACCGTCAAGCTGGCGGTGATGGACGCGCTGGGCATGTCGGCGGGCTTCACCATCGCGCTCCTGGCGCTGGGCGCTGTGCGCGAGATCCTCGGCAGCGGCTCGCTCTTCGGCGTCTCGCTGTTCGGCCCCCACTACGAGCCCTGGGTCATCATGATCCTGCCGCCCGGCGGCTTCATCATGCTGGGGCTGATCCTGCTGTTCTTCGCCTGGCTCAAGCAGCGCCGCCAGCGCGCCACGCATGGGGAGGCGGCCTGATGGGTGCGTTCATCGGCATCTTCATGGGCTCGCTGGTGATCAACAACTTCACCCTGAGCTACTTCCTCGGCATCTGCCCCTTCCTGGGGGTCTCGGGCCGCGTGGTCACCGCCTTCCGCCTGGGGCTGGCCAACATCTTCGTGATGCTCATCACGGCGTTCTGCACCTGGGGCCTGAACACCTTCATCCTGCCGCACGCCCCCTACCTGCAGATCATCAGCTACATCCTCGTCATCGCCTCCACCGTGCAGTTCGTGGAGATGGTCATCAAGAAGCTCTCCCCGGAGCTGTTCCGGGCGCTGGGCATCTTCCTGCCCCTCATCACCACCAACTGCGCCATCCTGGGCCTGGCCCTCTTCATGACCAACAAGGGCTTCGGCCTGGCCGAGGGCATGGTCTACGCGCTCGGCGCGGGCGGCGGCGTCACCCTGGCCCTGGTGCTGATGGCCGGTCTTCGGGAGGAGGCCGAGCTGTCGGACATCCCCGCGCTCATGCGCGGCACCGCCATGAGCCTCATCATCGCCGGCCTGCTGTCGCTGGCCTTCATGGGCTTCGCGGGCCTGTTCGCGGCGGGCTGATGCTCACCCATCTGCTCGCCGTGCTCGGCCTCGGGCTCGCCTGTGGCCTGTGGGTGATCCTCCAGCGCTGGGTGGCGAAGCGCGATCCGGGCCAGCCCGGGGTGGAGGGCAGCGTGGGGTGTTCGCATGGGGAGTGCGAGCAACCCGACGGCGCCTGCGCGGGGTGCAGCCTGAAGGGGGAGTGCTCGGGGCGGTGACGCCCTGACCGCGCCTACTCCCTCCTCCTCCTCATCCGTCCAACCAGCGTCCCGAGGAACGCCAGCGGAAGGAACAGCGCCTGGCTCGAGGCGTTCTTGCCGGAATTGCAGCAGCCGTCGCCCTCCTCGCCGCTGTCACCGGTGCCGTCGTCGGTGTCGCCGGTGCCGCCGTCCACCGCGATGGCGACGCTGTGGGTCGTGAGGATCGCGTTGTCCATGTCTTCACCGCCCCAGGCCAGGATCAGCGCGGTGGCGCCGTCCGGGTAGTCGTCTGCGGTCAGGGGCTCGCTGATCGAGACCGTGGCCGTGCCGTCGCCCGCCGCCAGCAGGGAGACACCCATGGGCAAGGACTCGCCGAAGAAGTGGGTGGCCTCCCCATCGGGATCGGTGGCTGTCAGCGTGATGGCCGCCCCAGCTTCGTTGTCGAGGGTCTCCGGCCCGCTCAGCTCGGGCGGGCGGTCGACGGTGACGGTGGCCTCGAACGTGTGCTCGCTCGTCGTCTCCATCGAGCTGGTGCCCACCAGCGTGATCGACAGGTCGTAGCTGCCGCTGGCCAGGCTCTCGTCCGGGCTCACCAGGATGGCAGCCACCGCCTCGTCGCCCGGCCGGATCACCGGTGGGAGCGGCGCGAGGACGCTGGGGTTCAGCGCTACCTCAGAGGAGAAGAGCAGCTCGGGGCAGTAGATGGCCACGTTGCCTGTGTTCTCCAGGACCAGCACCAGGGGCCCGCCCCCGCCCGCCTCCACGAGTGTGTCGAGCTCGGAGCCGGAGCTGTCCAGGGACTCGTCCGGCGGAGCGAAGGTCATCTGCAATGCGCCGCTCGCCACGTCGCCCAGGGTGTCCCGGACGGTGATGGGCAGGTCCTCGACGGGCTCTCCGCCCCAGTCCTGGCCCTGCACCTCCACCGTGACCAGCCCGGGCGCGTAGTAGGTGGCCGCCACGTAGCCCCAGTCGAAGCTCTCGCCATGATCGAGGACCATGCCACCGAAGTCGAACATGTCGTCCTGGCCTTCGCCGTAGGACGCCAGCACGAACCAGTCCCGGCCGCCGTAGGGCAGCTCCATGGCGACCAGATCGTCGGGGGACACGTAGCGGATGGGGATGTCCCAGTCAGGGCTGTGCGAGTGGGGATCGCAGCGCTGTGGGGGGGCCTCGTGCTGGCGCTCGGGGTCTTCCATGATCCCTGTCCCCACGCCGCCATCGCGCGCAGAGCAGATGTTGTAATAGACGTAGTCGTCCTCGTTGGGACCGACGCCACTGTTGCCGTTTCCCTCCCAGTTCCCGTCGAGCTGGACCTGGTTGTTGCCGCTCAGGACGTGGTCCGCGTGGATGGTCACCTTCATCAGGCCGGTGGCTCCGTTCGGGATCTCGATGTCGAAGTCGAGCTTGTCGTCACCGTTCCAGGCCTGGTTGGACAGCGTGGCTCCGTCGCAGCCCTCGACGCTGACGGCCGCGGTCGCGTCCTGGCCGACGTCGATCTTCGTGTCGAGGGTGACCGTGGTCGAGACGGTGCAGGGGCAGTCGTTGGTGCCGACGGCGACGCCTCGAGGATCCACTTCCTCGACCCTGGGGGCGGTGGTGGTGTGGTTCTGTGTGACGTGCTCCAGGGGAGGCATGGCGGCCGCGTGCATGTCGTAGGCCTCGTTGGCGGGCCGGTACTCGCCGTGGCCGATGTGGCCGATCATGGTTTCGAAGAGCAGCTTCGTCCGCGCTCTATCAGTGATGACGCAGGTGGTGTCCGGGTAGGCGAAGAACTCTCGTGAGCCGAACCATTCGGCCTTGCCGCTGCCGTGGCACGCATCCAACAGGATGATCGTGTTCGCGTCGGAGAAGGTGGCCTCGATGCCCGCCTGTGTGAGGTTGATGCCGTGAGACAACGCCACGTTGTGTTCGTCGGGGCTCCAGACCTTGCCGATCTGTCCTGCCTGGTACACCCCGTCGCGGAGCAAGGCGTCGTAGTCGGCGTTCCGCGTCGCCTGGTCGCCGGGCCCATAGCAGCCGATCCGGAATCCACTCGCTCCCCCGTGGGAGTGCACCCGTAGCACACCTGCCTGGCCAAGCGCGGCCCAGGTCGTCGCGTTGGCGGCCGCCGGCCCTATCAGCGCCTGGTATCCGTAGTGCTGGTACTCAGCGAGGCGGCCCAGGCTGTCGTCGGGCTCCCCCGCACCATCCACAGCGACAGAGGCGAGATCAACCCCGGTGCAGGGCTCGAACAGCACCGCCGTGGCGACGTCGGGCGTCTCGTTCTCCGCGGCCACGGCGAAACGCAGCGGCGCCAGGCCGGCGATGGCGAACAGGAGGAAGGCGGTTCGCGGCTTGTTCGGCATACGTTGCATGGGAAACCTCGCAGGCTGCTGGTTTCGCACCACTTGATCGGGCGCTCCAGGAAGGGAGTCGAGGTCGAATGGTGCGCGTGGGAGACGATACCAGAGAATCGCAACCGCGGCACCTGCCAAGCGTCACGTGCCGGCGCACCGTCTTCCCGGACTTGTTGCCCAGGGCACCGCGCAGCTCGCGGTGTGGTGACGGTCGCGGTCGGGGCGGTAGAGGTGGAAGAAGCGGCTGTCGCTGCGCCCACGGTCGAGGTAGTCGCGGAAGGTCCTCTCCACCCAGGTGGCAGGCGACGGCTTTCGTCCGGGGCCTGGGCCAGAGAGTCGTCGAGGTTCTCCAGCATGCGAGGGCCCCGCTGGGGTGGGTGAGCGCATCGAGGGCGTGCTGCGGGGCGCGGGCGTGGGCTCCTTCGATGCCCTGGTGGAGTGCACCAACGTCCGCCCCCACCCCGACGACGAGCGCCTGTGGATCATCGGCGGTCGTTCACCATCGGCGACGAGGACGCGCGGGCGCGGGACAAGCGGACGGTGACGGAGCTGCATGGGCCAGGAGCGCGCTCCAAAGAACAGCGGCCAGGATGCCTTGTTTGACGCACGCTCTCAGGCTGCGGGCTCGCCACTGCCCGTCTCCCCGACCGGCGTGGCGACCACCGTCCTGCGCGGGTCAGTCCCCGCTTCTCGCCAGGAGGTCGTGGAGGAACTCTCCGACCGCCTCCGAGCCCCTGGTGATCGCCTGGGGCACCGAGCCCAGCTCTCCTCTCCTCATGCGCGCGATCCAGGTGCGCATGCTCGCCCCGCCATCTCCGAAGGCTGCGTCCACGCACGAACCCCCGAATCTGCCTGCGTTGTTCACCAGCTCCCAGACCCCTGGCCTCTGCACGCCGAGCAGGTCTTCGCAGGCGACATCCACTACCGTGCTCACGAAGTTCGCTGCTGCTGAGTAGGGGTTGAAGCCAGCCGCGGTGGTCGTCGCGCCCACCAGCCCGGAGGAGACCGCTCCTTGGCCGGAGCGGTGCTCACCCCAGCCAGCAAAGGCACCACCGAGTAAGTTCAGCGCGCCGCCTACCGACTTGAAAATCCTGACTCCTCTCTCGGCCCGTATCCACCTGGTGAGCTGCCCTCTCACGGGTGCCATCCGCTGCTCGAACGGGATCGGAAGACGCCGCGTCGGATCGCCGGCTGCTCTCCTGGCCTGCGCCAGCAGCGCGTGCTCGGCCTGGGCGATGCGCTCCGCGGGTGCGGTCACCTGCCTTGTCCAGACCTGCCCGCCCGCGTAGGTCCCGTTCTGAGCGTGATCGGTCCATGGCGAGCCGTGAGGCTCCTCGGGTTCGCCCGTGAATTCGAGGTCGAATGGGACGTCGAGCCCGTTGATCCGGGCGACCTTCGTGCCCGGCTGGATCCCCTCGGTGAGCCAGAACTCGAGCCGGAGCAGGTCGCCGCGCGCGGTGCAATCGGCGGTGTTCTGCACCAGGTGGGGGTCGTCGAAGGACACCGTGGTGTCACTGCACCGGAAGATCCGCTCGTCGTCATCGGGCATGGGGTAGCGGGGGAGGTCGCGGCCGTGGATCTCGAGCCGCACCCGCGGGAGATTACCGTTGCAGAAGGCGTACTTCCAAGAATCCGCCATCGCGGCTCGGTCGAGGCCCCCGTTCTCGATCCCGGTCACCTCGACCCACTCAGCCTTCGGCTCGAAGCGCCGCCAGACCTCCATTCCCGTCTCCTGACCGGGACCGCTGGCCGCGTCTCCCTCCCAGGAGCCGACGAGCGTGCCGCCCTCTTCGCTGGCCTCGAGACGGTAGCAGTGGTTCCCTCTGACGTGGTAGCACCCCGAGACGAGCGTCGCACCCTGGTCTGTCTCTGGTCCGCTCCCGCGAAGCCGCTCACCATCGAGGAACCCGTGGATGCCGTGGCCCACCCGCACCCAGCCTCTGTGGAGGGCGCCGGCTTCGTCCTGGAACTCGATGTTCCATGATCCCCGCAGCAGGTCCTCCTCGTCGGCCATGGCGACCGCGGGGAGCGTGGCGGGCAGGAGGAGACTGGTGATGAGGAGCGCATTGTGACCCATGGCGGCCTCCTTTCGGGTGGTGTGTGGAGTCGCCTGGGCAACGAGGATGCGTCCCGTGCACTTTCAGCGCGGCCTGTCAACAGGTTGTCACCAGGTCCCGGCGGTCGTACGTCGCGCGGCTCGTCGTCCTACGCGTCTGGTCGGCCTTCGCCTCGCCCCAATCCCCTGTCCCGGAAGTCCACCGACGAATGACTGCGCCCGGCATGGAGGCTATGGGCTCCAGGCTACGGGATGCTGGGCCCGTCTGACGGCGGCCGCGCGAATGCGCAGAGTGACGCCTCGAAGCAGCCGGCGCGGCCGGGGGAGGCGTGCTGGCGGCGGTGACGCCGAGTTCGCTGGCCAGATCCTGGGCCCGAGCCTTCTCCAAGGGGGTGTAGACCCGAGCGACCCTGATGCTGGAGGTCGGCTCGGAAGCCGGCAGGCAAGCCCCCGGCATCGCCAGCAAGCCGGACTTCTGCCCCTGCCCAGGTGCCCCGACTCGCTACGTCAGTAGGCTCGGCTGTCCCCCGACGTCGGGGATGCCACGCATTGAACCTCCAGCCAGAGTATTCATCTTACCTTGGATATCGACAAGCGCTGGTAGCACCCCCACCCCACGCAGGACCTTTCGATACGCTCCGCAGGGGCTGGCGAGGGTGCACTCCGCCCGCCCAGAGGAGCGCGGCCCTCGAAGGAGCCGGCGCTCGTCCAGGTGGGTGCCGATCCGTGCCCCTCCGGCCGCCAGAGCGCTCCCGACAGCCACGAGGGCACTCCCGAAGGCCGTCTTCGCCCACACCCCACCCTCGCTGCTCGTTCAGGTGGCTGTTTCCGGGTTGGGTGGGCTCAAGGGACGGCCACCTGCTCGCCTGGCGGAGCGCGAGCTGACCTCCAGCGCCCTCCTGCGATGGCCGGCAGCCAGCGAGGCACTTGGCGCGAAGTAGCGCGGGTCACCTACGCGCGTAGGCAGCACCAGCGCGCGAGCGGTCACCCGCTTGCCACAGTGCGGCCAGCAGCGAGGACTTCGGCGCCGAGGCCGAGATCGTCGAGGTCGAGGACGCGGAGCGCTCGCCTGTGGCCTGTGGGTGATCCTCCAGCGCTGGGTGGCGAAGCGCGATCCGGGCCAGCCCGGGGTGGAGGGCAGCGTGGGGTGTTCGCATGGGGAGTGCGCGACCGGATGCGAGGAGCACGAGAGCGCCTGCGCGGGGTGCAGGCTCGAGGGGGAGTGCGGCAGGTAGCGGCACGAGCGTGCGCCCAGGGCCCCCTCCAGGTTGCCACATCCCGCCCAGGACCCCTGCCAGGTTGCCACCTGCGCCGGCCCGCGGAATGGGACCGTGGGAAAAGTGACGTTTCAGGGTTGGCCGCTTCGGATCGCGCCATCGAGTGGGCTCTGAGTGGCAACAACAGGCCTGCCCTGGGCGCTCTTTGGCAACTTGGGGCCCACGCTGGGCGCCGCCCGGTTACCCCCCCCACCCCACCCCCCGGAGCCCCGAGCACCATGCACATCCTCTACGGCGTCGTCGGCGAGGGCATGGGGCATGCCACCCGCAGCGCGGTGGTCATCGCCCACCTGCTCGATCAGGGGCACCTCGTGCGCGTCGTGGTGTCAGGCCGCGCCCACGCCTTCCTCCAGCAGCGCTTCGCCGCCCACCCCCGCTGCGATCTGCAGGAGATCCAGGGCCTGGGCTTCGCCATGGACGGGATGGAGGTGGATCTCGAGGCCACCATCCTGGAGAACATCGAGCGCGCCCCCGAGGGCCTGCTGCGCAACCTGCTGGCCTATACGAAGGTGGTGCAGTCCGGGCCGCCGCCCGAAGCGGTGATCAGCGACTTCGAGTCCTGGGCCTGGCTGTACGCCCGCAACCACTTCCTGCCGGTGGTGAGCCTCGACAACATGCAGGTGCTCAACCGCTGCCGGCATCCGCCGGAGGTGGTGGCCGATGAGTCTTTCCAGCTCGCCAAGCTGGCCGTGAAGTTGAAGCTGCCCGGCGCCTGGCACTACCTCGTCACCAGCTTCTTCTTCCCCGAGGTCCGCAAGCCGCGCACGACGCTGGTCCCCCCCATCCTGCGCCCCGAGATCCTGGCGGCCCGGCGCGAGCCTGGCGATCATGTGGTGGTCTACCAGGCCGCCGCCGCGCTCACGGCCTGGCTGCCCGTGCTCGCCACCCTTCCGTTCCGCTTCCGCGTGTACGGCAGCGGGCGTGAGGGTGTCGAGGGCAACCTCGATCTGCGCCCGTTCTCCGCCCAGGGCTTCGTGGACGACCTGCGCACCGCCCGCGCCGTGCTGGCCGGCGGCGGCTTCTCGCTCATGTCCGAGGCCGTCCACCTCGGGGTCCCGTACTTCGCCGTGCCGCTGGGACAGCAGTACGAGCAGACCCTCAATGCCCGGTACCTCTGCTGGCTGGGCTACGGTGACTGGGCCCCGGCGCCCGAGCGCGAGCGCCTGCTGCGCTTCCTGGTCAGCGCCGAGGACTGCGCCCGGGCCCTCAACCGCTACCCGCGCCAGGACAACTCCCTGGCCCTGGCCTGCGTGGACGAGCTCCTCCAGCGCATCGCCGCCGGCGAGCCCCGCCCCGACCGCCTGGCGAACGAGGGGATGGCGTGCTGGGAGGGGTAGGGGATCGGCCCTTCCTGTGTCAGAATGCCCCCTGTGCACCAGGAGCCCCCATGCGCCTCGCCCTCCTCCTGCTCGCCGCCTGTACCCCCGTAGGGGACGGCCCCTCCGACGACACCGCGGTCGACGACACGGCGGTCGAGGAGGTCCCCCTCGAGATCGCCGATCTCACGCTGGAGCCCTCGGCGGCCATCACCCTCGTGGCCACCCTGCGCTGGACCACCCCGCTCGAGGCCACGGGCGCCGTGGAATTCGGACCTGCCGAGGGCGACTTCGAGCTGGTGGTGGACCACGGCGACGTCGGCACCGAGCACGAGGTCGTCGTGGTCGGCATGCACGAGGCCACCGCCTACCAGCTGCGGGCCGTCTCCACCACCGCGGGCGGCCAGGAGGTGCGCTCCGAGCCCGTGACCTTCACCACCGGCACCGTGCCCGACCCCTGGCGCCCCCTGGTCCTCGACGCCTACGATCCGGCCCGCACCCAGCCGGGCTGGACCCTCTTCAACGTGGCCACCGGCTACTCCACGCGCACTCTGGTGGTGATGGTGGACCTCGACGGCGAGCCCGTCTGGTACTTCGACGACGGGGACGGCGGGCGCTCCGACGTGGTGCCCGAGCTGGTGGACGGCCGCCGCGTGCTCATCGGGCCCGGCGTGCCTTCGGGCAGCCACCCCATCGCGGTGGACCTGGCGGGCGAGGTGCTCTGGACCGGCCCCCAGCAGGATCTCGGCTTCACCGACGGCGGCTTCCACCACGTCTTCCACGAGCTTCAGGACGGCACCCACATGCTGGTGGAGTACACCTCCGACTCCCTCGGCTACATGGGCGACACCATCCAGGTCTTCGACGACGACCTCAACATCGTGTGGGACTGGTGCACCTTCGATCACCTCGCGGATCACCCCGCCTGGGTCCACACCAACGCCGTCTTCCTGGACGAGCCGGGCGGCCTCTTGTACGCCAACTCCTACCAGATGGGGCAGACCTACAAGATCCACCGGGAGAGCGGCGATGTCCTTTGGACCTTCGGCGAGGGCGGCGACTTCGCCCCCGACCCCTGGGAGGTGGAGCCTTTCCCCTACCACGCCCACGCCTTCCAGATCCTGCCCGACGGGCACGTGCTGATGTACGACAACGGCTCGTCCGAGCGCGGCTGGTC
Source organism: Pseudomonadota bacterium (assembly GCA_043814015.1). Taxonomy (GTDB): domain Bacteria; phylum Myxococcota_A; class UBA796; order UBA796; family JAFGLY01; genus JBDRKM01. The sequence goes on from JBDRKM010000443.1 coordinate 48,944, forward strand.
GCGCGTGGTGGAGTACGCCCTGGACGAGGACAGCATGACCTCCGAGATCGTCTGGCAGTACCCGGGGCGCCTGGCCTGGGATCCCTGGTGGGCCGCGGCCTGGGGGGACGTGGAGCGCCTGGAGAACGGCAACACCCTCATCAACGCCAGCGCCGGTACCAACACCCCGGCCGAGACCGTCAGCCGCCTCTTCGAGGTGACCCCGGAGGGCGACACCGTCTGGCAGGCCTGGCTCTACCAGGGCCTGGGCCTGGAGCTCGGCGCCTACGCCGTGAGCCGCGTCCCCGCCATCGCCCGGCCCATCGCCGGGGAGGGCAGGTGAGCATGCGCGCCATGCTGCTCATCGCCCTGCTCGTCGGCTGCCCCGGCCGCTTCGACAGCCCGAGCGACTCCCCGCCCGCGGACAGCGAGCCCACGACCGACGACACGGCCGACAGCGGCGGCGACCCCCTGCCCGCCGAGGACGTCGATGGCGACGGGTTCTTTGCACCCGAGGACTGCAACGACCTCGATCCCCTCATCCACCCCGACGCCCTCGACGTCATCAACGGCGCCGACGACAACTGCGACGGCGCGCGCGACGTCCAGCTGCTCTCTGGTGTCCACACCAAGCTGGTGGGCGAGCACGACGGCGACTGGGCCGGCGCCAGCGTGGCGGGCCTGGGCGATGTGAACGCCGACGGCTTCGCCGACATCGGGGTCGGCGCCTGGTACGAGCCCACCAACGGCCGCAACGCGGGCGCCGCCTACGTGCTCCTCGGCCCCGTGGAGCGCGGCACCTATTCCCTGGTCTACTCGGACGTGAAGTTCGTGGGCGAGGCCATGGGCGACACCCTCTCCCGCCTCGAGGGCGCGGGCGACATGGACGGCGACGGGGTCGGCGACCTCTTGCTGTGCGCCCAGTACGAGGACACCGCCGGTCGCGACGCCGGCGCCGCCTACCTGGTGCTCGGCCCGCCCGAGGGCCCCTGGGACCTGGCGGACGCCGAGGCCAAGATCCTGGCGGAGGCCGCCGGAGACGGTCTGATGCGCGCCATGCGCGGCGGCGATCTGGACGCGGACGGCTTCCCCGACCTGCTGATCGGTTGCCCGGGCGACGACACCGCCGGCAGCGGCGCGGGCGCGGCCTACGTGCTGACGGGGCCCATCTCGGGTGCGCTGTCCCTGGCCGACGCCCACGCCAAGCTCATCGGTCAGGCGGGCGGGGACACCTCCGGTGCCTTCCTGGCCGCCCCCGGCGACATGGACGGCGATGGCCATGACGACGTGGTGGTGGGCGATCACAACGGCAGCCACGGCGGCTCCCACCGCGGCAGCGCCTACCTCATCCGGGGCCCCGTGCCCGCGGGGGCGGGCACCCTGCTGGATACCGCCAGCGCGGTGTTCTACGGCTCCGTGGACGACGCCCAGGCCGGCAAGGTGGCCGAAGCCGGCGATCTGGACGGCGACGGCGACACGGACTGGCTCACCGCCGCCTTCGGCGATCACGGCGCGCGCACCTACCTCTTCGACGGCGCGCTGAACGGCGAGATCGCCGGGCGGGACGCCTTCGCGGTGGTCGCCCTCGAGGTGGCCGACGCCGTGGGGGTCGGCGATCTGGACGCCGACGGCTACGACGACCTGCTGGTGGGCGACGAGCTGGGTTCCTACCTCCTGTTCGGCCCGCTGCTGGGCGGCGACCTCGCCGAGGCTGACGTCGACGTCTTCCTGCCCGCCGAAGAGGAGGACGACGACGCCGGCTTCCGCGTGGCCGCCGCGGGCGACACCGACGCGGACGGCTGCGCCGACCTGCTCATCGGCGCCCGCCACGAGGACATGGGCGGCGACGACGCCGGCGCCGCCTACCTGGTGCTCGGCTCGCCGCGCGCGGCCCGCTGACAGGAGCGCCCCGTGTCCGTCTCCACCCTGGGTTTCTGCGTCGAACTCTCCCTGAGCTGCCCGGCCTGCCGCAACCCCCGTACCCGTCAACGGGCTCACGGAGTCCCTGCCCTGCCCGAGCTGCGGCGCGGCGGTGGAGCTGTCCTTCGACCACTGGAAGGGCTTCTTCGACGCCGAGAACGTGCTGCAGGTGCTGGGCATGGAGCGGGGCCTGGGCATGGAGTGGTCCCTGCTCGGTCACCGCGACATGCAGGGCCGCTTGAACCACCTGCCGGCGCGCTGCGGCGCGTGCAAGGCCGAGGTGCCGGTGGCGGAGCTCGCCCGGCTGGCCGAGCTGGGCCGGCACACCTGCGCCTGCGGGGTCGAGCGCACCGTGCGCGCGGCGCCGGACTGGGCGCAGGTGGTCTTTCCCGGCGCGCGCTGGGCGGTGGACGAGCACCTCGGCGGCGCCGACGACGGCACCCGCGGCGCCACCCAGCCCGTGCTGATGGCCTGCATGGGCTGCGGCGGCCCGCTGCGGGTGGACGGCCGCGCGCGCGTGGTCCGCTGCGGCCACTGTGGCGACGAGAACTTCCTGCCCGACGCCCTGTGGAACCGCCTGCACCCGGTCGCGAGGATCCAGGAGTTCTTCGTCGTCTGCGAGCTCGACGCCAGGCGCCTGGCCCGCCTGCGGGCCGTGGACGACGGCGACGACGACGGGGAGCTCACCCTGCTGCAGGGCGCCCTGCTGCCCCCCGACCTGCTGGCGCGCATGAGCGGCAGTGGCAACGACGCGCTGCGCCAGGGAGCGGCCGCCGCGTCGGCCCTGCCCCCTGAAGCCGTGGCGCGGCTGGTTCGGGACGAGGACTGGACCGTGCGCGCCGCCCTGGCCGCCAACCCCGCCCTCGATCCGCCCACCCTGGCCACCCTGGCAGCCGACGAGGACAACGACGTGCGCGAGGCCGTCGCCGCCCACCCCGGCGCGCGGCCGGAGCTGCTGGCGAGGCTCCTGGGGGACTCAGACTGGAACGTTCGGCTGGCAGCCATGAAGAACCCCCGCACCCCCACCCCGGCCATCGCGGCCAGGGCCGCCGTGGAGGGGGACAGGGACGTGCTCGGCGCGCTGCGCGCCCGCTCCGACCTCGATGTCGCCGTGCTCGACGCCCTCGCGCGCAGCAGCGACGACGACGCCCGCGCCATCGCCGCGGGGCACCCCCGCACCCCTCCCGAGGCCCTGGCCTTCATGGTGGAGACCGGCTCCGGCGATGTCCGCGTCCAGATCGCCCGCCACCCCGCCACCCCGGCGGACGCACTGCCGCGGTTGTTGGAGCGTGGCGACGACGAGGTCCTCGAGGCCCTGGCCATCCGCCCGGACCTGCCCCCTGGCCTCCTGCTCCACCTCGCGCGTGAGGGCGTCGTCGCCGTGGCCGCCGCCGCGCGCACCAACCCCGGTTGGCACGCCGCCCACGCCGCCGCCACACGCACCCGCCTGCTCATCGGCGCCGCGGTGGTGCTGTTGGCGCTCGGCGCCGGCGCTGTGGTCCTGATCCTCGGCCGCCTGAGCCTGGTCCTGAGGTGAGTTACTGGGGGCCGCCCTTTGCTGGAGCCCCCTCCCATGCCTCGCCTGCCCCTGCTCGCCCTGCTCGCCCTCGCCTGCAACCCGCCCGCCGACACCGGCGACACCGCGCCCCCCACCACCATCCCCGACCTCCCCAACGCCGGCTGTGGCATGGCCGCCTACGCCTGGCTGCCGCTGGAGGGCATGGGCCAGATCGTGGACGACGACGAGGCCGACGACCTCTCCCTCGGCTCCGCCGCCATCGACTTCGTGCTGGAGTCCTACGGGGTCACCCAGTTCTCGCCGCTGCCCTACGACGTGCAGGGCTGGCGCCTGCGCTACACCACCCCAGGACAAGGGCCAGCCCGTGGAGGCCACCATGGTGCTGACCCTGCCGGACGTGGACGACGGCACCGCCTTCCCCCTGGTGGTCTTCCCCCACGGCACTTCGGGCTTCACCGACGCCTGCGCCCCCTCCGCCGGGGGCCTGGAGGAGAACGCCCTGCCCATCGTGGTGGCGGCCATGGGCTACGCCGTCGCCGCGCCCGACTACCTCGGCATGGCCGGCTTCGGCGAGCCCTCCGGGATGCTCCACCCCTACCTCGTGCCCGAGGCCACCGCGGTGGCCAGCCTGGACTCGGCCCGCGCCGCCGTCAACTTCGTGGCAGCGGAGCAGCCCGGCGCCACCGTCGACCTCGGCCAGACCGTGCTGTGGGGCGGCTCTGAGGGCGGCTTCGCCGTGGTCTGGTCCGAGCTGTACGCCGCCGAGTACCTGCCCGAGGCCACCATCGCCGCCACCATCGCCCTGGTGCCCCCCACGGACCTGACCGCCGTCGCCAGGGCCGCCCTGGCCGCGCCCATCGCCGCCTCCGGCGGCCTGGTGGGCGCCTGGGTGGGCGAGCACTCCTGGTACCAGGCCCCCGGCCACGACCTCTCCGAAGTCCTGCTCGATCCCATCGCCGAGGCCCTGCCGGGCGAGATGATGCTGTCCTGCTCCGACTTCCCCTCCGTGGACGGCATCGGGACCCTGGAGGACATGTTCCAGCCGGCAGTGCTGGAGGCCGCCGCCGCGGGCACCCTCGGCGACCTCGATCCCTGGTCCTGCTACCTCGGCCTGGCCGATCTCCACGGCGCGCGCATCCCCCGCACCATCGATCCCCCCGTGCTGGTGGTCGTCAGCGAGGAGGACGACCTGGTGGTGGCCGCCACCGTGCGCGACTCCATCCCGAGCCTGTGCGGCGACGGCTACGACATCGACTACCTGGAGTGCGCCGGCGCCAGCCACACCGAGGGCGCCGTCAAGTCGCTGCCGTATCAGTTCCAGTGGGTGAAGGACCGCCTCGCCGGCATCGCGCAGGACCCAGCCGAGGTCTGCGCGGTCGACGCCCCCATCGACTGCGACCAGTTCCTGGACCTCGAGGAGTGAGAGAGCCTCCAGCCTCCTACCCCGGGTTCTCCGCCACCATCAGCCGGCCCCGGCCGCCACTCTTGGCGCGGTACAGCGCGCGGTCGGCGCGGCGCACCAGGGCCTCGAGGGCCTCGCCGGGCCAATGCACGGCGATCCCGGCGCAGAAGCTCAGGGTGCCGGGCGGGGTGGCAGGGCCCAGGGTCAGGCGTGCGATGGCCTCCCGCACGCGGTTGACGTACACCAGGACCTCCTCCAGGCTCGCCGCGTGCAGGAAGACGAGGAACTCGTCGCCGCCGAAGCGTACCGGCACGTCCGCCGCGCGGGTCTGGGTGCGGATGGTGCGGGCCACCGCCTGGAAGACGCGGTCGGCTTCTTCCACGCCCAGCGCGTTGTTGAGCTCGCCGGTGTGATCGAGGTCGAGCAGGACCACGGCGAAGCCCTCGGCGGGTCCCCGCTGGTTGCGGCGCAACAGCTGGCGGCCGAGCACGTCGAAATAGCGCCGGGTGTAGAGGCTCGTGAGCGGATCGCGCACCACGAGCTGGTAGTAGCGGTCGTCCTGGCGGCGCAGGGTCTGGTGGATGACCTCGCGCTCGATGCTGGTGGCCAGGGGGCTGGAGAGGCGCGCCAGGAGGGCGTCCAGCTCACGGTTGATGCTCATCGGCTTGGAGAGCGTGAAGCGCGCCAGGCCGATGAGCGTGGCGTCGGCCGCCGAGAACAGCGGGAGCCAGAGGTAGTGCATCCGCCCAGCACCATCCGAGCTGGGCCCCGGAGCCCGGCCGGGCAGGGGCTCGGCGTAGTAGCGAATCTGGAAGCTGCGCGGCCCGTGCAGCTCGTGCCAGCGCGCCCGGGTGCCGGCGGCCAGGAAGCCGGCCTCGGGGGCGACCGGCTCCACGACCTCGGCCACCCAGTTGTTGGCGCCAGCCAACCGCAGGGTCTGGGCCCGGTTGCCCTGGACCAGGATCTCCACCTCCTGGGCCGGCAGCAGGGGGGCGAGCTTCTCGAGGAGCAGGCCGAGCTGGCGGCTCAGGTTGGACTCACGCTCGAGCTCATGGACCAGATCCCGCAGGAGCCGGTTGACCTGCTGCAGCGCGCCGGTGCTGGCACCATCCCGCAGGGCCAGCCCGCACTCCAGATCCTCCAGGGCCCCGAGCATCGGGCGCACCAGGTGTTCGGGCACCATGGGGCCGTGGTGTGGCGCGAGGGAGCGCAGGGGCAGCTCGGAGATGCGCTCCAGGCTGGAGCGCAGGGCCTCACGGGAGGGCAGGTGCCGCTCGTGGAACAGGAACAGCCCGTCGAGCCTGGAGATGTCGTTGGCGATCAGGCCGATGCCGCCCTCGGCCACGCCGAACAGGCCCGAAGAGAACAAGGTCCCGGTGGCGGCGTCGAAGGTACAGAACGTACCCGGCCCGGGGGCGAAGGGGGTGGGCACGAAGCGCAGCGCCCGGCCGCCGAGATCCAGGTTCCACTCGTGCTGGTCCACGAACCAGCGCGGCACGGGCAGGCCGCAGGCGGCCCAGGCCGGCTCGCAAAGGCTGTGGGTCACCAGCGCGGCGTCAGCTCGGCCGATCCGGCGCTGCAGGGCCAGCAGGGCCGCCACGTCGGCGGGTTCGGGCTCGTGGCAGACCAGCCAGCGCACCTGATCGATGGGCACGATGCGCTCGATCTGGCGCACCAGCTCCTCTGGATCGAGCCAGTTGCCCGGATCGAACAGGACGGACTGATCCCCGCGCTCCAGCAGGAAGGAGTGGCAGGGCAGGCTGGAGCCCGCTCCGGGCTTGCCGACCCACCAGATGCCGCCGACCAGCGGCAGGACCTGATCGACGGTCGCTCTGCGGGACGGGCGCGCCACGGATCGCGGCCCCCGTCAGCGCTGCCGTCCCTGGACGTCGTAGGGCGCGGAGACGTTGTCGTCCTCGTCCACCACCTGGAAGCGGATGGTGTAGCTGGTGGCGCTGGCGCAGGAGACGCCGTCGTCGGTCTCCTTGAAGGAGCCCACGCAGGCGCCCTCGTCGGTGCAGACCAGGGCGTAGGTCGCGACCGTGGTGCCACCGTCGTTCAGCACCGTCACGACGCTGTTGGTGGCGTCGAAGGACTTGATGGTGTCGGACCCCTGGGGATCGTCGGCGGTGCAGTTGACCTCCCAGAGGTAGAACTGATCGCCCGTCTCGTGCAGGTAGCAGTAGGCGTCGGCCTCCTCGATCCAGGGGGCGTCCGGGTCCGCGTCGCCGTCGCCGTCGGCGTCGGTGTCGGCATCGCCCTCGGGGTTGGTGTCGTCCGGGTCGGAGGTGTCGTCGTCCTTGCAGGCGATCAGGCCGGCGATCAGGCCGAAGGCGAGCAGGTTGAGCAGGCTGGACTGAGAGGTCATGGCGCGTTCCTCGTGGTGGCGTGGGGGCTGGCAGCCGATGTCAGCATAGTGCGGGTGCGGGGGGTGCACAATGGCGCCCCGCGCGTCAGGGACGGCCAGACGCCTGGCCGGCTCCGGCGGGTGGAAAACGGGCGAGAATCCATGCTGCGTCGAGGGTGGGGAGGGGCTCCCAGCGCTGGCCGGCGCAGGTGAAGTCGCGCAGGGCGGGATCCATCCCGAGCCCGCGCTCGATGGGGAAGTAGGCGTTGTAGTCGAGGATCTCGCTGTTGATGGCTGAGAGATCCCAGGCCGCGGCGCGGGCGGCCCAGGCGATGGGCGTGCTGGCCTGCCAGGCCTCGTCGAGGGCCGCCTCCAGCTCAGCGCGATGGCGCTCCAGGCGGCGAGCGCGGCGCATCCAGGCGGGGGAGCCGGCCATGGCCCGCACCCGCTCCTCCAGCGTCATGGTGAAGTTGCGCGGGAGGATCTCCACGGGCCCGCGGTGCAGGCCGGGGCAGTCCAGCGGGTTGGTACCTTCAGAGGGCGGCTTCGGTGATGGGGGCCTGTCGCTCATGGCGCCCTTCCTCGCGGCTCGGCGCGAGCCACCTCCAGCCTAGCCCACCAGCGCCCCGATGGCAGGGGCGCGGATGCAGACGAGATCGCCGCCGTGGTGCGGCACGCGGCGGGCGAGGCCCGCCGTGAGCAGGCCCTGATCCAGCTCGGGCTCTCCCGGGAGCGGCTCGCCAGGCAGCAGCAGGTCGAGGCGGGCCGCCAGGCGGTGGTCCGAGGCGATGATGTCCACCGCGCCACGGATCTCGTCGCCCAGCTGGCCCACGGAGCCCAGCAGGGACAGCTCGTCGCGGCCCAGGCTGCGGTCGTGGCGCGCGCTGCGGCCCAAAGCTTCCACCAGGGCGGGCATCCCCCCGGTGAAGCCCGCGGCCGCCGGCACCTGGCCCGCCAGCCTCGGGCCCACCATCCGGCCGAGCACCTCGGCCGTCTCGACCGGGCCGAAGTCCGCCAGCTCCACCAGGCGGCCGTCGAACTCCCGCAGCGCGGGGGCGTTCACCGTGCCCCCCAACAGCAGCACGCAGCGGCGGTGGGCGGGGTGGCGCGCGCCGTAGCCGGCCCAGGCCTCGAGCAGATCCTCGGCCACCTCCACCGGCAGGTGCTCGGCGCCGTGGGCCAGGAGCGCCACGTCGCTGCGGTTGCGCTCCTCGGCGCGTTCCAGCAGCTCCTCGACCACCAGTCGGAACCCCCGGCGCTCGGCCACCGTGGGCAGGACCAGATCGCGGCCCGGCGTGGCGGAGAGCTGGGCGAGGACCCGCAGCAGGAACTGCCAGCAAGCTACCGGGTGGCGCCCCTGCAGCGGGCGCAGGTTGACCGTGCGGCAGCCCATCCCGGGCTCGGACACCGCCAGCTCCAGGGAGACATCCTCGAGGAAGGCCTGGGGGCAGGACCAGCGTGGGGTCACCAGCGCCACGGGTTCCTGGCGTCGCAGGGCCGTGCGTACGGCGCGGGCCGAACGCTCCCGGTGGGCCTGCTCGGCCAGCTGCTGGGCGGCGCTGTAGTGGGGCGCGTCGGCGCGATGGCCGAGCTGGATGCGACGGGCCAAACGGTTCATGGCACCCTCGATGGACCCGGCCCGCGCGGAGGCGCACAGGTCGGTCTGGCCACAGGCTAGTCCGTTTACTGTTGCCATGTCAAGCGTTCTTTCTAGAATCCGCTCAACAATCGGATCCAATACGGACAGGACTCGTCCGCCTCGCGCGCCAGCGCGTGGCGGCGGGGTGGGGCCGAGATACGAGCCCCCCATGCAGGAACTCATCGACCTCCCACTGCCTGCACCCCAGAGCTGCTCGCTCCGCGCGCAGGGGCGCCTGCTGCGGCTGGTGGCCCGTGGCTGCCGTGCCCCGGCCGAGCTGGCTGCCCGGCTGCGCCAGCCCGAGCCCGAGGTCGCGCAGCGCGTCGCCCTGGGCGTCTGGCTGGGCCTGCTGGCGCCGGCTCGCCGTGCCGGGGGTGATGTGCTGCTCTCCCGCCGGGGGCTCGAGCTGGTCTTCGGTGCCTCGCGGCGGCCCCAGGTTTTCGTTGAGATCCTCTGGGATCACCCCATCCTCGGCCCGTTGCTGACCGAGCTGGGCCCCACGGGCCCAGAGGTGGAGCCCCTGCGATCGGCGCTCGCGGCCCGCCTGCCCTCCGCCTCGGGGGATCCGTTCGAGCGCCTGCTGCTGGGGCTGGCCGAGCTGCTCGCCCCGGCGCGCAACCGCCGCCCACGGCGCCGCGAGCGCCGGGGCGCGCAGCAGCTCCGCCTGGGCTTCGCGCGCCCGCGTCCGCCGGTCACGGGCTATCGCTACCGGGTCCTGGACGTCGATCCCTCGACGGACGAACCCGCCGCCTATCGCGCGGTGCTGCAGGCCCTGATCGACGAAGGCGAGCTGGCAGTCACCCGCGTCGGGGAGATCCTGGCGGAGCTCGGCCTCGGCGGCGTGCCCGCCGGCCCCTGCGTCGAGCTGGCCCTGCGCCGGGGCGACGCCCACCGCGCGGCCGATGGCGGGGTCGAGAACCTCGTGATCACCGGCGCCGCCCTGGAGCGCGCCGACCTCTCGGACACCGTCGCCACCATCGCCCTGTCGGATCCGGAGTACCGCGCCTACCTCGAGGTCCTGCAGGCCACCGCGCGCGGCGATGCCGGCGCCGCGGCTCGCTACGGTCGCCTGCGCCTGCGCTTCGCGGCCTGGGATGCCCGCGTCTTCGGCGAGGGCCTGGCCCCGCGGGCTGTGGCTCAGGCGGCGGATTCCCTCCTGCGCGGCCGCGGGCTGGGGGCCATCCCCGCCGCCGTGCCCGCCCCGGAGCTGTCGGTCATCTCCCGGCCCGGCTCTTTCCTCGAGCAGATCGAGCACAAGAGCCTGGTGGTGGCCCTGCCCCCTTCCCTCGAGCTGCTGATAGGCGGCCTGCCGGCGGTGGCCTCCGCCCTGGAGCGGGCCCACGCGGGTGGGGGGGCGCTGGCGTTCCAGCCTCGGCTGCGGGTCCACGGTGGTCTGCTGTATCCGGGCGAGCCCCTGCCATCCTCGCTCCCCGATCTCGTCAGCCTGCGGCTGCACCTGGTGGAGCGCCAGCCCTGGGTGGCCCTGCTGGTGGCCATCCTGCTCGAGCAACGCCTCGGCGGTTTCCGGGTGGGCCTGCGGGTACGCGGCGAGCGTCTGCGCGTCACCTGGCGCCGCCGCGATCTGGGCGATTTCCTCGTCCGGGCCGACGATCTCATGCGCGAGCGCGGCTGGCGGGTCAGCCGGCGTCCCCGCGGGGGCCTGCCAGATGCCACCCTGGTGGATCTGGTCGAGGCCCTGGGGCTCGCCACCCAGGCCGGCGGGGCGTTGGTGCTGCACGAGCCCTTCTTCGCCCGCCTGCAGCAGCAGCCCGAGGATCGCCGCCTCTTCGACCTCCTGCGCCCGTTTGGCGCCTGGGCCGCCGCGCGCCTGGCCGAGTGGGCCGTCGCCGTCGAGCCCGCCCCGCGCGAGCCCTCGGCGTGAAGCCCCTCTTCGCGGTCCAGGGCACCCGCCCGCTGCTGCCGCTGTTCGTCAGCGGCGAGCTGTTGCAGGGGCGCCCGCTCGGCTGGATCCTCGCGGGCGGGGTGGTGCGCCCAGCCCAGGTCCGCGCCCGCCTCTGGCGCCTGCCCTCTGGCGCCGTGGTCGTGGAGCCCAGCTCGGAGGCCGGCTGGCTGCTGGGAGAGCTGCACAGCGGCGTCCGCCCCGAGCAGCTCACCCTGCTGCTGGATCTGGTCTGTGGCGATCCAGATGTGAAGCTGGAGCTCCTGCGCGCCCGGGCCAGGGTCGAGGCCCGCGCGGTGACGGTGTTGGTCCCGGGGGCGGAGGGCAAGGCGCTCGCCGCCGCCGGGGGGGTCGCGCTGCGCACGGGGGACTGGGGGCGGGTGGCGCCGGGGTAGGGTCCATCAGGGGCAGCTCCCCACGCCCAGTCCGAGGGGCGTGCGCCAGCAGGCGTGCTCGTAGGCGCAGTCCACCACCTTCATCCCGGCGTCCGTGTCCTCCAGGTGGTAGACCGCGCGCCACGCGCTCGTGGCGTCGTCCGGGAGCCCCCACTCGGTCACGGTCAAGGTCGCCGAGCCCGCGTGTCGGACGAACTCGACGTGCTCGTGCTGGGCGAAATCACCGGACCAGGCGTAGTTCACGATGTTCTTGGGGCTGCGCCCCACCTGGCGGCACTTCCCGTCTGTCGGGAGTAGCTGCCACTCTATGGATCGTGGCACGGGACCGCTCTTCCCGAGCAGCCAACCTGCGCTGAGCAGCACCAGCAGGATCTTGGGGGCGAGGTGACGCATCGTCTCCTCCAGATGGGGGAGGAGGGGATTGCAGGAAGCGTGCCCGCGCCGGGGTGTGCTGCCCCTAGAGGCGACGGTGGCGCCAGCGCACCTTCGCGATGTCCACCAGCATCCGCGCCGGGTCCCTCCACACATTCACGGACGAGCGCTCATCGTTGTGCCAGGTGACGGGCACCTCGGCCACGGGGTAGCCGAGGGCGTGGGCCAGAAAGAGCACCTCGGCGTCGAAGGCGAAGCCTGCGACGGTGAGGCGGGAGAAGAGGTCCTGCGCGGCGTCGTGGCGGTACAGCTTGAAGCCGCACTGGGTGTCGGCGTGCCGGCCGGGGGTGACGGCGCGGACCGCCAGGTTGAAGGCCCGGCCCATGGCCACGCGGTGCAGCGGCTGGCGGCGGGTGATGTTGGCGCCGTCGATGGAGCGGGAGCCGATCACCACGGGGGCGCGCTCGCCCGCGGCCAGCAGGCGGGCCGTCTCCTCGATGGGGGTGGAGAGGTCGGCGTCGGAGCAGAGGATCCAGGCACCTCGCGCCTCCAGCACGCCGCGACGGGTGGCGGCGCCCTTGCCCTGGTTGCGGCCCAGGCGGATCAGGCGCAGGGCTGGCCAGCCCTGGGCGAGCCCCTCCACCAGGGCCGCGGTGCCGTCGCGGCTGCCGTCGTCCACCACCAGCACCTCCGCGTGGGGTGAGTGGACATCGAGCCAGGCCCGCGCCTTCGCGAGGCTGTCGCCGATGCGCCGCGCTTCGTCGAAGGCGGGGAACACCAGGGAGAGGGGAGGGCGACCGTCGGGCATGGCGGGGTCCGGGGAGGGCGAGCCTATCAAGAAACCGCCGCAGGCTCTCGTACCCGTACCCGTACCCGTACCCGCGTCCGGAATCGGGGCTCGGAGGCGCCGCGCGCTCGAGACCACGTGCGAGGGCAGCCCCGCCGGTCCGTCCTCCGGTCCGTCCTCGGAGCCACGCCGGTCGCCGGCCCCTGGGTCCGAGATGGCCGCGCGCAGGGGCTTGGGCACCTATACCCCCCGATCTTGACGCCCCCGCGCATCCATGCCCCCCTTTGGTGACGCCCGAGGGCACCCATGCCCCCCGATCGTGACATCCAGGGCGGGCATGCCTCCCGATCGTGACGCTTTGCGTCGATCCTGGGGGGCATGGCTCGTGCGACCCATCAGGATCGGGGGGCATATGTCCCCTCGTTTGGCGGGCTCTTCTGAGGCCGTGACCTGCCAGACCGTCTTTCGGCGATGCGCAGCTCGTGGGACCTGCGCCGGGGGGCGGCACCGCCTGGGCGCGATGGGCTGCTGCTCCGGCTGACGCCCATGGAGGGGTGCGCCGGCGCGGCTGCTGCTGGCTGACGATGGCTCCCGGCCGGCGGCGGGGCTACCTTCTCATCCCTCGCGGGCAGTGATCGACGCGTGCCCCACGCGCTGCATCCGTATGTCCGAGCAGGCCCGACCCATGCTCCTCCCCAAACGGCCCGGTATCTCCCTCAAGATCTCGGCGATGGTGTCGCTGATGATCGTCGGCGAGATGGTCCTGCTGGCATGGCTGCTGGACACCCTCGGCGACCAGTTCCACACCGCCCTGATCCTCTCCTTCGTGGGCGGCGCCCTGATCGCCGGGCTGGTGCTGGCCGCCGCGTTGGACTGGCTGGTCACCCGCCCCCTGCTCAACCTGGTCATCCAGGTCCGGGCCCTGCCCGAGCGCGGGTACGGCGTCCCCCTGGTGCCCAGCGGCGTGGACGAGCCGCGGGAGCTGGGCGAAGCCCTGGAGCACCTGCGCCAGCTCGTGGTCAGCCGCGAGGAGCAGCTCACCCGCCTCAACCAGGAGCTGGAGGCCCGGGTCGTGGCCCGCACCGACGAGCTCAGGCGCGCCCAGGACCAACTGTTGCGCGCGGAGAAGCTCGCCAGCGTCGGTCAGCTCGCCGGTGGCGTGGCCCACGAGGTCAACAACCCCACCGGCGTGATCCTGGCCCGCGCCTCCTACCTGGTGAGCGTGGCGGACGACGAGGGCATGGACCCGGACGTCATCGAGGACCTCGAGGTCATCGTCCAGCAGGCCGAGCGCATCCGCACCATCACCGGCGACCTGCTCGCCTTCGCGCGTCGCTCCGACTCCGCCCGCGCGACGGTGGATCTCGTGGAGGTCTGCGAGCTCGCGCGCAGCCTGCTCAAGCACAGCGCCGTCAAGGCCAGGGTCACCGTGGAGGTCGTGGCCGCGGGTCCGGTCACCGCGGTCGGGCAGCGCGACGCCCTGGAGCAGGTCGTCTCCAACCTCCTCAAGAACGCCGTAGAGGCCGCGCCCGCCGACGGGCGGGTCGAGGCGCGCCTGGTCGCGGGCGAGGGCGATGTCACCCTGCAGGTGGACGACAGCGGCCCTGGCGTCGCCACCGAGCACCGCGATCGGGTGTTCGATCCCTTCTTCACCACCAAGCCGGTGGGGCAGGGCGCCGGCCTGGGGCTCTCGGTGGTCTACGGGATCGTCGAGGACCACCGGGGTAGCATCCACGTGACCGACAGCCCGCTGGGCGGCGCGCGCTTCGTGGTGCGCCTGCCGGCCGCGGACCCGCCAGGCTCTCCCGAGGGCGCGCCATGCTGAACCAGGCCTTGATCCTCTGCGTCGATGACGAACCCGACCTGCTCGACACCCTGCGACGCATGCTGGCGCGTGCCGGCCACGAGGTGCTGCTGGCCTCCTCGGGTGAGGAGGCGCTGGTGGCCCTCAGTCGCCAGCGCCCCGACCTCGTCATCACCGACCTGATGATGCCCGGCGTCGACGGCATGCAGGTGCTCGCTCGCACCGTCGAGCTCTACCCCGACGTCGCGGTGCTGCTGATCACCGCCTACGCCACGGTCCAGACCGCGGTGGAGGCCATCCGCCGCGGGGCCTACGACTACCTGCCCAAGCCCTTCACCCACCAGCAGCTGCTCGTGGTGGTGGAGCGCGCCCTGACCCAGGCCCGCCTGCAAGATGAGAACCGCCGCCTGCGGGCCCAGCTCACCGGCGAGCAGGACGACCTGGGCATCGTCGGCAGCTCCGGCCCCATGCGGCGCGTGGTGGAGATGGTGCGGCGCGTGGCCCCCACGGATCTCGGGGTGTTGATCACGGGCGAGAGCGGCACCGGCAAGGAGGTGGTCGCCCGTGCCCTGCATCGCGCCTCGCAGCGAGCCGCCGGTCCCTTCGTCCCCGTGGACTGCGGCGCCATCCCCTCCAACCTCATGGAGTCCGAGCTGTTCGGCCACGAGCGCGGCGCCTTCACCGGCGCGGCCAGCACCCGGGGCGGCCTGGTGGCGGCCGCCGAGGGCGGCACCTTCTTCCTGGACGAGGTGGGCGAGCTGGATCTCGGCGTACAGGTGAAGCTGCTGCGGCTGCTGCAGGAGGGGGAGTACCGCCGCGTGGGTGGCAACAAGCTGCTCGGCTCCGACATCCGGGTCCTGGCGGCCACCAACCGTGATCTCGATGGCGACGTGCGCGCCGGCCGCTTCCGGGAGGATCTGTTCCATCGCCTCAACGTGGTGCGCGTGCCGCTGCCCCCGCTGCGCGAGCGCCCCGAGGACATCCCCATCCTGCTCGACCACTTCATGACCCGCCTCCGCAAACAGGCCGTCCGCGCCGAGCTGCGTTTCTCGAACGAGGTGGCGGATCGGCTCGTGGCCTACGCCTGGCCTGGCAACGTGCGCGAGCTGCTCAACTGCTGCCGCTACGTCGTCGGCCTGGCCGAGGGGCCGGTCGTGCAGGTCGAGGACCTGCCCCACTTCCTGCGTCGCGACCTGCCTGAGGTCACCGCACTCCGCCCCGCGTCGGGCGCCGGCCCCACCATCGCCGCCGCCGGCCCCAGCGTGCGCCACGACCTCCCCTACAAGGCCGCCAAGCGCGCCTGGCTCGAGTACTTCGAGACCCACTACATCATCGACCTGCTCGAGGCCCACGGGGGCAACATCTCCCAGGCCGCCCGCACGGCCGGCATCGACCGCAAGAGCATCCAGCGCCTGATGAAGCGCAACGACCTCTCCTCCGACGACCTGGAAGAGGGGGACGACGAGGGGTGAGCCTTCGGGCGGTCCCCGCGCGGGTTAGCAAGCGCACCTGATTTGTTCCGCGTGGAGCGCGCCATGGTCGAGATCACCACCACCCTCGGCAGCTACGGGCCGCGGCGGCTGCACATCCGGCGCGGGCGCCTGACCTGCGTCGCGGGCGAGGACAAGGGCGAATCCTGGCTCGTGGACGGCGATGTCGTCCGCATCGGCTCCAAGTCCGGCAACGACATCGTCCTCACGGACACCACGGTCTCCCGGCGCCACGCCGAGGTCGTGCGCGTCCCCGACGGGGTGCTGCTGCGCGATCTGGGTTCCACCAACGGCACCTTCGTGGGCCCGGTCAAGGTGCGCGAGGTCTACCTCACCCCCGACACCCGCTTCCGCGTCGGCCAGACCGAGCTGCTGTTCGCGCCGGCCGACGAGGTCATCGACGTCCTGCCCTCCGAGGAGACCTTCTTCGAGAACATGGTGGGCGCCTCCCTGTCCATGCGGGCCCTCTTCGGCCTGCTGGCGCGCGTGGCCGCCACCGAGCTGACCGTCATGGTCACGGGCGAGACCGGCACCGGCAAGGAGCTGGTCAGCCGCGCCGTGCACAACCGCTCGCGGCGTTGCGCCGCTCCCTTCCAGGTCTTCGACTGCGGCGCCGTCTCCGCCAGCCTGGTGGAGAGCGAGCTGTTCGGGCACGAGCGCGGCGCCTTCACCGGCGCGGTGGCCAGCCGCCCGGGGGTCTTCGAGCAGGCCCACGGCGGCACCGTGTTCCTCGACGAGATCGGCGAGCTGCCGCTGGAGCTGCAGCCCAAGCTGCTGAGGGTGCTCGAGCAGCGCGAGGTGCGCCGGGTCGGCTCGGGGCAGACCCGCACCGTCGATGTCCGCGTCGTGTGCGCCACCAATCGGGATCTGCACGCGGAGGTCGAGGCCGGTCGGTTCCGCGAGGACCTCTACTACCGCCTGGCGGTGGTG
This sequence comes from Pseudomonadota bacterium, assembly GCA_043814015.1. Taxonomy (GTDB): domain Bacteria; phylum Myxococcota_A; class UBA796; order UBA796; family JAFGLY01; genus JBDRKM01. Next base: position 65,428 of record JBDRKM010000443.1, read on the forward strand.
GAGCTGCACCTGCCGCCCCTGCGCGAGCGCACAGAGGACATCCCCCTCCTGGTGGACCACGTCCTGCGGCACTCCAACCACAACCGCGGTGTGAGCGGCATCTCGGACGAGGTGCAGGAGCTGTTCGAGGGCTACCGCTGGCCTGGAAACGTGCGCGAGCTGCGCAACGTCGTCGAGCGCGCCCTGCCCTTCTGCGACGGCAGCGCCGTCACCCTCGGCTCACTGCCCGAGGCCCTGCGGATCGCCCCCACCACGCGCCCCGTCACGGCCGCGCCTGGCTCGCAGGAGCTCGGCATGGACCCCCCCGATGTCTCCGAGCTGCCCTTCAAGGACGCCAAGGACAAGATCATCGACGCCTTCGAGCGACAGTACCTGGTGGATCTGCTCGAACGGCACGAGGGCAACATCAGCCGCGCCGCCCGCGCCGCGGACATGGATCGCAAGTCCATCGCGCGCCTGCTCAAGAAGCACGACATCCGCTGAGCCCCGCGCTGGGCCCGGGCCGGGCGGTCGCCTCGCTGGGGCTGGCTTGCCTTTTCCCAGGAGACGGGCCAGAAGGAAGGGAAACCGGAGGCCGCCGTGATCACCCTCAAAGCCAGCCGCGATCTGCGACCCATCTCGGATCTCAAGTCTTCGGGCGCCGACATCGTGCGGCAGGTCAACCAGACCGGGCGCCCCGTGGTGCTCACCCGGCACGGGCGGGGTGTGGCCGTGTTGCTCACTGTGGAGCAGTATGAGCACCTGTACGAGCGGTTGGAGACCCTCGAGCGTCGGTTGGCAGTCGAGGGCGGCGAGCCGGGTCCGATCGAGGAGGACGAGGTGTCCTGTCCCGACCTCCCGAAGAAGACCGATTTCGCCCGACTGGGTCATCTCCGGTAGAAGTGGGCGTGGATGTGCGGTGCGTTTCCGTTAGTGGTGAGCTTCCCGAAGGAGCCCATCATGCCCGCCACCCTCGTCCTCCCCGATGCGCTGTTCGCCCCCACCCAGGCCTTCCTGGCCGAGCAGGGGATCTCCCTCGCCGTGGCCGCCGAGCCGCCTGCCGAGGGCGCCATGATCGCGGTGGTCCAGGGTGATCGCGGCCAGGAGAGCGAGGCCGCCCGGCTCGTCGCCGGTGGGCGCATCAAGTGCTCCCTTGCGCTGGGCATGGCGGGCCGGCTCGGGATCAGCCCGGCCCAGGTGGGCCTGCTGCTCAACCACCTGGAGATCAAGGTCTTCTCCTGTTCGTTGGGCTGTTTCTGATGGCGCGGGTGTGGGTCGTCTGTGGTGCCGGGCGCGGCGTCGGCAAGACCTGTGTGGCCCACACCCTTGGCCGGGTCCTGCCCGATGCGGTGGTGTGCAAGCAGGGGCACCACGCGGCTCAGGCCGGGCGGCCCGACCACCTGCTGCGCACGGAGGAGGAGGTCGAGGCTTTCCTCGCGGCCCACGCCGATCAGGCCCACATCGTGCTGGAGTCCAACGCGGCGGCGCTCGCTGGTCGTGGCCACGTGGTCATCTTCGTGGAGGGCGTGCCCGTGGGCACCACCCGGCGCCCCGACGCCGACGCGCTCAGGGCCGCCGCGGGGATCGTGCTGGCGCCCGAGGAGCCCCTGGCCAACTGGCGCGCCGCCCTGCTGCAGGTGCTCCCCGAGCCCGACCTGCGCGGGGCCACGCTCGAGGCCCTGCTCGGCGCCCTCCGCTGGCGCCGGGATCCCGCGCTGCAGGTCCGCACCAAGCTCTGGCTCGAGCCCCCCGCGGGGGCTGGCTTCGGCCAGGGCCTCATGGAGCTGCTCACCCTGGTGGGCGAGACGGGCACCCTGCGCGCGGCCGCGAAGGGCGCCAGCATGAGCTACCGTCACGCCTGGGATCTGGTGCGCGCCGCGGAGGAACAGCTCGGCCTGCCCCTGATAGCGGCCCAGCCCGGCGGCCGGCGCGGCGGCTCCTCCTCGCTGACCGCCCTGGGTTGCCGCCTGCTGCGGCTGCACCGGCAGCTCGACGCCGAGGTGGCGGCCTTCGCACGCAAGCGACTGGAGGAACTGCTCCCGGCCTGATCAGGGGGGAGGGCCGAGCCCGAAGGCGTCCGGGTCGTCGCGCACGGCCCGGCAGAGGCCGGCGAACTCCGCGTCGTCGGCGAAGAAGTAGCGGTCGAGGTGCGCGCGCAGGGCGTCGGCCAGGGATGGCTCGCCGAGCTCGTCACGGAGCTTGCCCTCGATGATCAGCAGGGAGCGGACTGCCTCCAGCCGCTCCGCCCGGAGGCGCTTCAGGCGGCGCCGGTTCAGGTTGTAGACCCGGATGGAGGCCTCACCCATCTCGTCGAGATCGATGACGCCGCCGTCGACGCCGAAGGCGATGTGGACGGCCGGATCGTCTGCGCAAGGGTCGATGAGCAAGCGGCCCTCGTCGGCGATGTCATGATCGTCGTCGTCGTCGGCCATCTTGCGCAAGGCCTCGTCGGCGACCGGGAACTGGTCGAGCTTGCCGGCGACGGGCTCTTCGGCGTCGGGCCGATCGTCCCAGGTGCGGGCGTCGGTCTGGCGCTGGTTGCAGAGCTGACAGGAGAAGTAGAGGTTGGTCCAGCGGTACGCGAGCCAGTAGTAGCCGGGGTGATCGGGCCGCTCCGCCACGCGACCCTTGGGCCGGAAGTGCTCCACGTCCCAGGAGGAGCCGGCGGCCGGTTTCCACTCGCAGTAGGCGCATTTTCCGTGGAAGAGTTTCTCCAGGGCGCGCTTGACCGACGCGGTCTTGTAGGTGCTGGCGAACTCGAAGTCGTCATCGGCGTGGTGCTCGATGGCGTGCGTGGTGCGGGTATTGGCGCTGGTCTTCCAGCTCGATGCCGGCTCTATCTTCGTGGTCCCGTCCCACTGCTCGCGCTCGACGTGGATCACGAGGGCTCCCGGACGAGCTGCAGGGCGTCGAGATCGCGCGCCAGGCGGCGCAGCTCGGCGGCCTGCGAGCTGGTCCGGCGGGCCTGTGGGAGCCGCACCAGCTCGCGGTAACGTTGGAGCTTGGCCGAGACCTCGGTGGAGTACGGCGAGGTGGCGAACAGGCTCGCGTGCTCGAACACGTCCTCGACGGAGTACGCCCGCAGGTCGGGGACGCCGGGCGCCACGCCCACGTGCACCCCGTCGGGCGCGCGCCTGAGCGGCACGAGCAGGCCCTGGCCGAGGCCGAGGGCCACCAGGGGGCTGTGGGTGGTGGCCAGCACCTGGACCTCGGGCATGGCGAGGGCGAGCCCCTCGAGCAGGTGGGCCTGCATGGCCGGGTGGAGGTGCTGGTCGATCTCGTCCACGAGCAGGATGCCGCTCAGGTGGCCCGCGCGCAGTCGGCCCGCGCGCATGGCCCAGGCGAAGATATCGAGCAGCCACATGAGGGACATGCGGTAGCCGTCCGCGAGGGCCTCGATCTCCACCTCGCCCCCCACCGTGGGGCCGGTGACGCTCACCCCGCCACCCTGCGGCAGCTCGATCCGATCGTGCTCCCCGAGCCCCAGGGCACCCTTGAGACGCCCGATCCAGGCCTCGTACTGCTCGCCGCCCGCGTAGTCCCGCAGCCGGCGCAGCGAGAGCTCGATGTTGTTGAAAGGGGTGTTGTAGCGGAACAAGGACTCGACGGAGTCGGCGGTCCGGTATCCCTTGCCCGCGGCGCCCCCCTCCACGGCGCGCCCGCTGCCGTAGCCGCAGACCAGGCCGGGCGAACGGCCTTCGCCTTCGATCCGCTGCTCCTCGATGCGGTCACCGTGGCCGTTGCGCGCGATGGTGGTGGAGACGGTGCGGATGCGCCCGTGGCCGTCGCGCAGCTCCAGCCGGATGCTGCCTGACGTTCGCCCGTTGGCGACCATGTGGCCGATGGGCGCGGCCAGCAGGGCGTCGGCGTCGGAGCGCTCGGACAGGCCCAGCGCGATGGCGCGCAGCAGGGTGGTCTTGCCCGTGCCGTTGACACCGATCACCAGTGCCTGGCCGCGGGGAACCCCGCCCTCGTCGAGGAGGGAGATGTCGAGCCGGTCGAACCCGCGGAGGCCCTCGATCGTGACCCGAGCCAGCCAGACCCTGTCGTAGGGAACGTCTTCGTCGCCCATGGACGCAGCCTCCTTGGATTCCGAGGAGGAATAACCTGGTCTCAGGCGCGCACCCGCTCGACCGTCAGCGTGTTGGTGGAGCCGCGCTCGTGGGTGCGGCCGGTGAGGATCACCACCTCGTCCCCCTCGCGCACCAGGCCGCGCTCCAGCAGGGCGCGCTCGGCGGCGGCGATCATGGCCGCGCCATCGCCGGCGATCTCCGGGACCAGCAGAGGGGTGACGCCCCAGGCCAGCGCCAGCTTGTGGGCGGTGTCCGCCCGTGGGGTGAGGGCGAAGAGCGCGCAGGGCGGACGTGACTTGCTGGCCACGATGGCCGAGAAGCCCGACCAGGTGAAGACCACCAGCGGGCGCGGGCGCTCGCGCACGGCGAAGCAGGCGGCGCGCGCCACGGTGGAGCCCACGTCGGGGATGGCGGGAAGATCCTCGAGCGGGGGCAGGTGCAGGAAGGCGCTGCCCTCGGCGGCCTCGGCCAGGCGCACCATGGCGGCCACGGCCTCCAGCGGGAAGCGCCCGGCGGCGGTCTCGCCCGAGAGCATGATCGCGTCGGTGCCGTCCAGGATGGCGTTGACCACGTCGGTGGCCTCGGCGCGGGTGGGCCGTGGGGCCTCCATCATGGACTCCAGCATCTGGGTGGCGGTGATGACCAGCACACCCGCCAGGTTGGCGGCCCTGATCAGGCGCTTCTGGGCGATGGGGACCTGCTCCAGGGGGATCTCCACCCCCAGATCGCCGCGGGCCACCATGATGGCCTCGACCCGCGCCAGGATGCCGTCGATCTCGTCGAGGGCCTGGGGCTTCTCGATCTTGGCGCAGACCGGGATGTCGGCCGCGCCGAGGCGCCGCAGCTCGACCCGGAGGGTGTCGATGTCCGCGGCGCGGCGCACGAAGGAGAGGGCCACCCAGTCCACGCCGGCGGCCACGCCGGCCGCGAGGTCCTCCAGGTCCTTGGCGGTCAGGCAGGGCGCGGCCAGGGCCAGCCCGGGCACGTTGATGCCCTTGTGGGCGCCCAACGCTCCGCCGTTGACCGCGCGCAGGCGCACCTCGGGTGGCGCCGCCGCCGGCAGGACCTCCACCACCACGGCCTCCAGCGCGCCGTCGGCGAACAGCACGCGCGCGCCGGGGTGGAGATCGTGGACGAGATCGGGCCAGGTGGTGCCGAAGCGACCCGGCGAGGCGGGCAGATCGGGGTCCATCACCAGGGAGAAGACCTCGCCCGCCGCGACGGGCACGGGCGCGGCGGCCGGGCCGGTGCGGATCTTGGGGCCCTGCAGATCCAGCAACACCGCCACATGGCGCCCGACGACGGCGGCGGCGGCGCGTACGGCGGCGGTGGTGGCGCGGATGCTCTCCGGCGTGCTGTGGCTGCCGTTGATGCGGCACACGTCCACACCAGCCTCCAGCAGCTCCTCCAGCACTCCGGGCTTCATGGTGGCCGGGCCGAGGGTGGCGACGATGCGCGTGGCGCGGGGGCGGGTCACGGGCGCCTCCGTCGCCAGGCCAGCAGCACGCCCAGCGGCCAGAGCCCGAGGATGGCGCCCGGTGCGCCGCAGCCGCAGCCACCCTCCTCCTCCTCGCTGATGTCCACCGGCGCTGCGTAGTCGGGCAGGGGGGTGGTCACGTCGCGGGTGTTGAGCGCGTCGTGGCCGAACATGGGCCAGGCGGCCGGGGAGCCCACCGGGGCGGGGGTGTCCCAGGCGAACAGCCAGCCCGAGCGGGTGCCCACCACCACCTCGTACAGGCCGTCGCCGTCGATGTCGCCCACGGCGGGGCTGGCGAGGACCCACTGGCCCGTGAACTTCGGCCAGCCGGCGGGCTCCACCCCCTGCTCGTCCCAGGCGTGCAGCATGAAGCCGCCCGAGCCGGCGATGACCTCCATGGCGCCGTCGCCGGTGATGTCGGCGATGGCGGGGTTCATGAAGAACTGCAGATCCTCGATCTGCTGGGGGAAGCCCTCCAGGAAGTCGCCGTCCCGCCCGTCCCAGGCGCAGACCGCGTGGTCGTGGGCGATGCGGTGGCCGTCGTCCTCCATGCCCTCCAGGTAGCCGAAGCCCGCGCCCCCCGAGACCACGTCGGGGATGCCGTCGCCGGTGAGATCGCCCAGCGATGGGCTGTTGACGAAGGGCAGGATCATGGAGTCGGAGACGTTGCTGTTGTCGCCGTAGAAGGAGCGGCTCTTGTAGGTGAAGAGCAGCTCGCTGCCGTCCAGATCGAGCACGGTCTCGTAGCCGATCATGGCGTGGGTGACGGGCTCCACGAGGCCGTCCTCGTCGAAGTCGCCCAGCGCCGGGGAGACGGGCAGGCCCTCGCCCACGTAGGGCAGGATCTCGTTCTCGGGGCAGTAGAGGTCCACCGGCCAGCCGGGGAAGTACACGCCGGTGCCGGAGATGGCGTAGACGAGGGCGTCATCGCCATCCAGGCGCTCGTTGGTGGAGATCACCACGTCGTCCCGGCCGTCGCCGTCCAGATCGCCCACGGCGGGGGAGCTGACGATGCGCGCGCCGTGGTCGGTCCAGTCCGGGTGGATGGCCAGCACGGGCCAGCCGGCCACCTCGGTGGCGTCGTGGTGCCAGGCGTAGACGAGCTGGTCCATGCCGGCGGCGATGATCTCGAGGTCGCCGTCACCGTCGAGGTCGCCCAGGGCGGGGCTGGCGAAGAAGCCCTCGTCCAGGATGTTGTCCGGGTCGGTGTAGTCCACCGGGTCCTGCTGGACGGGGAAGCCGGCGCGCAGGGAGCCGTCGGGCTCGAACACGTACAGGTGCCCGCGGGCGGTGCCCAGCACGATCTCGGCCTGGCCGTCGCCGTCCAGATCGCCCACCGCGGGGGTGCCCACGATGGTGCCTCCCACGGCGCCGGAGAAGGCCGAGAACAGCGGGTTGTCGAGGTGGTTGTCGGGGTGCTCCGGGTCGAGCTCCTCCAGGGGCGCGGTGTCCACGGGGAAGCCGGGCAGCTCGGTGCCGTCGGCCCTGAGCACGTGCAGCGCGCCGGCGGAGTCCGCCTGGATGATGTCGAGCGCGCCGTCGCCGTCGAGGTCGTAGAGGACGGGCGAGGCCTCCAGGGAGGAACCGAGCCGCAGCGGGAAGCCGGGCAGGGCGTCGGGGTCGTGGTGCACGTAGACCACGCGGCGCATGTGCCCCTCGCGGCCCTGGCTGTCGGTCACCCGCAGGCGCAGGGTGACGGTGTGCAGGTTGACAGCGTCTTCCCGGGCGACCTGGTCGTCGTCCACGGTGTAGGGGGCGACGAGGGCCTCCGGGTCCAGCGCGAGCGCAGAGAGGTCCAGGGTGCCGAGCAGGCCTTCGGCCTCGCCGCTGCCGCTGGCTACCTGGGAGAATTCCTCTTCGAGGGGCTCCAGACCCACGGCGACCTCCAGCAGCCAGGAGGCCACGGCGTCGCGGTCGGCGCGGGCCAGGCCGTGGACCTCCACCTGGGGGGTGACGGTGGGGTCCAGCAGCTCGAACCAGGCGGGAGACGCGATGTCGGTCTCGGGGGGGATGTCGCCGGCCACCAGCGCCTCCACTGCGCGCCAGGCGTTGACGCGCCCCTGGCCGAAGTAGCGGTCCCAGCCCGGCTGGGAGGGGTAGATGTCCGGGTTGGAGGCCGACCCTTCCACGTCGATGTCGTCGGCGGTGGTCACGAGGAGCTGCCGGGCCTCGTTGGCGGTGAGCGCGATCTGGTGCTCCAGGGCGGTGGAATACAGCAACCCGGCCACCCCGGCGGTGATGCCCGTGGCGCCGGAGGAGCAGTGGGTGGCGGGGGCGGAGAGATCGAGCCGGGCGCCGTGGTTGGTGCAGTTGGAGTAGGCCAGGAAGGTGGTGGCGTCATCGCGGGAGTCGGTGTCGTAGCGGATGGCGTGGACGAAGAGGGTGTGGGCGTTGAAGCCCGGCGCGTTCTGGTGGTACGAGGTCTCGTCGGCCGCGGAGGCCACCACCAGCACGCCCCGATCCCAGGCCACGTCGATGGCCTCCTGTACGAAGGTGGCGTTGTTGAAGGAGCCCAGCGCCTCCTGGAGCACGGCCACGCCGAGATCCGTGCCGTACAGCACCGCCGCACCGAAGGAGGAGGCGTCGGCCAGGTAGGAGTCGGAGACGCGCAGGTTCACCAGCATGCAGTTGGGGCAGGGGCCGATGCCACCGCCGTCCTCGCCGCCCTGGCAGCTATCCTCGCTCTCGCCCGTGCCGTGGCCATAGCGGGTGTCGTCGTAGGGGTCGTTGTCGTTCCACATGAAGTCCCAGCCGGCGATGTCGTCCACGAAGCCGTTGCCGTCGTCGTCCACGCCGTCCGAGAACGTCCAGATGAGGTCGGAGGGATCGAGCAGGGCGTCGGCCGCGTCGTCACCGGCGGCGATGTCCACCCGCGGGTCGTCGGCGTAGTCGCGGATGTTGACCACACCGTTGCCGTCCACGTCGTAGTCGGGGGCCTCGCTGCCGTCGGCGAGCTGGGGCAGGGGCAGCTCGGCCACGTTCAGCCAGTGCTTCTCCAGCAGGCGCTCGTTGTCCCACTTGATGCCCGAGTCGAGCACGGCCACCACGATGGCGGTGGAGCCGGTGCTGGTGCGCCAGGCACGGTCGGCCCCCAGCCCGGAGCCCATGGCCCACTCCGCCTCACGCACGGTGTCGCGGTAGCGCTCGGGCACGTAGGAGAGCATGTCCCAGGCCTCGCCCAGATCCGAGGGGCAGAGCTCGGGCTGATCGGGCTCGCCGCACGCGGGGTAGAGGGGCAGGGGCAGCTCGGCGCGGGCCGCGAGGGTGAGGAGGAGGAGGATGGCAGGGGACATGGTGGCTCCCGAGGGTGGGGGGCCAACCTATCCGGGCCGCTACCAGCTCGCGTCGCCCCAGACCCCGCGCCAGCAGGCGCCGAGGGTGACCGCGTCCTCGGTGTCGAAGCCCACGTCGATGTCCGCCTGCCCGGCCGCGGGTGTGCCCCAGAGCACGAGGCGGGTCTCGCGGTAGTCGTACTCCTGGCCGTGGGCCTTCTCTTCCACGCAGCTCTCCGCCCCCGCGAGCCAGTCGCCCCCGAAGGTGTCCTCCAGGGGCTCCTCTACCCCGAACTCCCAGTAGAACCAGACGGAGTCCGCGGAGGCCGCTCCCGCGTCCAGCTCGAACACCCCGTCCTCGAAGGGGCCGGGCTCTGAGATGGACAGGCCTCCCGCGGGATCGCTGGCGGCCAGCTCCAGCGGGATGCGCAGGAAGGTGCCCTCGCCCTGATCCTCGCCGCAGCCGCCTTCGCGGTCCGCCGCGTCGGTGCGCACGACCACCGCTGGGGTCAGGGTGCTGTGTTGCGCGATGGCGACCTGCAGGGTGGCGGACGTGGCGTCCGGGGTCAGCTCGGTCCAGCTCAGATCGAGCTGCAGGTCCGCGCCCAGCGCCGCGAGCACATCGGCCGCCGTGAAGCCCAGGGAGGCGTCGTCCCAGGCCACGTCGGTGACCGCTTCGTCGCAGACTGTCTCCAGATAGGCCAGATCCTGGGTGGTGGTGCAGCCGGCCAGCAGCGTGAGGATGAGGAAATGCATGGGTCCTCCGATCGGCGTGCCCTTCGCCACCCCGATAGTACCCCGTCTGGCTTGGAACGATCACAAGAACGCGCGTTACCCAGAAGTAATGCCCCCTCCCACCGATCTCGCCGCCACCGGACCCGTGCTGCACCGCCTCGTCGAGGCCGCCCTCGCCGAGCACGGGGCGCTGCTGGTGCCCGAGGAGATCGCGGCGGTGGAGCGCTTCCTCGCGTTGCCCCCGGCCGCCGGCCATCTCTACGCTCGCTTGCTGCAGCGGGTGCGCGAGACCTTCCGAGAAGACGGGCTGGATGAGGAGGACCAGGCCGTGCTCCCCCTCCTGGAGGCCGCCACGCTGATCGATAGCCAGGTGGCCCCCGCGGAGCGTGTCGAGGCCCTGCGGGTACCCGAGCTGCAGGCCGCCTGCCGCGCTCTTGGGTTGCCCGCGGGGGGGCTGCGCGCCGCGCTCATCGAGCGGCTGGAGGGGCTCGCCCCACCCGGCCTCCCCGCCCTGCGCCGCACCCTGCATCGCCCCCTGTTCCAGCGCCTGCAGCGCCTGCTGCTGCGCCACCCGCGGGCCGATCTCAAGGTGGTGGTGCTCGACATGATCGGCGTGCAGCCCCGGCCAGAGTACGCGCCCGGCCCAGGCGCCCCCCTCTTCGCCAGCCGCGCCGAGCTGCTCGACTTCGAGGCCGCGCGGGCCGCGCTCGATCTCTGCCGCGAGGGCGCGCCCGCGCTCCCCTTCCTGGAGCCGGCCCTGGCCTGGCTGGCCGCCTCTCCCCCGCCCACCCCGGCCAACCGCCACTTCTCCACCCGCCGGGTGGCGGCCAGGCTCCTGGCCCTGGCGGCCCGCGAGCTGGAGCGTGCCGGGGAGCCCACCCTGGCCCTGGCGCTGTACGAGCGCCTGCTGGAAGAGGGATCTCTGGAACCCGGCGAGCTGGCGCAGCGGGCCGTGCTGGCCGCCGGCTTTCTCGATCCTGCCCGCGCCGTGGACCTCGCCGCCCGCTGGCACCCGCGGGTGGATCCGGCGGCCGCCATCGCCCTGGGCCGCTCCG
>JBDRKM010000444.1:0-23455 GCA_043814015.1 Pseudomonadota bacterium
ATCTCCCATCACCCGACCTCGCGTGGGTCGAGAGCGCCTCGGGTTCTGCGCTATCCTTCGCGCCTTTGCGCCTTTGCGCCTTTGCGGTTGGTTTCATGGCTCCGGGAGCCGCGTCCCGCGCGGCATGGGGAACTATCAAGAAACAGTCGGTGCTCCCCCTTCCCCGCCACCCTCGCCGTGATATCAGCCCCGCCCAACCAGAAAGACTTCATGGATCCCCGCGTCGAAACCTGGATCAATGCGATTCGTGGAGAGTATGGCGAGCACTTCTCGAGCCTGCGCTGGGCTTCGGAGGAGGTGGTCGCTGCGGCCGGCGCGGAGCGCGCCGACCTGCTCGCCTGGTTCGCGGTCCACGGGACGGTAGCCTGCGCCGGTACCAAGCCCCACGTGGGGCCGCTGGCGCCCGGCTGCCAGCGCTGCGCGGCTGGGACCTGGTCCTGTCTGTTCGTGAATGGCCGCTGCAACGGCGCCTGCTTCTTCTGCCCCACGCCGCAGGTGGAGGTGGGCCAGCCCGAGACCAGCACGGTGCCATTCCCCAAGGTGAAGGACTACCTGGCCTACGTGGCGCGGATGGGGATCCGGGGGGTCGGGCTGTCCGGGGGCGAGCCCCTGCTCACGGCGGATCGCACGGCGGGGCTGTGCGCCGCCCTCAAGGCGCGCTTCGGCGCCGATCTGCACGTCTGGATGTACACCAACGGGCTGCTGCTGGAGGAGGGCATCCTGGCCCGCCTGCGGGACGCTGGCCTCGACGAGATCCGCATCGATGCCTGCGCCAACGGCTACGACCTCGCCCCACTGCGCCTGGCCCGTGCTGCGATCCCCACCTTGACCGTGGAGATCCCGGCGGTGCCCGAGCACGAGGCGCGCCTCCGGGGGCTGCTGCCGCGCTGGCGGGACCTCGGGCTCGACTTCCTGAACCTGCACCAGCTGCGCCTGACGCCCCACAACCGAGAGCACCTGGTGGCGCGCGGCTACACCTTCCTGCCCGGCCCTCGGGTGACCGTGCTGGAGTCCGAGCTGTGCGCCCTCCGGTTGGCCCGTCACAGCCTCGAGGCCGGGATCGGGTTGCCGGTGAACTACTGCTCGTCACCCTACAAGCAGCGGTTCCAGGCCCTGGCCGCGAGGCGTCGGTTGGGCGTGTTCGTGCGCCACCCCGGGGAGGAGCCCACCGAGGCCGGGTACCTGAGGGCCCTGGCCCTGAAGGGCGCTCCGGAGCGGGTGGCGGCGCTGGCCCGCCAGTTGGGTGAGCGCCCCGAGTTGGCAGGTGACTGGGCCTGGAGCCGTGGCGCGGATCGCCTCGTGCTCACGGCCGCGGCGCTCGCCACGGTGGACCGGGAGGGCCTCGAGCTGGTCGTCGGCTACGTCGAGCCGCAGCTCCAGCCCCAGGTCAGCTACCGCTATCCCTTCCAGCCCATCCAACTGGAGACGGGCCGCGTCCTGTACGGCGAGCGCCGGCCGGTGGCGCGCGACCTGCCCACCACGGCGGCCACGCCGGGCGCGGAGCACCAGGATTGGGAGAGCGTCGAGGAGGGGCTGATCCCCTACACAAGGCCAGCATCCTGGTGCTCCCAGGGCTTGTAGAGCCCCGCGTCCTCGGTGCCCAGCAGACCCGCGGCGAAGCGACGCCCGTCCACGGGCTGCAGCGCCGCCACCTGGGCCGCGGAGAGCAGGTCGGTGTGGCGCATCCGGTCCAACTGTGCGGCGATGCGCTCCATGCAGGCGTCGTCGGTGCACCAGGCGTGGCGGTCGTAGCGTGACAGATCGAGGGGAGCGCTGTAGGCGCGCAGGGCGCGGAGCTTCTCCAGGTTGTAGTACTCGTCGAAGTACGACATCACGAGCTCGCGCAGGCTGCGGTACACCGGCTCGCGCCAGCGCAGGCCCACCACGTTGGACTTGGCGACCGCGCCCCAGGCCTTGTCGCGCTGGAACACGGTGATCACGTGGTCGTCGTCTCGCCAGGCGCGCAGGTCCACGATGCGTGGCGGCAGCCCCAGGTGCCGGAAGGCGGCCGCCGCCAGCACCGCGCCGTCGAAGCAGTGGGCGCGGCGGTCTCTGAGTACGCTGCGTGGGCAGCGGTAGACGGGATCGGTGCTGTAGGGCGTGGCGTCCAGCAGGGCCTGCACGTCGGCCGGGCAGCCGAGGGCGTCGAGGGCGGCGGCCTCGGCGGAGCTCCAATCGACCGGTTCGGTGAGCGTCATCCGATGCGCCGGCACTCCATGTAGAAGCGCTTGTCCTTGGCTTCGCCCATGGAGAAGGTCTTGCGGGGCAGGGCGCCGTCCAGGATGACCGAGCGGAACAGATCCCCCTTGTCCATGCCGGGCAGGTAGACGCCCATGTTGCCCGGCTGCAGGCCGAGATCGCGCACCACGTCCGTGCCGTGGACGTAGTCGAGCTCCCCGGCGCCGCCCGCCTTCATCCAGGGGTCGAGGAAGCCCTGGACGCTGCCGACGGCCAGCTCGGCGGGGGGCTCGGACAGCTCCACGACCTGGAAGCCGGCGGCGGTGACCAGGCCGAAGCGCTGGGTGCCCGGGCCATCCACGGCGGCCACGAGGGCGTCCATGTCTGCGACCTCCATGACCGTCATGCTGGCACCGAAGCGCTCCCGCAGATCGGCGAGCAGATCGCGGTGCAGGTGGAACAGCACGCGATGGATGGGCTCGAACTCCAGGGAGACGTCGTAGATGTTGACCAGCTCCACCAGGGCGTAGCGGGTGGGGGAGGCCATGGCGGCCTCGCCCAGGCGCTCCTTGGTCTGCTCCCAGATGGCCTTGGCCGTGGCCAGGCTGTGGTTGCCGTCGCCCATGGCGTACAGCAGTACGGCCGCATCGCTGCCCTCCAGGCCGTAGTGGCGCAGGAAGCGACCGCGGTCGCCGAGCCTGGCCAGGGCCGCCATGGTGGCCTCCTCCAGCGCCAGGTCGTCCACGCGCCAGCCGCGGAGGTGGCCGGAGTCCATCATCAGATCGAGGTCGTAGACCGGGGTCATGGCGTCGCGCTGCGCCCTGAGGCCGCCGAACACGGTGTCATCCGGATCGTCGACCAGCACCATGATGTGGGGTGACTCCAGCGGCGCGCCGTCGCGGATGCGCATGCGGGGCGGCAGGCGCTCCACGATGGTGCCCTCGGTGGCCCGCACCAGGCTGCGGGAGCCCCTCGTGTAGTCGTACTGTTCGAGATCGAGGCAGATCATCAGGCCGCAACGGGTGGCGGCGCCCGCCTCGCGCTCCAGGTAGATGAGCCCGTCGTGGGCCTCGAACACGCCCTCTGCCAGGTACCGCCGCATGTGCTCACGGATGGAGGCGATGCGCTCCTCCGGGGGCTCCTTGCCCAGGTAGACCTCCGGGTAGGTGATGCGCAGGGTGGAGGGAGCCTCGCCCACCTGCGCGTCCACCGCGCGCCAGTACCCGGGCTGGGAGGTGTATTGGTCGCAGGCGACGACGGCCCACTTCTCGGGGGAGATCCCGGGGCGGGGCAAGAGCACGGTGTCCACGGCGCAGCCGGCGGCAGGGTAGGTCCTCATGGGGCGATCTCCAAGGTGGTGGTGGGGGCGCGGCGCGGAGTCCGCGGGGCATGCTGCCTAACCGCTGGCGGCCCGCGGCGACGCTGCGCGTGATCTGGTTAGTCCACCTCCATGCGCGCCACATCCCTCCTCTCCCTCCCCTTGGCCCTGCTCCTCACCGCCTGTCCCAAGGACGAGCCCGAGGACAGCGCGGCTTGTGTCCCTCCCTTCGCGGTCTACACCGACATCGACGAGACCCTGACCCTCTCGGACGGAGAGTGGCTGGCCCAGATCACGGATCCCACCTACGATCCTGCCTTGAGGCCCGACGCCGCCGCGCTGATGCGGGCTTATGCCGAGCGCGGCTACTCCATCTTCTACGTCACCGCGCGGGGCGAGGACATGGAGCTCTCCGACGGCCGCAGCTCGCGGGAGGCCACGGAGGACTGGCTGCTGGCCCACGACTTCCCCTACGTTGAGGGCGCGCTGTACCTGTCCGAGGGCTACGGCGCGACAGGGGATGCTGCCGTGGCCTACAAGTCGGGTGTGATCGACGACCGGACCGCCGGCGGCTGGACCGCCTCCTGGGCCTACGGCAACGCGGACACCGACATCCTCGCCTTCCAGGCCTCCGGGATCCCCGACGATCACATCTTCCTGGTGGGTGAGTTGGCCGGCACCATGGGGGTAGAGCCTGTCCCTGACGAGGAGGCCTACACCAATCACCTCGAAGCTCAGCTTCCCAGCATCGCACACGTCGCCTGTGATTGAGGCGCCGCCTACTCCTTCACACGTGTGACGATGGTGAACTCGACGCGCCGGTTGAGCGCGCGGTGCTCGTCGCTGTCGTTGGGCACCAGGGGGCGGGTCTCGCCGTAGCCCTTGGACGCCAGGCGGTTGCGGTCCACGCCGGCGTCGAGCAGCCACTGCATGACCGCGGCGGCGCGCTTGTCGCTGAGCCGGTAGTTGACCTCGTCATCGCCGATGTCGTTGGTGTGACCTTCGATCAGGATGTCGGTGATCTCGGCATGTTCGCCGAGGATCTGGGCCACGGCCTGCAGCACGGGGGTGGAGGCGGGCAGCAGGGTGGCCTTGCCCTCCTCGAAGTAGATGCGGTCGGTGATGACGATCTTGTTCTCGGAGATCTCGGCCAGGCGCGGGCAGCCGTCGGAGGTGGCCGGGTTCTGCCCCTTGCGGATGGGCTCGTGGAGGCAGGCGTCCCGGAAGTCGGGCACGCCGTCCTTGTCCAGGTCGGTCTCCTCCTCGGGGCAGCCGTCGTGATCGCCGTTGCCGTCGAAGTCCTCGGGCTCCTCGGGGCAGGCGTCGGCGCCGTCGGTGATGCCGTCCTGGTCGGCGTCGTACTCGGGGCAGCCGTCGTCATCGCGCACGCCGTCCAGATCCTCGGCCTCCTCCTTGCAGCGGTCGTCCTTGTCGGGGACGCCGTCTCCGTCGTCGTCCAGATCCGGGCAGCCGTCATCGTCCTCGAAGCCGTCGCGGTCTTCGGCGCGATCGGGGCATTGATCCGTCCTGTCGCCGATGCCGTCGCCGTCGAGATCCACCTCGGGCGGGGTGCCCGGGACGCTGTAGCCCAGGCCCATGAGCACGCGGAAGCGGCTGGCGCCGACGCCGGAGGTCAGACCGGCGCCGCCGCCCAGGGTGGCGTACAGGCCGAAGGGCAGGCGCACGCGGCCGTGCACCAGGCCCTCCATGGGGAATTGTTCGCCTGAGAAGCCGTAGGTGGGGGTGGCGTGCAGCTCCGCCGCGAGGGCGGCCTCGTCGCGGAGGCGCCAGTGCAGGCCGAAGCCCGCCAGCAGGCCCGAGCCCCAGACCACGTTGCGCACGTCCATGCGCTTGCCCGTGCGGGCGCCGAGGTTCAGTGTCCAGCCCACCCGGCCGAGGTCCTGGGCCACGGCCAGGGTGGCGCCGAGCCCCAGGCCCGCATCGCCGAGGTAGCGCGCCTCGGCCCCGGTGGGGGCCCAGAAGGCGGGCACGAAGGCCAGGCCCGGGACCTTGTCGTGGGCGTGGAGCACGGGCACGGTGGCGTCGAGGCGGAGGTCGCCCATGGCGCCGAAGGAGCCGATCTGGTCGAGCGCGTAGGGGTAGACGGGCACGGCGAGATCCACGCGGGCGTGGCCGAGGATGGAGGCGCCGCCGATGAAGGTGGCGCACAGCACCTGGTCCAGCACGGGCAGGACATCCTCCCCCACGCGCTCCACCAGAGGATCGTCGGCGTAGTCGAAGACCACGCCCGCGTCCCAGGCACCCTCCCAGCCCGGATCGGGGTTGGCCAGCTCGAGGAAGGTGCCGGGATCGCCCTGGTGGCCCGAGACGGCGAAGCCGTGGGCGTCGAGTCCGCCGATGTCCTGGGCCTGCAGGCTCCCGATCAGCGCCAGGGTGGCCAGCATGGCTCAACCCTGACGGGCGCGGCGGCGGCGGAGGGCCGCCCCGAGGCCCAGGGCCAGCAGGCCCAGGGCGCCTGCGGGGGCGCCGCGCTGCCCGGCGGCGCAGGAGCAGGACCCCCCGCCCCCGCCCAGATCGCCGGACATGTCGAGGAAGTTGGGGATGCCGTCGCCGTCCTCGTCACCGACCCCCTCCTCGGCGTCGGAGAGGCCGTCGTCGTCGGAGTCCAGGTCGCGGGAGTTGGGCAGGCCGTCGCCGTCCACGTCGGTGTCGGGTTCGCCGTCTCCGTCGATGTCGTAGCCGTCCTCGTCCACGGTGTAGATGCCGTCGCCGTCGTCGTCGGGGTCGAGCGCGTCGATGGTGCCGTCGGAGTCGGTGTCGCGGGGATTGCTGACGTCCGGCACCTCTTCGCCGTCGGTGTAGCCGTCGTTGTCGGAGTCCGGGTCTTCGGGGTTGGTGCCCAGCGCGGCCTCCTCGGCGTCGGAGAGCCCGTCTCCGTCGAGATCCGAGAGGCCGGTGCCTTCGTCGATCTGCCCGTCGCAGTCGTTGTCCACGCCGTCGGCGACCTCCTCGGCGTCGGGGTTGACGGCGGCGTTGTCGTCGTCGCAGTCGCCACCGTGCTCGCTGTAGCCGTCGCCGTCGTCGTCGTAGACGTCGGTGCCCTCGTCCGTGAGGCCATCGCAGTCGTCATCGATGCCGTTGGCGGTCTCGGTGGCGCCGGGGTGCACGCGGCGGTCCGCGTCGTCGCAGTCGCCGTCGTCTTCGCTGTAGCCGTCACCGTCGTCGTCGTAGGCGTCGGTGCCCTCGTCGATGTCGCCATCGCAGTCGTCGTCGATCCCGTTGGCGCGCTCGGTGGCCTCGGGGTGGACGTGGGCATCGGAGTCGTCACAGTCGCCGTCGTCCTCGGTGTAGCCGTCGCCGTCGTCGTCAAACGCGCTGGTGCCGTTGTCGATGGCGCCGTCGCAGTCGTTGTCCACGCCGTCCACCACCTCGGCGGCGCTCGGGTTGATGGCCGCGTCGAGGTCATCGCAGTCGAAGCCGCCGGTGGCGCTGGCCTGGTAGCCGTCGGCGTCCTGGTCGAAGTCGTCGTCGCCGGCGCAGTCGCTGTCCACACCGTCGTACCAGGTCTCGGCGGCGCCGGGGTGGATGGCCGCGTCGTAGTCGTCGCAGTCGGTGGTGTTGTCGTAGCCGTCGGCGTCCTGGTCGTAGTCGTCGGCGCCGTCACAGTTGGAGTCCACGCCGTCGTACCAGGCGTCGGGCGCGCCCGGGTAGATGTCGGGATCGCTGTCGTCGCAGTCGGAGGTGTATTCGTAGCCGTCGGCGTCGGCGTCGAGCAGGTCGGCGCCATCACAGTCCTGGTCCACGCCGTCGTAGGCCACCTCGGCGGCGCCGGGGTGGATGGTTGCGTCGGTGTCGTCACAGTCCGCCGGGGTGTCGTAGCCGTCTCCGTCGGCGTCGAGCAGGTCGGCGCCGTCACAGTCCTGGTCCACGCCGTCGTGGGCGATCTCGGCGGCGCCGGGGAAGATCGAGGGGTCTGTGTCGTCACAGTCAGATGAGTTGTCGAAGCCGTCCACGTCCTGGTCGTAGTCGTCCGCGCCGTCACAGTCGGAGTCCACCCCGTCGTACCAGGTGTCGGTGGCGCCGGGGTACACGGCGGCGTCGGTGTCGTCACAGTCGGCTGTGTATTCGTAGCCGTCGCCGTCGGCGTCCAACAGGTCGGCGCCGTCACAGTCCTGGTCGATGCCGTCGTAGGGGATCTCGGTGGCGCCGGGGTAGACGGTGGCGTCTGTGTCGTCACAGTCCTCGTCGGCGTCCCAGCCGTCGCCGTCCTCGTCGGGGATCATGGCGTCGGGGCCGCCGAAGGCGCCGATGTCGGAGATGGAGCCGTCCGGGTCGAAGAGGGCCGGGGAGCCGGCGTCGATGCAGGCCGATCCCGAGGCGAGCTGCAGGTTGTCGTTGGCCTCGTTCCCGTCGATGCTGTAGGCGCGCAGGCCGGGGGTGGTGGAGATGTTGCCGCTGGTGCCGGTGCGATCCGAGTAGCTGCCGGCGTAGTTGCCGCCGGAGTTGCCGTAGACGTCGTTGTAGAAGAAGTCGGTGTAGGTGGTGCTGGCGGAGGTGGTGTCGGCCGCGTAGACCCCGCCGCCGTCCATGGCCAGGTAGAAGATGTTGTTGATGATGTCGCCGTAGGCCGAGGTCTGGTAGAGGTGGCCGCCGTAGTAGTAGGCTTCGTTGCCCGCGAAGGTGTCGTTGATCACAGAGAGGTGGTAGCTGGTGGAGAAGTACAGCGCGCCGCCCGAGTGGGAGGCGTAGTTCTCGGTGAAGACATCGTTGGTCAGGGAGAGGCCGTAGCTGGTGGCGTAGTCGTAGAGGGCGCCGCCGTAGTAGGCCGCGTTGTCGTGGAAGACGGAGTGGGCGACGTCGAGGTAGTAGGGGTTGTAGTTGTAGATGGCGCCGCCGTGGTAGCCGCCGCCGCTGCCGTTGGCCTGGTTGCGGTAGAAGAGGGAGTCACCCACGGAGAGCAGCAGGGGGTACCAGGAGGCGATGGCGCCGCCGTGGTAGTAGGCGCTGTTGGACTCGAACAGGCTGTCCGAGATGACCAGGCTGCGGTTGCGGTCGTAGTAGTACCAGTACAACCCGCCGCCGTGACCGTAGGTGGCGACGTTGTCCTCGAAGGTCACGCCCGTGAGGGTGGTGTCCAGGCCGCCTGTGATGAAGGCGCCGCCACCGCTATAGTAGGAGCTGTTCCCGTCGAAGGTGGTGTTCGTGAGGGTGGTGGCGTAGTACGGCGCCTCCAGGTACAACCCGCCGCCGTAGTAGCTCGAGGCGTTGTCGGTGAAGGAGCAGCCGTCACAGGCGAGGGAGATGTAGTAGTAGCCGTACAGCCCACCGCCGTTGTAGCGGCTGATGTTGGCGTCGAAGGTGGTGTCCTCCAGGGCGGCGGAGACGCTGTTGTACAGGTAGATGTCGCCGCCGTGGGAGGAGGTGTCGTTGAAGTTGGCGCTGAAGGTGGAGCCGTCGTCGGTCCAGGAGATGCCGCTCTGGAGGTTGAGGGCGCCGCCGTTGTAGTAGGCCTCGTTGGCGTCGAAGGTGTCGCCGGAAGTGGTCAAGGTGACGCTGCTGGTGGCGTAGATGGCGCCGCCCTGGATGGCGTAGTTGTCGGTGAAGGTGGAGTCGCTCACCGCGAGTGTGCCGCCGCTCTGGTAGATGGCGCCGCCGTAGTAGTTGTAGTTGCTGGTGAAGTCACAGCTGCTGACGCTGACGTCGGTGTGCGTGCCGGCGTAGATGGCGCCACCGGCGTAGCCCGAGCCATAGGCGTAGGCGTAGTTGCCGGTGAAGTCGGTGTCCGAGATGATCAGCGAGGAGTAGTCGGTGGCGTGGATGGCGCCGCCGTGCGCGTAGTAGCCGTAGTTGTCGTGCACCGAGGAGGCGGACAGCACCACGTTGGAGGAGTCGGCGTAGATGGCGGCCCCGTAGTAGTAGGAGTACAGACCGGTGAACTCCGACTCGTAGATCTCGGGGTAGGCCCCATTGGTGTAGATGGCGCCGCCGTAGTAGGCGTCGGAGCCAGAGAAGGTGCAGCCCGTGAACGTGGGTGCGGCGGAGGCGGACAGGTTCACATCGCCGCCCGTGTAGCCGATGTTGTTCAGGAAGCTGACTCCGTCGAAGGTGGGGTTGCCGCTGGCCACGGACACGCCGCCGGTGGACGAGGAGTAGGAATAGGCTGCGCCGCAGCCCGAGATGACGCTGTCCTGGATGGTGGGGCTGGCGCCGGAGATGACCACCCCGCGGTAGTAGGGCGCGGTGATGGTGAAGCCGTCCACCACGCTGGCGGCGGTCTCGCCGGACGAGAAGGTCAGCGCGGCGGCGGAGCCCGAGGTGGAGGAGATGATGGTGCTGGCGGCCCCCGCGGTGGACAGCAGGTTGAGGTTCTTGCCCCCGAAGTTGACGCTCTCGTAGTAGGTCCCGCTGTGGACCTCGATGGTGTCGCCGCCGGTGGCGGCGGTCACGGCGGACTGGATGGCGGTGAAGTCGCCGGTGCCGGTCTTGTCCACGACCCAGGTGGCGGCGAGGGCGCGGCCGGGCAGGGCCAGGGAGACGAGCGCGAGGGCGACGAAGGCGGCGAGGCGGCGGGACATGGTGGCTTCCTCCGGGGAACCGGAAGGATACCACGGTCCGCGGGCTGTGACCGCGACGCTCAGCGCCTCCGACGCCGGATCGCGAGGCCCAGACCCAGGCCGAGCAGGCTGAGCACACCCGCCGGGTGGGCGCGGGACTCGGCCGCGCAGGAGCAGGAGCCGCCGCCGCCGCCCAGATCGCCTGAAGGATCGAGGAAGTTGGGGATGCCGTCCCCGTCCTCGTCGCCGGTGCCCTCTTCGGCGTCAGGGACCCCGTCGTCGTCGGAGTCGGTGTCGCGGGAATTGAGCAGGCCGTCGGCGTCCACGTCGGTGTCGGGCTCGCCATCGCCGTCGATGTCGTAGCTGTCCTCGTCCATGGTGTAGATGCCGTCGTCGTCGTCGTCGGCGTCCAGCGCGTCGATGGTGCCGTCGTCGTCGGTGTCCAGCGGGTCGCTGGGGTCCTTGACCTCGAAGCGGTCGTCGTAGCCGTCGCCGTCGCTGTCGGGGTTCTCGGGGTCGGTGCCGATGGCGGCCTCCTGGGCGTCGGTCAGGCCGTCGCCGTCCAGGTCGGACAGGTCGGTGCCCTCGTCCACCAGGCCGTCGCAGTCGTCGTCTACGCCGTTGGCCACTTCGTCGGCGTCGGGGTTCACGTCCGGATCCGTGTCGTCGCAGTCGCCGCCGCGCTCGCTGTAGCCGTCGCCGTCGTCGTCACTGACCTCCGTGTCCTCGTCGGTCTCACCGTCACAGTCGTCGTCGATGCCGTTGGCGGCCTCGGTGGCGCCGGGGTGGATATGGGCGTCGCCGTCGTCGCAGTCGCCGTCATCCTCGCTGTAGCCGTCGCCGTCGTCGTCGAAGGCGTCGGTGCCCTCGTCGATCTGGTCGTCGCAGTCGTCGTCGATGCCGTTGGGCAGCTCGGTGGCGCCGGGGTGGACGTGGGCGTCCGCATCATCGCAGTCGCCGTCGTCCTCGCTGTAGCCATCGCCGTCGTCGTCGAAGGCGCTGGTGCCGTTGTCGATGGCGCCATCGCAGTCGTTGTCCACGCCGTCGACCACCTCGGTGGCGGCCGGGCTGATGGCGGCGTCGAGATCGTCGCAGTCGAAGCCGCCGGTGGCGCTGGCCTGGTAGCCCTCGGCGTCCTGGTCGAAGTCGTCGTCGCCGGCGCAGTCCTGGTCCACGCCGTCGTACCAGGTCTCGGGAGCGCCAGGGTAGATGGCGGCGTCGTAGTCGTCACAGTCGGCGCTGGTGTCGAAGCCGTCGGCGTCCTGGTCGAAGTCGTCGTTCCCGGCACAGTCGCTGTCCACACCGTCGTACCAGGCGTCCAGCGCGCCCGGGTAGACGCTCGCGTCGGTGTCGTCGCAGTCGGTGGAGTTGTCGTAGCCGTCGGCGTCCTGGTCGAAGTCGTCGTCGCCGGCGCAGTCCTGGTCGATGCCGTCGTACCAGGTCTCGGTGGCGCCCGGATGTATCGTAGTATTGGTGTCGTCGCAGTCGGTGGAGTTGTCGTAGCCGTCGGCGTCCTGGTCGTAGTCGTCGTCGCCGGCGCAGTCCTGGTCGATGCCGTCGTACCAGGTCTCGGTGGCCCCTGGATGTATCGTTGTATCGGTGTCGTCGCAGTCGGAGGAGTAGTCGTAGCCGTCGGCGTCCTGATCGTAGTCGTCGTCGCCGGCGCAGTCGCTGTCCACGCCGTCGTACCAGGTCTCGGGGGCGCCCGGGTAGATGGTGGCGTCGCCATCGTCGCAGTCGGCCACGGCCTCGAACCCGTCGCCATCGCCGTCGGTGAGATCGACGCCGTCGCAGTCCTGGTCGATCCCGTCGTTGGGGACCTCCGGTGCGCCCGGGTAGATGGTGGCGTCGCTGTCGTCGCAGTCCACCGCGGTCTCGTAGCCGTCGCCGTCGATGTCCAGGATCACGGCCCCCGGCCCACCGTAGGCGCCGATGTCGGAGATGGAGCCGTCGGGGTCGAAGATGGAGGGGGAGCCGGCGTCGATGCAGGCCGATCCGGACGCAAGGGCGAAGTCGTCGTTGGTCTCGTCCCCGTCGATGCTGTAGGCGGTGAGCCCGGGGCTGGTGGAGAGGTTGCCGCTGGTGCCGGTGCGGTCGGTGTAGGAGCCGGCGTAGTTGCCACCCGAGTTGCCGTAGACGTCGTTGTAGAAGAAGTCGGTGTTGGTGGTGGAGGCGGAGGAGGTGTCGTTGGCGTACACGCCGCCGCCGTCCACCGCCAGGTAGAAGATGTTGTTGATGATGTCGCCGTAGGAGCCGGTCTGGTAGAGGTGCCCGCCGTAGGTGGCGGCCTCGTTGCCCGCGAAGGTGTTGTTGTACAGCCCCATGGTGTGGGAGGTGTCGTAGTAGGCGCCGCCGCCGCGGGCGTCCGCGTAGTTCTCGGCGAAGACGTTGTTGTGGACGTTCTCGGTGGCGCGCACGCCGTAGACGTACAGGCCGCCGCCGTGGTGGGCGGCGTTGTCGTGGAAGAGGTCGTTGGCCGCGGTCAGGTAGTCGGCCCCGTACACGTAGGCCGCGCCGCCGTTGTAGTTGCCGCTCGTGCCGGCGGTGTTGCGGGTGAAGGTGCTGTCCGACAGCGTCAGGGTGTCGGGGGCGTGGGCGTAGAGGGCGCCGCCGTGCTGGGCGGCCTGGTTGCCGTCGAAGGTGCAGGCGGAGAAGGCCGCGTCGTAGGTGTAGGAGGAGGCGTACTCCCACCAGACGGCGCCGCCGCTGCCGGAGCGGGCCACGTTGTCGGTGAAGGTGCAATCCGTGTATGACACATCCCGCGCGCTGCTGTGATACACCGCGCCGCCGAGCGTGCCGCTGTTGGTGTCGAAGGCGGTCCCGGTGAAGCTGGCCGAGTACCCCACGTTGTGCAGGCGCAGCGCGCCGCCGTAGCGGCCGGCGTAGTTGTCGCTGAAGGTGGCGCCGTCGACCGTCACGCTGACGTTGGTCTCGGCGTAGACCGCGGCGCCGTCGTAGGAGGTGGTGGTGTTGCCGTCGAAGGTCGAGCCGGCATCGGTCCAGGTCACCGCGCTGTAGAGCTCGAAGGCGCCGCCGTGGTTGCGGGAGGTGTTGTCGGCGACGGTCAGCCCGTCGGTGGCGAGCGTGGTCTCGCGCGCGTAGAGGGCGCCGCCGTAGTAGCCGTCGTTGGCGTCGAAGGTGGTGTCCGTGATGCCGAGCGTGCCGCCGCGCTGGTAGATGGCGCCGCCGTAGTAGCCGATGTTGCCCGTGAAGCTGCCGCCCGAGATGGTCACGTCGGTGCTGGGGTAGGCGAAGATGGCGCCGCCGTAGTAGGGGCCGGAGGTGCGGTTGACGATGGTGTTGTCGGAGAAGGCGGTGTCGCTGATCACCAGGCTGGCGTAGGTGGCGGCGTAGATGGCGCCGCCGTGCCCCGAGGTGGTGTAGACGTCGTGCACGTCGCTGCCGTCCAGCACCACGTTGGACTGCACGGCGTAGATGGCGCCGCCGTTGTAGCTGGCGTGGGTGGCGTCGAACTCGCTGTCGTAGATCTCGGGGTAGGCGCCCGAGGCGTAGATGGCGCCGCCGTAGCGAGCCACCGAGCCGGAGAACAGGCAGCCCTGGAAGGTGGGGGCCGCGGAGCCCGTGAGGTAGACGTCGGCGCCGTATTGGGCCTGGTTGCCGGAGAATGTGACGTCCGTGAAGGTAGGGTTGCCGCCGCTGACGTAGACCCCCTTGCCGCTCCCCGAGTACGAGGTGCCGTTGCCGGAGATGGTGCAGTCCTCGAAGGAGGGGCTGGCGCCGCTGATGGTGGCGCCGCCTCCGCCGGAGGAGGTGAGGGTGAAGCCGATCACCTGGGCGGCGGCGCTCTCGCCGCTGTCGAAGGTCAGGGCCGGGACCGACGAGGAGGTGGAGGAGATGATGGTGGCCGCGGCGCCCGAGGAGGACTGCAGGGTGAGATCCTTGCCCCCGAAGTCCACCGACTCATAGTAGGTGCCCGCGTTGACCGTGACGTCGTCGCCCGCGCTGGCGGCGTTGATGGCGGCCTGGATCGAGGTGTAGTCGCCGCTGCCGGACTTGTCGACGACCCAGGAGGCGGCCAGGGCCTGGCCGGGGAAGGTGAGGGCGAACAGCGCGAGGGGGGTGAGCCTGCGGGACATGGTGCTTCCTCCGAAACCAGTGGAGGATAGCACAGGGGCGGCGCTCCGCCCGCAACCCAAAGAGACCCGAATCGTCGGACGACTCGGGGGCTGCGGGCCACGGGCTACGGGCTACGGCACTCCCGAAGCCGATTTCGGACGCCTTCCAGCCAGGATCGAGGGGTTCGGCGATCACCCGGCGGGTGAAGGGCAATTCAGGCGCCGGTGCGCGAAAAAGCCCGTAGCCTTTAGCCTGTGACCCGTAGCTTCGTCGGCGCAGCCGACGATTCGGGAAGTGAGCGCACCGGCCCGCGCTGCCTCTTTTGCTCCTGTCCCGGATCGTGGCGCCAGGGCGCTTCGCGAACCGCCCTGGGAGGCGCCCCTCCCCGGACGATCCGCTACGCGGTCGGAACTCGGTTCTCCGTGCCCCGAGCGGCGAGTACGGGCTCCCCTCCCAGGGGTGGCTGAACCCTACCCGTTCCGTCGGGCAGGCGACGCGCGATCCCGGCGCGCCACCATCGGGGACAGGAGGCCTTTTTTTCCTGTCCCAGATCGTGGCGTGGCCGGCTTCCGGCCCCCCGGACGCGACACCGCGGGGGGGAGATGAACCATCTCGGGCCACCTGTGTCGCCTCGAAACCCCCGGACGCGACACCGCGGGGGGGAGATGAACCATCTCGGGCCACTTCTGTCGCCTCGGGTCCCCCAGACACGACACCGCCGGGGGGAGATGAACCATCTCGGGCCACCTGTGTCGCCTCCGGGCCTGGTTGGCTCTGCTGCGGCGCCACGATCTGGGACAGGAGGAATCGCTCGAGAGGTAGTGTGCGGATGTCACGCCCCCACCGCGGCCCGACGGGCTTCGGGACCTATGCCCCCCGATCCTGATGGGTTTCGGGATCTATGCCCCCCAGGATCGACGCAGAGCGTCACGATCAGGGGGCATAGGTGCCTTGAACGTCATGATGAGGGGGGATGGGCCCCCTCGGGCGTCGACCTTGGGGGGATGGGTTCGGTGAAGCGTCTGAATCGGGGGGCATGGCTGCCCGGAACGTCTGGATCGGGCTTGAGACCACGCTGTTCGCCAGCACGATCCGCCTGGCTCCGGCGCCCCGCGGGGCCAGGGCTTGGGCGGCGCGAACGGCGCCCCTACCCCCCCGCCTCCACGAAGAACGGCGTCTGCCCGGCCTCTCCCGTGTAGAGGCCGCCCGGTGCCTCGAACGTCTCCGTGCTCGGGGTCTCCACCCCGGCCTCGGTGATCAGCCGGGTGATCCGCACGCTGGAAGCCCCCACGTCCAGTGTGAAGGCGTGGGTCTGCTCCGCGGCGCCCGGCTCGGGCAGCGCGTCGTCGAGGTACCACACCAGCCAGAGCGGGGGTTTGTCGGCGTCTTCGAAGGCGAAGGCGAGGACGGTCACGCCGTCCACCACCGCGCGCGAGGCGCGTGCGTAGCCCGCCAGCTTCTCGGCGAGGAGGCGGTAGGAGCGGTAGACGGGCTCGGGCGCGCCGTAGCTCACGGGCAGCAGGCCGAGCGCCTCGACCTCGGACGCGCTCATGCCCTGATACATCCAGTAGCAGCCGGAGGCGGGGGGCCAGTTCTCCAACAGGCCCGCCATGAAGCCCGTCATCCCGAGGGCCAGGGCCGTGGCGGCCTTCTTGACGGCCCAGGCGGCGTGCTGTTGGTCGTACCAGGCCTTGACCTGATCGTAGGGCAGGCCGGCATCCAGGCCGTCGGGGTTGCACAGGGCGCCGTAGGTGGCGTAGGGCGCGCCGAGGACCGCGTGGAGGGCTTCGCCGCGCGTGTCCGCGCCGCTCCAGGAGCTGTCCCACCACTCCAGCTCGGTGGGCGAGTACAGCGCGGGGGCGCTGGTGGAGTCGCCACAGAGGATCTGGACGTGCTCGCAGCCGTAGCCATCGAGCTTGGCGCGCAGGAAGGCGTGCTCCTCGATCATGTGCGCGATGCTCATGTTGCAGTTCAGGTCCACCTGCTCGAAGTCGGCGCACAGCGACAGGGTGCCCGTGGCATCGACGCTCGCGTCGGGCTCGGGGCTGCCCAGCATCATGGCGTGCGCATGCCGGTAGCCGGGGCCGTAGAGCACGGAATCGAGGCTCTCGGCCTTCTGCTCCTGGCGCTCCCAGTAGGCCTCGTCGGACACGCCGCCGTGGGTCAGGCCGTTGAAGGTGACGCCGTAGTGGATGAGCTGAGCGCGCTCGTTGCAGGCGTCCAGGGCCTGGCGGGTCTGGGCGAGCAGCTCGGCGTAGTCCTCGGCGCTGCCCATGTAGAACTGCCAGTTCTGGCCCTCGTTCAGCAGCTCGAACTCGAGGTGGGCGGCGAGGAGCCCCTCCACGTCGTCCACGCCGTCGCCGTCGTAGCGCTCGCACAGGGCGGTCACGAAGGCACGCCAGTCCTCCCAGCGCTGTGGCTCGGGGTTGGCCGGGAGATCCTCGCAGTGGCCTGGGACCTCGTCGCAGTCGAGCCCGAAGACCTCCTCGGCGATGGGCCGTGAGGCCTGAGTCCCCCAGCTCGCGTGGGGTTCTACGTGGAACTGCAGCTGGCGCGCCCCGGCCTCCTCCCAGCGCAGCACGGCGTCGTCCAGGACCGACCAGTCGTAGCTGTGCTGGCCGCCGGAGGGCGCGCTCGGCTCCACGCTGTCCCAGCGGATGGCCTCCAGCTTGATGCGGGGGAGCCCCAGGCCAGCGTAGGCGCAGGGGGCGTCGGCGCGCGCGTTGCAGTTGCCCGAGAGCGCGTGCATGGGCCAGTACGGGCAGAAGTACATGGCACCCAGGGGCACGTCCAGGGGCTCGACCGCGACCCTCCCGTCGTCCACGGGGCAGCCGTGGCAGCTGGCCAGCAGGGCGAGGACGGCGAGGAGACCCGTGGCGCCGAGTCTCGTGGTGGGAGCTTGCAAGCTACCTCCGGTACCCAGCGCTGGCGGCGAGCCGATCCAGGCGCTGCCTGCGGGCCTTCCCGAGGGGGACGTCGAGGGAATGGAGCTCGGCGAGGACCTCGCGGGCCCGATCATGGTCACCCATCTTCACCAGATCTGTGGCGAGTTGTTCGAGGATCTTCAGCCTCTCGACGGCTTCAATCGGGAGCGCAGCCGCCTCCCACAGGAGATCGGCAGCCGTGGCGGGATCGGAGTCCGCACGCAGCCGCGCAACAGACACGAGGATCTTGGCGGCCGAAGCCGGGTCGCGGTCGCCCCATGCCTCTGTAGATTCGCGGCAACGTCTGTAGAGAAGGAGCGCCTCGGTCTCCATGCGCTGTGAAGCCAGGAGCGGCAACAAGATGTCTGCGGTGAACCTAATCAATCGCCCGTACGGCGCGGTCGGTGGCGTGAGGTAGCCATCAATGGCGTCTGGGATGAGGTCGCGTTGTCTCGTGTAGATCAGGAACCGAAGCCAATGGAATTTGCGCGTGTTCTTTTTGCTGCGTGTCAGAACTTCTTCGAACCGCTTGGTGTTGTCGCCAGCCTCTTCTGGGGAGAGCTGCGCGTAGGACAGCCAGTCTTCGATCCGCTGCTTCCAGGAAGTCCCGCCGGGGCCATGTAGCCCCAGCATTCGTTCGATGGCGAACTTGCGTACCTGCGGGGTCAGGTTGCGCGACTGGAAGACACCCTTCCAGTATTGATATGTCTCTCGAGGGTCCTCGGGCTCTTCCAATGGGAGCAGGCGGAGAAGCCAGCGCGACTTGCGGTCCAGTTCGGAACGACTCCCTCTTCGCGACAGCCTCTCACCGAACCTCAGCAGACGGTTCGGCTCGGGCCAAGGGAGCACTCCGCGCGGTAGCACAGAGAGCGCCTCTTCGAAGGCCGCTTCTCCAAAATCGCCCTCGCCCCTTCCGAGCATGACCGCCGCGGCCAACAGCAGGAAGATCGCGCGCTCGGGTGCTGGGACCTCTGGTGCCGTCAGGCGCACCGGATCCGGGGACAGGGCGCGCAGCGACTCCTCGGTCCTCCAGAGCGGGCTGGAGGGGAAGGACTCCCAAAGGTCGCGGATCGCCGCGGGTGTGGTCCAGCCTGTGCCCGGGGGCCGGACCCCGATCCAGCTCCCCGCCCCCATCCGTTCCAGGGCTGCCCATTGATCCTCGGTGGGGAAGCGCCTGAACGGGGTCACCTTGGCGAAGAAGTCCCGATCGCCCAGGTGGCTGGCCCAACGCAGGGGGCGCTGTGTCTCCGGATCCCAGAGCCTCTGGCGGACCAGCCTCGCGATGCCGCGCTCATGCCCGAACGGAAGTTCCGCGAACAGCCTCCCCTGCAGCAGCCCGATCAGCGTCGCGACCTCAAACGCACCGCGGCCGGCGAGCTGGTTCGAGACCCGCTGCGCCGCCGCCAGATCCGCCGCCTCCTGTGGCGACAGGCCTTCGGCCTGGTGGGCGATGAACTGGTTGACGAGCTGCACGGCGTCCACCGGGCCTTCGAATTGACCCCACCATGCGTCAAGCGCCCGCAGATCCGGCGCCAGCGTCAGGCCGCGGAACGCGCCGAAGGACAGCCCGCTCACCAGTTCGTCGTAGCGCTCTTCGAGGTGGGTTCGCACCGCCAGGTCCAGGGCGTAGAGGGGTGCCAGGGGCTCGGAGCCACCGGGGCTTGGGACCACGATCACCAAAAAAGGAAACCCCGCCAGGAGGGGGTGGGCCATCGGCCCGAGGATGGGCCCCTCCGGATCCAGCAGGTTCACCACCACCGAGACCTGCCGGCTTCGGCCCGTGCGCCGGAGGTGATCCAGCAGTGCCTCGTCGGCGGGCTGCAGGCTGGTGAGCCAGTCGATCTCGATGCGCGACAGGGGGGCGGGCGCGACGCTGTTCTGGTAGACCGTCGTGGTGACGTCCTGGTGCGATCTCAGCATGGAGCCGGGGACGACGAAGGGCCAGGGCCCCTCCGGGACGGCGAAGCGGAACCCGGTCAGCCCTTGCGCGTGGAACAGCCGCAAGGGGCTACTCCCTGGGGCCGGTCGTGCGCAGCAGATCGAGCAGCGGCTCGAGGCGGAGGCCGAGATCGGGCGTGAAGACATCCCGGGGGATGAGCGCTCCGGCGTTCACCAGCTTCGCCACTTCTTCGCTCGACAGGCCCCGCGCGGCCCGCGAATCGACGCTCAGGGCCCCACGGAGGAGGGCCTCCCGCGAACACCAGTCGTGGCTCCCGGTGCTGACGCGCTCGGTGATCTCGATGAGCCGTCGGACCAGGTCGGCGTCGTTGGGGACGCCCGAGCGGACAACGATCTGGTGCCGGTCCTCGAACCGATCGAGGGAGGGCCAGGGCTCCTCGAACAGGCGCAGGTAGTGCTGTAGCCAGGAGAGGAACGCGAAGGGGTTCCCGTTGATGGCGGCGAGCCAGGCGACGACCCGCCGTAGCTCAGGAGCCTGGAGGCGCGCCCGCTTCTCGGCAGAGGGCTCCTCCTGGATACGGCGATCGAACAGATCGAGGAGCGCCTCGGCGCTCATGGGGGGGACGAGGCGGAGGTCGCTCTCCCGTCGCAGGTCGTCGTACAAGATCTCGCTGCGGACGTTCAAGATCTGGATGCAGGGCTCCAGGGCGACCATCTGCCCCAGGGCTTGCCGGAGCAGGGCGGGGTTCTCGCGGTTGAGCGCCTGGTCCAGATCGTTCAGGAACAGGACCACGGACACCCCGCGCTCCATGAGCCGGACCAGTGTGGCCTGGACGGCTGCGTGGAGGAATTGGTCCGTCACCTCCCGGCTCCGATGCACGGCCTGGCCGAGCTGGCGGGTCTCCGTCCAGTTGAACAACGCTTTCAACTGCAGCGCGCCGAGCAACCCGCCCTCGACACCCGCGTTGGCGCCGTACGCGCGCGCGATGCTGGAGGTCTCTGCCTCGGTGATGGTGGAGTGGATGGCCAGCAGGGCCAGCTCCTTGAACCAGCGCTCCAGGGTGTCGTGGTCAGGCTCGGGGTTCGTGGCGAGCCAGCCAAGGCCCTCCTCGGTGAGGGCGCGCGCCAGCCGCTCGAGGAAGGGCCGGTAGGTCAGGCCCCGGCCGTCGACCTCGACGAGAAGGAAGGAGCGCCCGAGGCGTTCGTGCAGACCGTGGAGGACCGTGCGTGTGAGGATGGTCTTGCCGACGCCTTTGTCGCCGGTGATGGTCAGCCGCGCCTGGAAGCGCCTGGAGAGAACCAGATCCTCAAGGGTCTCCTCGAGGTCCCCTCGCAGATCATCGCGGTCCACGAACAGCCGGGGGTCGGCTCGGACGGGATCGAAGGCTGAGCTGATCAGGCGGGCCATCGGGCCTCCGGTGTGGACACGGGGCACGGCCTCGTGCGTGCGTTCTCGCTGACTATATCTCGAACGGGAGGGAGCCCGCCCTGCGAGGGGATCCGCGGCGGGCTCCCTACTCGACCCCCCACCCCAGCACCGGCCGCTCCGGTCGCCACAGCAGCGAGGTCCAGAAGCTCCAGGAGTCGATCCCACGGCAGGGCTTGGCGGCCCAGCCCGTCTCGGGGTCCTCCACGAGGCAGGCCACGCCCAGCTCGAGGGTGAGGCCCGGGAGCTTCACCAGGGGGCGATCCGGGGTGCCCATGCCGAGGTCCAACCCCACCGAGGTGACCCCGGCGGCGCCCGCCAGGGCGGTGAGGCCCGCGCCGTCCCACAGGCGCTGGCGCTCCACGTAGAGATCCATGGCGCCGCCCAGGTCGAGCGCGCCCCGCCAGGAGACCATGGATCCACCGGCGGCGGCGCCGGGGGCCACGGCCGGGGCGAAGTTGCGCGCGGCCTGCACGGCGCCGGGCAAGAGCGGGCTCTGCAGGCCGCCGAGGCGCAGGCGGTCCAGGTCGCCGGTGCCGGTGGTGTGGGCCAGCCCTCCGCTGCCCAGCAGGCCCACGAGGCCCACCCCCAGCCCGAGCTGACCCTGGCCGTGGCCCAGCGTCCAGGCGCCGCTGCCGGTGCGACCCTGCTGGCCCTGGAGGCGGGCGTCGGCCTCCAGCCAGGCGGTGCCGGCCCACCAGCGGCGGGCGCCGGCGGCGTCCACGAAGGCGGCCCCGCGGGCGGGCTCGTCGTCATCGTCCCAGGGATTGTCGAGCCACAGGCCGGCCTCCAGCTCGCCCACACGGGCATCCCCCTCGACGCGTTTGCCCAGGGTGAGGGCGCCCCCGAAGCGGCGCGATGTGTCATCGATTTGCTCGTGTACGCCGTACAGATCCACCTGGAGTGAGACAGGCCGGCCGCGCCAGGCGCCGGTCAGGGCGCCGCCGGTGGGCATGGCCTGGCCGAACAGCCCGGCCTGGCCGAAGAGCTCCCATCGCCCGAGGACATCGCCCACGCGCAGGCCGAGCTGGGTGGTGCTCGCGCCCCGCGAGGTGGCGGCGCCCACCACGGGCATGACCTCCGCGCGCCCGAGGCCGTAGGGGTGGGGGGCCTCGGCGAAGGGGGTGGCCGGGATCGGCGCCACCTCCTCCCGCGGCAGGGGGACCACCGGCGGCGCGGCCCGGACGTGGATGGGCTCCGGAGGCGCGCCCAGCGTGATCCGGTGCAGGTCGTGGCCCTCGCTGTCGGGGGCCAGGTAGTAGAGGGCGGCGCCGTCGGGGCTGGGGGCGGGGGCCAGGGCCGCGCTGCCGGTGCGGGTGAGCACGGTGGGGGCCCCGCCGTCCAGCGGCAGGCGCGCGATCTCCACGAAGCCGCCCGCGGCGATGGTGACCAGCAGGCTCTGGCCGTCCGGGGGCCCAGGCCAGGGACATGGGCTCGTCCTCGGGGCCGAGCGGCAGGCCGCGCTCGGCGCCGCTGGCCAGCTCGTGCAGGACGATCTCCCAGGCGCCGCGGTGGCGCAGGTAGGCCAGGCGGGTGCCGGTAGGATCGAGGCGCGGCCCGTCCAGGACGGTGCCCACCTCGGGGGCGGTCAGGTCGCCGACGGCGCCGCTACCGAGGTCCACCCGCACCAGCCGGGACTGGCCCCAGCGCTGCTGGATGGCCACGGCCCAGGTGCCGTCCGGGGCAGGATCGGCGTTCTGCACGCCGGCACCGCGGGTGAGGCGGTGGGCGCGGTGCGCGCCGGGCTTCCAGGTGAACAGCTCGGGCAGCAGATCGCCCGAGGGCTGTACGACCCAGGCGGTGAACAGCAGGCCGCGGTCGCCCGGCAGCCAGCGCGGGCCCACGGGGGCGCGGTCGCCGCGGCGCCAGCGCTCCAGAACCTCGTGAGGGAAGATCGCGGGCTTCTTCGGGGCGACGTCCTGCGGGTCGCGCTCCAGGACCCTGGCGACCCGCGCGGCCCATTCCTCTTCGGCCTCGGCGTTGGTGGCGGTGTCGAGCACCTGGAGCACGGGCGGGCCCCGCTCCGGCTCCACCACCACGGCCAGGCGGCCACCGTCGGGGGAGACGGCCGGGGCGCCGGTGGAGCGCTGCAGGTCCTCCCAGAGGGTGCCTGGGGTGGCGGGCCGCGCGGCCTCCAGCTCGAGGGCGGCCTGGGTCAGCTCGGCCGAGAAGCGGGCGTAGAGCACTTCGGGGCGCTCGCCGTAGACGCCCTCGAAGGCCTTGGCGAAGCCGCGCACCTGGCGGGAGGAGGTGCGCATCCAGAGGTCGTGCAGCGAGCCCTCGCCCTCGCGCGCCACCAGCCACTCCACGAAGGCCGAGCCCACCAGGTAGGGCAGGGCCCCGCCGCCCCAGCGGTTGGAGCCCGACAGCTCGCCGTAGGCGGGCAGGCGCCCGGCGACGGCGAGATCGCGCAGGAAGATCGCCCGCGCGGCGCTGTGCGGCCGTCCTTGGCCCGTGAGCCGCCCCTCCATGTGCACCGCGAAGCCTTCGACGGCCCACAGTGGGGTCTCGAGGGCCACGGGGCCGTAGCCGAGCAAGCGCTCGGTGAGCAGCCGCCCCAGGGGGTTGCGCGCCGGGATGGTGAGGTGGACCAGGTGCGTGTCCTCGTGGGCGATGAGCTCGTCCGACCAGTCGGAGAAGTGCCCCAGGCTGGAGGCGGCGCCGGGCGGGCTCGGGAAGACGCCCACGCGGGGGTGGCCCAGGGAGGGCAGGGCGAAGCCGTTGGCCGTGGCGTAGGGATCCATGACCACGATGTCCACGGGGCGCTCGGGGTCGTGGCCCACGGCCGCCACCACCTCGGCGTGCAGCGCCTCGTAGCGCGGGGCCACCTGCAGCACCCAGGCCTCGGCCGCGGCGGGGTAGTGCACGCGGAAGTGGCCGGTGGACAGCGTGCGCCAGTCGTCCGCCGGGTCCTGGGCGAGCGCGGCGAGGCAGAGGAGCAGGGCGGAGAGGAGCATGGCGTGGACCTCGGGACAAGGCCCTCCCTACCCCTCCTTCGGCGGCACCTCCACCTCGCCCCAGATCGGGCCGAGGGCCAGCTCCACGGCGTCGAAGGGCTCGGCGCGCACCTTGGCCTTGCCCTCGTGGACCCCGAGCAGCAGCCAGTGGCCCCCGTGCA
>JBDRKM010000445.1:0-2279 GCA_043814015.1 Pseudomonadota bacterium
CTCCGGCTCCGCCACCGGCTGGACGCCGGGAGCAGGCTCCGGGGGAGCCGCGCAGGGCGCGACGGGCCTGGGCTCAGCGGGCGGCTCCGCGGGAAAAGGAGAGGGCTCGTCTCCAGGCATCTGCCGGGGTGTCGGGACCTCGGCGGGCGGCGGCGCCACGGCAGGCGGCGGGACCATGGCCGGGATGGGCGCCGGGGGGAGGGCGAGGGGGGCGCTCAAGGAGGAGAGCATGGCCCGGACCGCGGCCCCACCCCTGCGGACCGTGGAGCAGCGCTCCACGAGCTCGCCGATGCGCGCCACACCGCCCTCCTGGCGGGTGAGGGAGAGCAGCTCATGGATCACCTGCCCGACCTCGGGATAGCGACCGGCTGGATCCTGCGCGAGGCTGGTCTCCAGCATACGACCGCAGGCGGGCCAGCGGCGCCCGATGCGCTCCACCGCGGCGGCGATCCCCTGCGCCTGCACCAGCCGCGGCTCCAGCAGGGTGGTGAGCAGGGTGCCGAGGGCGAACTGATCGGACGTGGGGGTGGCGGGCGCACCGCGGCGCAGCTCTGGAGCGAGGCCTTCGGGCCAGGGGTGTAGCCCCCAGCCGCCCCAGCCGGTGAGGGTGACGCTGCCGTCCTGGCCCAGGAGGATCTCGGCCGGGCAGAGCCGCCCGCTGACCACCGGCTCCTGGAGCTGATGGGCGTGGCGCAGCACGCGGGCGACGCCGAGCCCGATCTCGATGGCGGTGGCCTCGTCGAGCTCCAGGGTGGCGGCCTGGGCGGCGTCCAGCAGGGCGCGAACCGTGGCGCCGCGTCGGGGCTCGAAGACCAGCGCGCCGAGGCCGGCGTAGTGGGCCCAGGCCTTGGGCGCGCCGGCGCCGTCGAGGGCTTTGAGGCGCCTGTACTCGGCTTCGAGGCGAACCTGGGCGGCCGGATCGCCCGGATCGTCGAGCAGGCGTACCCACACCTTGCTCGGCCCGCGGGCCTTGCCGTCGGCCCGCACGGCCTGCCAGACGGTGCAGCCCTCGGCGCGCCCGATCTGGGCTTCGAGGGCGTAGGGACCGATGCGCGTTCCCTGTGGTGCCATGCCTCCTCCTCTCGGCGTGGGATTCCGGGCCTGGAACCCGCTGCGGAGCGGCCGGACGGTGCAGGTTAGCACGCGCGGCGGCGCCGGGCCGGTCGGGCTGGCATCGGATAGGGCGGGGCCTCGAGCCTCCCCATGCACACGCCCGCCTTCCACCGCGATCCGTACCGTCGCCTCCTCACCACCGAGGTGCTCGCGTGTCGGCTCGAGGAGGGGCGCTTGCTGGCGATCACCGCCGACACCCTGCTGTTCCCGGGCGGCGGCGGGCAGCCTGAGGACCACGGCACCATCGCGGGGCAGCCCGTGCTGGAGGTGCTGGCTGACGCGGACCATGGCTGGCTGCACGTGGTCGCGGCGCCGATGGCGCCCGGCCTGGCGGAGATCGCGCTGGACTGGCCGCGGCGCTTCGACCACATGCAGCAGCACAGCGCCCAACACCTCATCACGGCCCTGGCCCAGGATCAGCTCGGGCTGGCCACCCTGGCCTTCCACCTCGGGGCCGAGCGCTCCTCCATCGATCTGGGCGCGGCCGAGCTGCAGCCAGATCTGCTCTCGGAGCTGCAGGCCATGGTCAACGCGGAGATCCGGCGCGCCGTCCCCATCCGTGGCAGGGTGCTGCCCGCCGGAGAGCTGCCGTGCGAGGACGTGCGCTCCCGTGGCCTGCCCGAGGGCCATGTGGGCCCGGTGCGCCTCGTGGTCATCGAGGGGATCGACCAGAACACCTGCGGCGGCACCCACGTGGCGAGCACCGCCGAGCTGCAGCTGGTGCAGTTCCTCGGCACCGAGCGCGTCCACGGCGGGATCACACGGCTGCACTACGTGGCAGGCGGCCGCGCGCTCGCCCTGCTGCAGGGCGGGCTCGCCCGGGAGCATCAGCTCGGGCGCCTGCTGTGCTGCCCGCCCGCCGACCAGGCCGTGGCCGTGGCGCGCCTGCAGGGGGAGCAGCACGCCCTGACGCGCCAGCTTCGCGCGGCCCGCGAGGAGCTGGCCCAGGCGCTCGCGGAGGGCCTGGTGCACAGTGCCCAGGGGGGCGCCGCCGCCCTGCACCGCGAAGAGGACGACCTACGCTTCCTGCAGGCCGTGGCCAACGCCGCCTGCCGTCTCGATTCGGCTGCGATCTTCCTGCTCACCGCGGGCGAGCGCGAGGGCGCCTTCGTGCTGGCCGGCCCCGCCGCCGTGGTGGCCACCCTCGGCCCACGGCTCTGCGCGCT
>JBDRKM010000446.1:0-7745 GCA_043814015.1 Pseudomonadota bacterium
CCCAGGCCCCCGCCTCCGGCCGCCGCCCCCAGGCCCGCGCCGACGCCCGTCATCCAGGGGCCCGTGGCCCAGGGGCCCATGGCGGCCGGGCCAGCCCCCGCGCCAGCGCCCATCATCCAGGGGCCCGTCATCCAGGGGCCCGTGGCCCAGGGGCCGGCCCCCGGCCCGGCACCGGAGAAGAAGGGCGGCCTGGGCAAGATCATCGTGATCGTCCTGCTGCTGCTCGTCCTCGGTGGTGGCGTGCTCGTGCTGGCCGCGGGAGGCGCCTGGCTCATCTACTCCCGAGGCAACGCCTCGGCTCCTTCGGAGGACATGCCCGCGCTCCAGACCGCCACGGCGCCCACGCCCACGGATCCGCCCCCCAGGGACACCGGCACCCGCGGAGGAAAGCGCCCCAAGGAGGCCTCCGGGCAACCCGTCCGGGAGCCCACGAAGGAGCCCGCCGCCCAGGGTGGCGGCACGCGTGAGTCGTTCTCCGCGTCGGCCTCCGCTCCGGCCGCGTCCTCCTCCAGCACCCGCACCTCCGGGGGCTCCTCCCAAGGCGGCAGCCAGGGCACCGGGCGCAGCACCACCCCGTCCGCCTCCAGCCGCAGCTCCGGCGGCGCCTCCTCCCCGCCGGCCGTTCCCGAGCCCGTCGAGCTCGCGAGCGGCACCTACACCGTGCGCTTCGTCGCCCAGGGCCACGAGGCCGACATCTCCTGCGGCGACGGCCAGAAGGTCGCCTTCGTGAACTCGACCCAGCTCGAATTCCAGGCCTACGAGGGCATGGTCTCCTGCGTCGTCCAGATCGATGCGGCCCGGGGCGCGGTCCAGGTCAGCAAGGCCCAGACCGTGACCTGCTCGGTGGCGGGCGGTCAGGTCTCCTGCGGAGGGAGCTGATGCGCGCCCTGGTCCAGCGCGTCGCCCGCGCCAGCGTCGAGGTGGAGGGCGAACCGGTCGGCGCCATCGGAACGGGGCTGCTGGTCTTGCTCGGGGTGGCCCCCACGGACGGCGAGCCCCAGGCCGCGTGGCTGGCCAGGAAGCTGGCCCACCTGCGCATCTTCCGCGACGCCGAAGGCCGCATGAACCGCTCGGCCCTCGAGGTCGGTGGCCACGCGCTGGTGGTCTCCCAGTTCACCCTGTACGGCGACTGCCGCCGCGGCCACCGCCCGAGCTTCATCGGCGCCGCCCCCCCCGAGCAGGCCGAGCCCCTCTACGACCGATTCTGCGCCCTGCTCGCCGCCGAGGGTATCCCCGTGAAACGCGGCGTCTTCGGCGCCATGATGGATGTCTTTCTGCTGAACGACGGCCCCGTCACCATCCTGGTGGACACCCCTTGACGATAAAGCGATAAAATCGACGGACACCACGGAGCTTGACATGACGATCCCGGTCGGCATCGATCTCGGCACCTCGTACTCCTGCGTCGCGGCCTTCATCGACGGGCAGCCCACGGTCCTCGCGGACGACGAGGGCAAGCGCACCCAGCCCTCGGTGGTCGCGTTCGGCTACGACGGTGTCCCCGTGGTGGGCTGGCGCGCGCAGCGCCAGCTCATGTACGCGCCCGAGAGCACGGTCAACTCCCCAAAGCGCCTCATGGGTCGCCGCTTCCGCTCGGCCGAGGTCAAGCGCCTGGCCATGAACGTGGGCTACGAGCTGGTGGAGTCCACCGCGGGCGAGGTGCTGATCCGGGTGCGCGGGCGCGAGTACTCCGTCCCGGAGATCTCCGCCTTCGTCCTCGACCACATGCGCAAGATCGCGGAGAAGCGCCTGGGGCAGAAGGTGGATCAGGCGGTCATCACGGTGCCGGCCTACTTCAACGACCACCAGCGCCAGGCCACCCGCGAGGCCGCCCGCCTGGCCGGGCTCGAGTGCCTGCGCATCATCAACGAGCCCACCGCCGCGGCGCTCGCCTATGGCCTGGGCCAGGGGCTCAAGCAGAACGTCGCCGTCTACGATCTGGGCGGTGGCACCTTCGACATCTCGGTCCTCAAGCTCGAGGAGGACGTCTACGAGGTCGTCGGCACCGCTGGCGACACCTTCCTCGGCGGCGACGACTTCGACGCGGCGGTGGCGCGCCACTTCCTCAAGGGCTTCCAGCGCCGCTCCAAGGTCAACGTGAAGGACAACCGGGTCACCTGGCTGCGCCTGATGGAGGCCGCCGAGCAGGCCAAGATCGCGCTGGGCGAGAGCAACGAGGTGGAGGTCAACGTGCCCGGCGTCGCCAAGTCCGTGGACGGCCGCGACGTGGTCCTGAGCACCCGCATCGACCGCCTGACCTACGCCCAGGTGGTCATGCCGCTGGTGCAGCGCACCTTCCAGGTCTGCGACGAGTCGCTCAAGCTGGCGGGGCTGTCCACCAACCAGATCGACGGCGTGCTGCTGGTGGGCGGCATGGTCCAGCTCTTCCTCGTCCAGGAGGCGGTGGAGCACTACTTCCAGCGCCCCGTGAGCCTGGATCACAACCCCAACGAGGTGGTGGCCCAGGGCGCCGCACTGCAGGCCCACAACCTGGCGGGCGTCACCCCCGAGGGCCAGGTCGCCCCCAACATGCCGCTCCTGCTGGACGTCACCCCCCGCTCGCTGGGCGTCGGCACCGTCGGTGGCTTCGTCGAAGCCGTCATCCCGCGCAACAGCCCCATCCCCACCGAGCAGACCAAGATCTTCCACCCGGCCTTCGACCAGCAGACCGAGGTCCGCATCACCGCCTACCAGGGCGAGTCGCGCAAGGTCGACCAGAACGAGAAGCTGGGCGAGTTCATGCTCGACGGGCTGCGCCCTGCCGCGCGCGGCGACGTGCGCGTCGAGGTGACCTTCCAGATCGACGCCGACGGCATCGTCCACGTCATCGCCCGGGATCCCGAGACGAAGAACGAGCGCGATCTGAAGATCGTCCTCGACAAGAGATGAGGAGGTAGGCCATGGACCCGCTGCTCAAGACCCGCGTCGAGCTGGAGACCCTGCACGAGCTGCTCGACGAGATCGACTACTACGCCATCCTCCAGATCCCTCCCGACGCGCCCCAGCAAGATGTCGACCCGGCCTTCAAGGCGGTCAGCCGTCGGCTGCACCCCGACCGCCTGGCGCGCCTGCCCGACGAGGATCTCAAGGCCAGGGCCAACGATATCTTCCGTTTGGCAAATGAAGCCTACCGCGCCCTGAAGGACCCGGACACCCGCGCCCGCTACGATCTCGATCGGGCCGAGGGCCGGCTGCGCCTCACCGCCGAGGGCCGGAACGAGGCCGCCAAGGACGCCTCCAGCCAGGGCAGCCTGGAGGCCGCCGCCAAGACACCCCAGGGTGAAAAATACTGGAAGATGGCCTTGAAGTGCTGGACAGAAGGCGACTTCAAGGGCGCCGTGATGCACATCCGGTTCGCCTGCCAGTACGAGCCGGGCAATGCTACCTTCAAGGAATGGTTGGAGAAGGCCACCGCCGCGTCCGACGAGGCCGCCTCCAAAAAGGACCTGAACCCCTACAAGCTCCGCATCGTCTGACGCCCGCCCTCAACGCATCTCGAGGTCCCCTTGACCTACACCCTGGAAGCCCTCCTCGCCGTCGTCGCAGGCATGGTCCTGATCAGCGCGGTGTGGCTGGTGCTGCTCCAGCGGGCGCGGGGGCACGCGCGCTTCCTCACCGACCAGCTCCGCATGGTCCACGGGCAGGTGGAGGATCTCGAGCGCCAGGCCGCCGCGCTTCTCTCCCTCGCGCAGCGGGCGCTGCCGCCGGGGAAACGCCCCGAGCTCGCGCGCGAGGCTGTGCCGGCGCTCGACACCGCCCTGCAGGAGTGGTCCCGGGACATCAAGGAGCTGCACCGCCGGCTGGTGGTGAACCTGCACGTCATCGCCCAGCTGCGCAAGAGCGAGGAGCAGCTCAACGCCCGCGTGCTGGAGCTCGAGGAGCTCCTGGTGGAGGCTCCCGAGTACGTCCTGCGCGCCCGCTTCCAGGCCGCCTCCGCGGAGCGCGACTACTACCGGCGCAAGCTGCTGGAGCTGCAGCAGGCGCTGCCCGAGGAGGGCGATGACATCGGCCAGCGGTTGGCCGACCTCACCCGACAGAACGAGATGCTGCGCGCCGAGATCCGCCAGGCCCGGCGCCTGGCCCAGGTGATGCAGCGCCAGATCGCCATGCTGCAGCGCGAA
Organism: Pseudomonadota bacterium; assembly: GCA_043814015.1. Taxonomy (GTDB): domain Bacteria; phylum Myxococcota_A; class UBA796; order UBA796; family JAFGLY01; genus JBDRKM01. The sequence continues at coordinate 4,122 of JBDRKM010000446.1, forward strand.
GACGCCGAGCGCGCCGGCATCGCCATGCGCGGGCTGCTCCAGCGCGACCTGGAGCCCGGCGCCTTCGACTCCATCAGCGATCTACCCCTGGAGGATCCGGAGGAGTTCACCGGGCCCATCCCCGAGCCCGTGTTCCAGGCCCCCCTCGCCGGCTACGACCGCCCGCGCGCCGGGCGAGCCGCCCCGCCCACCGAGGCCGAGGAGCCCCTGCCCGAGCCCATCGCCCCCTTCGCGGCCGGAGGCGAAGGGGAGAGGTAGCGCGTCCTACGAGACCACCTCCCCATGGAAGGTCCAGGTCCCGGGCTGGAAGGCGCCGCGGTGGGCGCGCCACCAGGCGGCCCAGGCCATGCGGTGGTGGATCTGGCGGCGCCAGGCACCGTCGGCGTCGAAGGGCAGGTTGGCGCCCGTGGTGATGACCAGCTCGTCGTAGGACGAGGAGCGCGCCAGCAGGTCGTCGGCCCCGAGCCGCGCGATGAGCACACCCGGATCGAGCGGGCGGCCCCAGCGGTAGCGCAGGCCGGGGATGAAGGCCCGCTGGTGCTCCTCCCACCAGGCGCGCCAGCGGGGCTTCAGATCGGGTACCTCGGGGTTCTCGTGGTGCCCGGTGAGCACCTCGAGGGCCGCCGAGGCCATGCCCGCCACCCGCGGCTCGGCCCTCGAGGTGGCGTCGATCAGGGTGTCCGCCCCGCGCACATCCCCCAGGTAGCCGAGCCCCAGCAGGGCACCCCGAGCCAACTCCTCATCGCGCGCGACCGATCCGCGCAGGCGCAGCAGGATGGTTGGATCGCCGTACCGGCCCACGATCTCACCCGGAGAGGCGCCGCGGGTGGGATCACCATTCACCAGCAGCTCCGAGTGGTAGAAGACCCCGCGCCGGTCGCCGAGCAACAGCAGCGCGATGGAGGCCGCCTCGCCCAGCTCGGGTTGCTCCAGGGCCGGGACGATGTCGTCCACCGCGGCGCGCCAGCCGATACGCCCCAGCGCGGTGATGGCGGCCCGCTGGACCCCGACGGCGCCACTCGCGCGCGCGAGCTGCACCAGGCGGCCCGCGGCCACGCTCTCGCGCCGCCAGCCGACCACCTCGGCCGCGCGCGCCACCGCCACCGGGTCCTGCCCTTGCTCCAGCACCTCGAGCAGGCCGTCCACCAGGGCGGCGTTGGGCGAGCGTGCCAGCGCCCCCATCAGGGCCCTGCCCGGCAGGCCCGCGACGAAAGAGGAGGCCAGGTGGTCCAGCAGCGCCCTGGCCGCGTCGTAGCTGCGGTGGTGGGCCAACAGATCCACCGCCGCGACGTAGCGGGCGAGGCGCGGGTCCCCGACCCTGAGGGTGGCGGACTCCAGCCCGCGGATCCCGGTCTGGATCTCCTGGGTCAGGTCCCGCACCACGCCCACGGGGCAGGCCGACACCGCCACCTGGTGGGCTCCGAGCCGGCGCTCGGGCCGATCGGCGTCGGCGCGCTCCAGGGGCGGACGCGGCCGCTGGGCCTCCGCGCGCATGCGCGCATGCTCGCTGGCACGGTCCAGGTGCCAGGAGAGGCTGCGGCCCGCATCCCCGACGGAGGCGTCCACCGCGGCCACCCCCGCGGCGAGGTCGGCGGCCTTGAAGAGCTGCAGGGCCCTCTGACTCGCCTCGGTCTCCCCGAGGCGCCCGAGGCGCAGCAGGGCCCAGCCCTGGCGCGTGGGCAGGGAGAGGTCCTCGAAGCCCCGGCTGGCCGCCCGCCAGGCGGCCCTCGCGCCGTCGCGATCCCCGCCGGCCTGGGCCAGATCCCCCGCCCGCAGCGCCAGGCGCCAGCGCAGCTCGGTGTCCCCGGTCTGCTGCGCGACCCCTTCGGCCTCGCCGTAGGCGCGCCGAGCAGCCGCGAGGTCGCCGCGCAGGCGCATGAGGTCGCCCAGCACCATGGCGGCCTGCGCCCTGAGCCGCTGGTGCCCCGTGGCCTGCAGCAACCCCCGGGCCGTCTCCAGGGCGCTCGCGGCCTCCTCGGGCCGCTCCAGCAACAGGTGTCGCTCCGCGAGCAGCAGCCAGGCCTGGGCCTGCTCGTCCGGGTCCTCCAGGCCGTCGAGGGCCTCCTCCAGGATCTCCTCGGCCCACGGCTCCTGCCGCGCCACCACCACACGCCCCAGGGCCAGCCGGGCGCGGGCCTGGAGCAGCGGGTCATCCTGGTGTTCGAGCGGACGCAGGCTGAGCTCCGCCTCGTTGTGGTGCCCGAGCTCGGTCTGCAGCCGGGCCAGCAGCAGCCGAACCGGCGCCAACAGGCCGTGGCACCCGAAGGCCAGGCTGCGCTTCACCAGCTTCGCGAGGAAGTCGGCGGCGTCCACGCGGTCGCCGCGGGCCAGGAACACCCGCGCGCAGGCCAGCGCGGCCGCCTCCACCAGCGCCATCTCCGCGGCGCTGCGCGCGTCGGTGATCCGCTCCGTCAGCAGGTCGCGCAGCTCCCGCTCCCAGGCGGCGTCCTGGGGGTCGAACAGGCTCTCCAGGGAGAAGATGAGATCCGGATCCGCGGTGCGCGCCCCCGGGTAGGGCAGCGGCAGGCGCACCGCCCTAAGGGCCTTGATGTAGGCGAAGCGCGCCTCGCCGCGCTCGCGACCGGCCAGCACGTCGCCGAGCCGCTGCCAGGCCGGCAGCAGGCCCGGGTCCTGGACGGTGGCCTGGCGCAGGAAGCCCGTGGCCCGCTCCGGGTCGCCCTCCGCCAGCAGGGTCTCGGCGCGGCGCAGCAGCAGGAAGGGGTTCAGCGGGTCGCAGGTGAGGCGCAGCTCCTCACGCTGCTCCTCGGTCTTGGGCGCCTGCTCCAGGATCTGGAGCATGCCCAGCAGCCAGCGGTGGTAGGTCAGGTAGAGGGGTTCGAGCTCGGGCGCCGTGCGGCCGTCGTCCCGCCAGCGCCCGAACACGTGGCCCGACTCGGCTCGCACGAAGGCCCAGCGATCTCCCTCCCGCGGCCCGTCGGCGTAGATCACCACCTGGGGGAAGTCGGGGCTGGCCGGCGCCAGCTCGGCGCTGCTCCGCAGGCGCAGCACCCCGCGGAAGAGCACAGCGCCGTTCCAGCGCTCCAGGAAGTCCACCAGGGAAGGGGGGAGATCCTGCCCCAGGTGCTCGACCGCATCGCGCAGGGCCGCCGGGCTGGCCTCCGGGCGCAGGTGGTGCACGTCCTGGCGGAAGCGGTCCATCAGGCGCAGGAGGGGATGGAAGGGGTCGACGGAGGAGGACATGGCGGACCCGGGGAGGGAGGGGGCGCCCGCGGGGAGCGGGTGGCGCGGATACTGATCCAGTATCACGATTCGACGCTTGACACGTCAAGTAAAATTCGCGCCGGCGGCCTGCGGGACCTTCCTCCTACAGGCTTCCTCCAACAGCCCTCCACCCCGGCTTCCGTCGGGGCGGGCTCCAGCGCCCGCCGATCGGCTGAACGGCTGGCTAGTGCACGCGCTCGGAAGTCTATGACCACCCCCTGTAGATCGCGGCGCGTGCACTGGCGGCCGCGGCTGCGGCCGCCCGCGGGGGAGCGGCGAAGCCGCGTGGGGGGCGCGGCCCCCCGAAAAAAGGGATAGTGCCGATGCGCCGCGCAGCGGCCGGCGCGTCAGCGCCGCCGGAAGTGGGAGTCCCCCCCCGGGGGGGGGGGAGGGCAGACGGGG
>JBDRKM010000447.1:0-45958 GCA_043814015.1 Pseudomonadota bacterium
GCGCGGCCCCCCTAAATGGGGATTGTGCCGAGGCGCCGCGACGCGGCCGGCGCGTCCGCGCCGCCGTATGTCCTGGCCCGCCGGGGTGGGTGTACACGGACTTCCGGGCAGCGGCACTAGCTACCTCCGCACCGGGCACGCTCCCCGGTGGTGGGCCCAGGGCCGCGGAGATAGCTGGACCGGATGAAGATCTGGCTCATCAACCCCCCGACCCGCGCCGATCGCAGGATGGGCATCAACGGCGTTGTGGACACGCTGTTCTACAACTCGCCACCCCTCGGGCTGGCGAGCCTGGCCGCCGTGCTGGAGCAGGACGGCCACGCCGTCGTCATCACGGACGCCCCCGCCCTGGGGCTGTACCGCGCCGATCTCGTGCCCCTCGCCCGCCAGATCGCCCCCGACGTGGTGGGGATCACGGCCACCACCAGCTACGTCCACAGCGCCTTGGCCAGCGCCGAGCTGTTGCGCCCTCTGCTGCCCCGGGCGCTCGTGTGCCTCGGAGGCCCGCACGTCACCGGCTCGCCGCAGCTCCTTCTGGATCAGCCCGCCTTCGACCTGGCGGTGATCGGCGAAGGTGAGCTGACGTTGCGCGACGTGGTGCGCGCGGTCGAGGCCGGGTGTCCCTGGGCCGACATCCCCGGCGTGGTCAGCGTCCTGGATGGTAGGCTGCACCGGGCCCCGCCGCGGCCGGTCATCCAGGACCTCGACACCCTGCCCCTGCCCGCCCGACACCTGCTGCCCATGCACGCCTACCGGCCCATGCCCAACGATCAGCGGGCCCTGCCGAAGGCCTCGATGATCGCCAGCCGCGGCTGCCCATTCGCCTGCATCTTCTGTGAGAAGGTGGTCTTCGGGCAGCACTACCGGGCCGTCAGCCCCGGGCGCCTGGTGCAGGAGATGCACCACCTCGCGGATCGTTGGGGTGCGCGCGACATCGCCATCGTCGACTCCACCTTCACCCCCGACCGCCCGCGCACCCTGGCCGTGCTCGACGCCATGGAGAAGCGCCCGCCCCCGGTCTCCTGGACCGCCTCCTGCCGGGCCAACCTGCTCGATCGCGGCATCCTGGAGCGCATGCGCGCGCTCGGCTGCTGGCGCATCCGCATCGCCATCGAGAGCGGCAACGACCACATCCTGCGGACCATCCGCAAGGGCATCACCAAGGAAGCCTACGCCGAGACCGTCCACCTGGCGGACAGCCTCGGCTTCTCGGTGAAGGGCTTCTTCATGGTGGGCCACATCGGCGAGACCGCCGCCACGCTGCAGGAGTCCATCGACTTCGCCTGCTCGCTGCAGCTCGACGACATCACCGTCCAGGTCAACACCCCCCCTGCCCGGCGCCGCCCAGTACGCCATCTGCCGCGAGCACGGCACCCTGGACGACGCGGACCCGGCCAGCCTCAACTTCTTCGAGCCGGTGTTCGTGCCCCACGGCCTGACCCGCGAGCAGCTCCTGGCCGCCCAGCGCCAGTTCTACCGCAGCTTCTACCTGCGACCCCGGCAGATCCGGCGGTTCCTGCGGGATCTGGCCCGTCCGTCGGACATCACCCGCTACCTGCGCGCCGTGCCCGTCGCGCTCGACGTCATGGCGGCCAACCGGCTGCGCGCGCGCGGGCGTCCCGAGGGGAACGGCACACCGCCCTCCGGCGCATGAGCGCCCAGCCCGGGGGCCGCCGCGCCCTCGCGATCCAGCTCGCCGCGTCGGTCGCCATCCTGGCGCTGCTCGTGGCGGCCATCCCCGGCGAGGAGCTGCGCCTCTCGCTGCGTGGGCTGGCGATGGGCTGGCTCCTGGCCGCTTTCCCCCTCAAGCTCGCGCTGGTGCTGCTGCATGAGCTGCGCCTCTACCTTCCGCTCGGCCCCTGGCCCCGCGCCACCCTGCGGCGCGTGATGGCCATCGGCTTCACCGCCGGGCTCACCAACATCGCCCTGCCCATGCGGGGGGGCGATGTCCTGGCCATCACCCTGCTGCGCCAGGAGTGCGGAGTCCCGGCGGCCTCGGGCACGGTCGCGGTGGGGCTCGCGTCCCTGCTGGAGGCCCTGGTCTTCGGCCTGGCCCTGCTCGCCCTGCTGGTGCTGCAGGGGCCCGCCCTGGCCGTGGCGCATCCGCCGCTGGCCGCCCTGGCCGAGACCTCGGACCTCACCTGGCTGCTGGCCGCCCTCACCGTGGGCGCCGCCGGCGCCGTGGGGGTGCTGCGCGTCCTGCACCGCCGCCGTGACCACGCGCCGGGGGGCGGGCCCGGTCCCCTCACCTGGTTGGCCGAGGCCGGCCGCGGCCTGGGCGCGCTCCGGCTGGCCGCCAACGTGGCCCTCGCCGGTCTGCAGACCGCGCTCGTCTTCGCCATCTGGCTGTGCCTGTTCCGCGCCGTTGGCATCGACGTGGAGCACCCCTACGCCACCGCCGCCCTGGTCCAGGCCGCCGGCTCGGCGCTGGTGGCGGTGCTGCCCCAGGGGTTCGGCGCCGGCCCCACCGCCGCCACCATCTTCGTGCTCGGTGCCCTGGGCGTGGCCAGCGCCCCGGCCCTGGCCGTGGCCGGGCTCGCGTGGGGGCTGCACGTGATCGTGGCCACCGCCATCGGCGCGCTGCCCACCTGGCACAGGCTCGGGGTGCTGGGGGGGTGGATCGGCGGTAGATGAACCGACGCCCGGAGGCCCCACCATGGATCTGTTCGACGACAAGGCCGACCCCCGCCGCACCCGCCGCTTCGACGATCGCTTCCTCGACACCCTGGCCGCCCAGGAGGGGGTCGGGGGCGAGGGTCGTGAGGTGGTGGAGGAGTACCACCTGGACTGCCAGGGCCAGAAGCGCCTGTTCCGGCTGGAGATCTTCGGCTCTGGACAGGACGCCTTCCTGTGCGCCACCGAAGTCTGCGGGGGCGAGCCCAGCGGGCTGCGGCTGCGGGCGCGCTTCCACGAGGGGGTGGATCCGGTGCCCTGGGGGCGCCTCAGGAACGCCATCGCGCGACGGATCGCCACCCGCGATCTGGTCACCGATCCGGATCACGGCGGGCTGCACCTGCTCACGGGGCTGATCCGGGCTCAGCTCGTGCCCGACCCGGCCGATCCAGACGGCCCACCAGCCGTCCTCGTGGATGATCTCCGACTCTCGTGGGCCCAGCTCGGCCGGGTGCTCAGCACCTGCGAGGGCTGGGGACTCAGGATCGAGGTGACGGAGGAGTAGCGGCGCTCGCTACAGGTTCCGCCGGTACTCCCCGCCCACCTCGAACAGGGCCCTGGAGATCTGCCCCAGGGAGGCCACGCGCACGGTCTGCATCATCTCGGCGAAGATGTTGCCGCCGCTGACGGCAACTTGCTTGAGGCGCTCCAGGGCGGCGGGGCACCCCTCGGCGTGGCGCCTGTGGAAGGCGTGCAGGGCCTCGAGCTGGCCGTTCTTCTCTTCCGGCGTGGCGCGGCGCAGCTCCACGGTGGGCTGGACGTAGTCATCGCCCAACGTGCTGGGATCGAGGAAGGTGTTGATGCCGACGATGGGGTAGCTGCCGTCGTGCTTCTTGTGCTCGTAGTAGAGCGACTCTTCCTGGATCTTGCCGCGCTGGTAGCCGGTCTCCATGGCGCCGAGCACGCCGCCGCGGCGGCTGATGCGCTCGAACTCGGAGAGCACGGCCTCCTCCACCAGCTCGGTCAGCTCCTCGACGACGAAGGCGCCCTGCAGTGGGTTCTCGTTCTTGGTGAGGCCGAACTCCTTGGAGATGATGAGCTGCACGGCCATGGCGCGGCGCACGGACTCCTCGGTGGGGGTGGTGATGGCCTCGTCGTAGGCGTTGGTGTGCAGGCTGTTGCAGTTGTCGTAGAAGGCCAGCAGGGCCTGCAGCGTGGTGCGGATGTCGTTGAACTGGATCTCGCGGGCATGCAGCGACCGGCCCGAGGTCTGGATGTGGTACTTGAGCTTCTGGCTGCGCTCGTCGCCGCCGTACTTGCGGTCGAGCACCGTGGCCCAGATGCGGCGCGCGACCCGGCCCATGACGGTGTACTCGGGGTCCACGCCCACCGCGAAGAAGAAGGAGAGGTTGGGCGCGAAGCTGTCGATGTCCAGACCGCGGGAGAGGTAGTACTCCACGTAGGTGAAGCCGTTGGCCAGGGTGAAGGCGAGCTGGGAGAGGGTGTTCGCGCCGGCCTCGGCGATGTGGTAGCCGCTGATGGACACGGAGTAGTAGTTCCGCACGCCGTTCTCGGTGAAGAACTCCTGGATGTCGCCCATCATCTTGAGGGCGAACTCGGTGGAGAAGATGCAGGTGTTCTGGCCCTGATCCTCCTTGAGGATGTCGGCCTGCACGGTGCCGCGCACGGTAGCCAGCGTGCGGGCGCGGATCGCGAGGTGCTCGTCCGGGTTGGGGGTGCGCCCCTGGTCCTCGATGAACTTGTCCAGCTGCTGGTCGATGGCGCAGTTCATGAACATGGCCAGCAGGATGGGGGCGGGGCCGTTGACGGTCATGGACACGGACGTGAGCGGGTGGCAGAGGTCGAAGCCCCCGTAGAGGATCTTGATGTCGTCCAGCGTGGGCACCGAGACGCCGCTCTCGCCGATCTTGCCCCAGATGTCGGGGCGCTCGTCCGGGTCCTGGCCGTACAGGGTGACGGAGTCGAAGGCGGTGGAGAGGCGCTTGGCCTTCTCACCGCGGCACAGGTAGTGGAAGCGCTGGTTGGTGCGGATGGGAGGGCCCTCACCCGCGAACATGCGCTTGGGGTCCTCGGCGGTGCGCTTCAGCGGGAAGACCCCGGCGGTGAAGGGGAAGGCGCCGGGCAGGTTCTCGGTGAGGCCCCAGTAGAGCAGGTCGTCCGGATCGCGGTAGCGGGGCAGGGCCACGCGCGGGATCATGGTGCGGGCCAGGCTCTCCACCTTCAAGGGCTGACGGATCTCCTTGCCGCGTACGGTGTAGACCAGCTCGTCGGCCAGCCAGGCATCGCGGGTGCTGGGCCAGGCGTCGAGCCAGGTGCGGGCCTGGGGGTGGAGGGTGGCCTTCAAGGCCGCGGCGCGCTCGCCCAACGTGGCGGCGGTGGCATCCTCGCCAAGCTCCTGCGCGGCGCCCTCCAGGTGGCCCACCCGGCGGGCGAGCTCGGCCTGCTCGCGGGCCCAGGCCTTGTAGTCACGCACGGTCTGCGCGATCTCACCGAGGTAGCGCTCGCGCTCGGGGGGGATGACGCGCCGGCGCGGGGGGGTGGCGCGGCTGGCGGGGGCCGCGATGCGGGAGGGATAGGCCCGGCCCGTGTGCTCCGCCAGTCTCCCGAGCAGGAAGCGGTACAGGGCGTTGACGCCCTCGTCGTGGAACTGGCTGGCGATGGTGGCGAAGGCGGGCAGCTCGTCGTCGGCGCTGCGGAAGTCGTTGCGCTCGCGGCGCAGCTGCTTGCGCACGTCGCGCAGGGCGTCCTCGCCGCCGTAGCGCTCGAACTTGTTGAGCACGACCGCGTCGGCGCAGCCCAGCATCTCGATCTTCTCGAGCTGGGAGGAGGCGCCGTACTCGGGGGTCATGACGTAGACCGACAGATCGGTCACATCGACGATGTCGCTGTCGCCCTGGCCGATGCCGGAGGTCTCCACGATCACGAGGTCGAAGCCGGCGAGCTTGCAGACCTTGATGGCATCCCCGATGGAGGCGGACAGCTCGCCCTTGTGGCCGCGCGTGGCGAAGGAGCGCAGGAAGCAGCCCGCGCCGTGGATGGCGTTCATGCGGATGCGGTCGCCCAGCAGCGCTCCGCCCTGGCGCTTGCGGGAGGGGTCCACCGCCAGGACGGCGATGTCGTGCGCGGGGAAATCCAGCCGGTAGCGGCGGATCAGCTCGTCGATGAGCGAAGACTTGCCCGCGCCGCCCGTGCCCGTGACGCCGAGGACGGGGATGTGGTGGCCGGTGTCGAGGCCGTCGATGGCGGCGCGGAGATCCGCCGGGACCACGCCGGGGCGGTCCGCCTGGCCCTCGATCAGGGTCAATGCGCGGGCGATGGCGGTGACCTCGCCCTCGCGCAGGTGCGCCTCGGTGAAGCCGGAGTCGGCGTACAGATCCTGGTCGCAGCGGGTGATGACGTCGTCGATCATGCCCACCATGCCCAGCCGCCGGCCATCCTCCGGGGAGTAGATGCGCTCGATGCCGTAGGCGTGCAGCTCGGCCTGCTCCTCGGGCACGATCACCCCGCCGCCGCCGCCGAAGATCTTGATGTGGCCAGCACCCCGCTCCACCAGCATGTCCTTCATGTACTTGAAGAACTCCATGTGGCCGCCCTGGTACGAGCTGACCGCGATGCCGTGGACGTCCTCCTCCACCGCCGCCTCCACGATCTCGATCACGGAGCGGTTGTGCCCGAGGTGGATCACCTCGGCGCCGGCCTGCTGCAGCAGGCGCCGGATGATGTTGATGGAGGCGTCGTGGCCGTCGAACAGGCTGGCCGCGGTGACCAGGCGGACGTAGTCGGACTGGGGGCGCATCAAGACCTCACGGGAGAGCGTCGGCGGTCGTGCCTGATAACCGGAACGCTCCCACCCCTTCTACCGATCCGCAGACGCGCGCGGGGCTCGAGCGGTGGTTGCGCCACCCTGGCCCTCGGACAGGACGAGGAACTCCATCTGGATGGAGCCCAGATCGACGTTGCCACCACGGAAGGGGTCTGTGCCCACGAGATCGAGGTCGAAGGGCTGCTCGACCCCGGTGAGCCGCGCGCCGGGCCAGCCAGCCTCCACCAGCAGCGCGGTGGCGGCGTCCGCGATGAGCGCCTGGCCGAGGGCGCTGGGGTGCATCTCGTCCAGGAACAGGGCCTGGAGCCCGCCCTCCCCGGCCTGGGCCCCCAGGGCCTCCCAGGCGCGCAGCAGGGGCACGCCGTGGTGCTCGGCCACGCGCTCCTGCGCGCGGAAGTAGGGGTACCAGGCCTCCTGCGCGGTCAACCCGTGCTGGAGGATGGGCTTGTTGCCTGGGGCCAGCAGGACGGCGCCGACGCCGCGCGCCCGCGCATCGCGGATCATGGTGTCCAGGTTGCGGGCGTAGTCCACCACCGGGACGCGGCGCTGGGTCCACTCGGGCGCCTGCTGCGCGGTGGGCCAGGTCACGAGGCGCCGTGCTCCCTGGCCGCCCAGCCACGCCAGGACCCGGCTCGCCCCACGAAACAGGGACGATCGCCCGAGGATCGAGCGGGTCAGGGACAGCCGCCGGAGCAGGTCGGCATCGCGGAAGGCGTCGTAGTTGCTGTCGGACCACAGCGCGCCGATCATCAACAGGGTCGGATCGTAGCCCCAGCCGATCTCCTCGAGCTCGAGGAGCGTCTGCTCGGTCGAGTACCCCGGGACGCCTCCGTTCACGACCTCCACATCCAGCCCGCGTTGGCGCAGGCGCGCCTCGAGCTGCACGGCCAGGGTCTGGTCGTCCGCCAGCCCGGCCCCGAACCATGAGCTGTCTCCCAGCACGAGGATGCGCTGGCGATCCGTGGGCCGCGGCACCTCCGGCGGTGAGCCCCGCAGACCGTCCTCTCCGATGGAGCAGGTCGCGAAGATGGTCTTGCGGGTCCCCGGCATCAAGGACCACAGGCGCGTCGGGTGCCAGGTCAGCTCGTTGCTGCCGTAGGCGGCCACATCGTCAGGGCTCGGGGCGCCACCGGAGAGCAACCTGGCCAACCCTTCGAGCGCCGCGAGGACCACGGCCGCGACCACGACTCCCATGGCCAGCCTGCGCAGGACCACTCTCATGGGAGGGACGCGACGGCGAAGGCTACGGCGCACGCACACCCCGGTTCGGCGAGGCCGGCCCGCCGTGTAGAGGGGAGGTGCCATGCCCTATCCCGTCCAGAACGAGCCGGCGGCGGGGGCCGGACCTTCAGGCGGGGGTCAGGGCAGCACCCCACCCTGTTCGAGGGCGTCGGCGAGCACTTCGGCCATCCGGCGGTAGCCGGTCGGGTTCGGGTGCCCGTCGGGCTCGAAGAGGTCCCCGCGCAAGGTCCCCGCCTGCAACAAGGCCTCGAAAGCCTCATGCTGGTGGACGAACGGCAGGTCGTGCTCCATGGCGACCTCCCGCAGGACGGCGTTCATGCGGTTGTCGTTCGGGTAGTCCTGCAGCACGACGGGCGCCCCGTGCGCGCGGCACGCCGCGACCATCTGCGTGAGATCGGCATGCGCCCACGCGGCGAGGTCGGCCATGGGGTCGAGATCAGCGCTCACCATGGCCTCGAACGCCTGGAGATAGTCCCTCGCGAGCCCGGATTCCGGGGCCATTCCGGCCAGGCGCGCCATCACGGCCCGCCGCTGATCCTCGGTCTGCGCGATGGATCCCAGGTTGTCGAAGCATGCCTTGCTCGATGGATCGTCCTCGATGCACGCCATGAGCTCGGCGACCCCCTTGTCGAACCGACGCGCGTGGACGTAGCAGATCCCCAGGGCCAGGTGGACGAGCGCCGAGTGCGGGCGAAGGCGGGCGCTGGCCTGCAGCAGCTCCAGGGCCTCGGCCCGCGTCTCGTCCCGTCGATCCAGCACGAGCCCGAGCTGCAGCAGGCAGGCGGGCTGCTCGGGGTCCCGCGCCAGGCAGGTGCGATACGCGGACTCCGCCTCCTCCCAGCTCCTCCCCTGCTCCGCGAGCTGACCGAGGGCCCAGTACCCGAGGGAATCCTCCGGGTTGTCCTGGAGGTAGGCCTCGACGCAGCGGTACTGCACCTCGAAGGTGGCTCCCCGCGCCCGCGACCTCACATCCCGCTGCAGGCACCCGGCGAGCCTCCGGTCGAAATCGCCCTTGAACGGAGGCGCGCTCTGTTCCACCACCTCCGGGTCGTCAGGGCTCGGGGTGGGGCTGGCCTCCCGACCGCGCAGGGCGGTCCAGGCGTAGCGGCCCAGGCGCCAGACCCGGATGGAGAACAACAGGTCGTCCGCGCGCGCGCGCCAGGTCGGCTCCATGAACCTGGAGTAGCCGTAGTAGCTCGTCTGGTTGGACCCTCCGGCCAGGAGCACCACGAGGTCGGGACGGGACGAGTCCAGGAAGCCCGGCAGGGCCTCCCGGACCATGGTGGAGTTGGCCCCGCCCAGGCCCGCCTTCTCCACGCGCACCGGGTGCCCGCGCTGAGTGAGGATCTCCCCGAGGTAGCGGGGGTAGTCGCCCGCCACCGTCCCCGCCGTGAAGGAATCCCCGACGCAGAGGATCACGAACCCGGCCCCCTCGCGGGTGGGATGGGGGCGAGGATAGACGTGCGCCCCGGCCAGCCTCAGGCCCACCTCCAGCAGCGCCAGGAAGACGAGCAGCCCGAGCCCGAGGGCGCCCAGGTGCTCCCGCCGGTGGCGCGTGGCGGCGGCGGCGCGGGGTCCGGGCCTGCGGCTCACCAGCACGCCGCACCGGCCACGCCGCGGGGAGCCCACTGGCCGTGCATCGCGTACCCGGACGCGACGCGCGTTGGCGTGGTGGCAGCGGTGGCCGATCGACTGGACATCGTCGCAGCCGGATATCCTCAGCGCGGGGCTCCGCCCGCAACCCAAGATGATCGCTAGAAATAATCCTCCTGTCCCAAATCGTGGCGCCACAGCAGAACCAGCCAGGCCTGGAGGCGACACAGGTGGCCCGAGATGGTTCATCTCCCCCCCGCGGTGTCGCGTCCGGGGGTCCCGAGGCGACACAGGTGGCCCGAGATGGTTCATCTCCCCCCCGCGGTGTCGCGTCCGGGGAGCCGGAGGCCGGCGGCGCCCGGAACTGGGACAGGAGGAAAAAAAGGCAGCGCGGGTGGGTGCGATCACTTTGGGTTGCGGGCGGAGCCCCGCGCTGCGTGATGCCGATCTTCTGCTCGGGCTGCCCACCGCGGTCGTGATGAGCGGGCCCATGCAGCTTCAGCTCGATCCCCGCTTCGCCGCGCTGCTCACCCCCGGGTGCTTCCACCCCCACACGGTCCACAACCTGCCGGTGGTCGACCGCGAGGGTGGCGCGAAGGAGGCGGGCATCGCGCTCCTGCTGAACCTGCACCGGCGGCGATGGCGTGAGGCAGACCTTGGTCCCTCGTTGGTCCCGGATCGGTTGGTCATGGAGGCGGCCCGCTGGTCCTCGGGGATCGTGCGCGAGTTCCTCACCCTCGTCACCGACACCGGCAAGGCGGCGCTTCGGGAGGGGCGCGCCGAGGCGATCGACGCCGACCTGAAGCTCGCGGTGCGCGAGCGGCGGCACACCATGGAGATCACCGTAGACGCGGGTAGCCTGGCCGTGCTCGGGGAGGTCTACCGCACCCAGCACCGGCCCGAAACCGCGGCGGACGAGCTGCTGCTGGGGAACGCCATCGTCTGCTACCAGAACGAGAGCGTCTGGTACTACCCGAACCAGCTCCTGGTCCCCTACGTGGTGTCCAGCCTCGAGGGGCGCCGGGAGGCCTGACGTGAGAGCAGACCTCGCCAGCGTCATTCTCGCGCTTCAGCAGGAGCAGGGCCTGCAGGAGCGCGCCGTGCTGGCGTTGGTGCAGCTCCCGCCGCGCTTCCTGGACGAGCCGGCCGCGGTGGCCAGGATGGTATCGGCGGCCATCGAGGGGCCCGCCGAGGTGTTGGTCGTGGAGGAATCCGCGGCCGTCCTGGAGCGGCTGCGCGAGCTGAACACGGGCCGCGGGTTGGCCCTGCGCCAGTTCCGGGCCCTCGTGTTCATCTGTCGGGACGGGGCGGCGGCGCGGCTGTTGCGGCGGACGGCGACGGATCTCACGGCGAGCCTGGATCTGTCCTTCGAGCTGGACGTGCGGGTGGAGGTGGCGCGGGAGGCGCTACGGGAGGGGCTGCTGGCGGCGCAGCGGGCGCGGTTCGCGAACCTGGACCTGTCGGGGCTGGTGCCGCACAGCGCGGAGCGGGTGGAGATTCCGCTGGAGTAGGTCTACCAGCCGCGCAAGGCCATCGGGCCGGGAGAAGCGCCCGAGGTTCCAGCGTTCTGCTTGTTGCTGGCCGAGCCCGGCGCAGGGAAGACGGTGCACCTGCGTTGGCTGGCGACCCGTGGCGATCCTGGCCGTGGGCGCCCGGTGCTCTACGCCTCCTTCGCCCTCTGGACGGCCCAGGCTCGGGATCGGGAGCTGCCTTTGCTCGCCTTCCTGGAGGAGCAGGCCGGGGCGCTGCTGAACGTCCCGGCGGTGGACCTGGAGCAGCACCTCGCGGAGATGATCCTGCTGCTGGACGGGCTCGACGAGGTGCCCCGGCTGGGGGATCGACTGCGTTTGCTCAACGAGATCATCGCGCTGCCCCAGCATCATCCGGGCCTGGGGTGCCTGGTCGCGGCGCGGGAGCACGTCTTCGATGAGCTGCTGGCCGAGCACCGGCGGCGGCAGCGGGTGGTGCGGTTCGAGCCGATGGAGGTCTGGGAGTCCCACGCGCTCGTGCGCGTCCTGCTCATGGCGCGCCGTGGGCTGACCGCGGCAGCGGCGGTCCCTCCTTCCATCGCGGCGCTGGTGCGCGAGGTCACGCGGCACCCCGACTACGGGCATTTCCGCGGTAGCCCCCTGCTGCTGACCTTCATCACCGTGCTGGCCGAGCTCGGCCACGGGATCCCGGCCCAGCGCGCCGAGCTCTACAGCGAGCTCGTCGAGATGCTGATCGTCTCCTGGCGACGGGTACGCGCTGGAGCGGGGCGCCGGCTGAACCGTGCCGATGTGCTGCGGGTGGTGGCGCCGCTCGGCTGGCGGCTCGTGGAGCGCGGCGTCGGCGGGCTGACCGAGGCGGAGCTGCTGGACTTCCTGGTGGAGATCGAGGTGCGCGAGGGCGATCCTCTGCAGGCTATGGCCGCGGCCCGCGTCCGGCTCGATCAGCTCCGGGAGGACTCCGCCCTGCTGCACGCCGCCGACGGTCTGTGGCGCTTCCACCACGCCACCATCGCGGAATTCCTGGCGGCGCGTGCGGTGCTGCAGTCCGAGGCGCTGCGGAGGGTCGTCGAGAAGGACCCCTTCGAGCCTCGCCGGGTCCAGGTGCTGGCCTTCGCCCTGGCGCTCTCCTGCGATCTCGATCCGCGGGACGACGTGGCGGTGCCGCTGCTGGAGGCGCTGGACCGGCGTTCCCTGCGCAAGGGGCGCTACGACGCCAAGATCCCGCGCACGCTGGTGGCTGTCCTGCGGGAGGCCCGCGCGATGCCCGCGCACCTGCGCGAGCGGCTGGCGGGGCACGCGCTGAGGGTGGCGCTGTGCCAGAGCCTGGAGCCGGGGCAGCGGCGTGAGGCGCTCGCCGCGATCGAGGACCTGGGTGATGTCGCCGATCCGCCCATCCGAGCGGCCATCGAGGCGCTGGTTCGACAGCCGGGGCGGATCGACACCGTCGGGGTCGTGCAATCTCTGACCGGCAGTCTTTCCGGCTTGTTCTGGCGTTTCTTCCAGCCGCGCATGGGGCTGTTCCCATGGTCGTTCGAGGCTGCCGGCGTGGACGCGTCGCCCCTCATCTCGGCCTGGATTCGCGACGGAGACCCCCGGGTCAGGAAGCTCGCCTGGGAGTGCTGGGTGAACGGATCGCACGTTCGTGTTGGCATGGCCGCCATGATGGACCCTGACGTCGGCTCGCTCCTGCTCGCAGATCCCGAGGAGGAACGCCCCCTCCCCCCCCCCCGCCTGGACCGAAGCCATCCGCGCGGTCTACCCCGACCTGCCCGACCCGTAGCCCGACCAGAGCCCGCGCAGTCCAGGTCCTTCCCGGGGTCCGCCGTGCTATCATCGGCGTTCTACCCAAGGAGGCCCCATGCGCTCGACGGTGACCCTCGCCCTGCTCCTGACCCTCTCCGCCTGCCGCACGCCCGAGGACAGCAAACCCTCCGACGACACCGCGGTCGAGGCCGTGGACGCCGACGGCGACGGGTTCATCGCCGAGGACGACTGCGACGACGGCGACGCCAGCGTCCACCCCGGCGCCGAGGAGCGCTGCGATCAGCTCGACAACGACTGCGACGGCGAGATCGACGAGGAGGCCGTGGACGCCTCCACCTGGTACGCCGACGCCGACGCCGACGGCTTCGGCGACGAGGCCAGCGCCGCCGAGGCCTGCGCCCAGCCCAGCGGGACCACGGACGTCGCCGGCGACTGCGACGACACCAATCCAGAGGTCTTCCCCGAGGCCCCCGAGCGCTGTGACGAGGTGGACAACGACTGCGACGGCGACATCGACGAGGACCTCAACGAGCTGTGGTACGCCGACGCCGACGGCGATGGCTTCGGCGATCCGGAGACCACCCTCGCCTCCTGCGATCCCGACGACGGCTGGATCGTGGACGGTGGCGACTGCGATGACGCCGACGCCAGCATCCACCCCGACGCCCAGGAGATCTGCGACGAGCGCGACAACGACTGCAACGGCGAGATCGACGAGGAGGCCGTGGACGCCTCCACCTGGTACACCGATGCGGACGGGGACGGCTACGGCGACGAGGCCAGCGCCACCGAGGCCTGCGCCCAGCCCAGCGGGACCTCGAGCGTCGCGGGCGACTGCGACGACGCCGAGGCCGCGGTCAACCCCGCCGCCGGCGAGCTGTGCGACGGCGTGGACAACGACTGCGACGGCACGGTGGACGAGGACGACGCCACCGACGCCGGCACCTGGTACCGGGACGGCGATGCCGACGGCTTCGGCGAGGCCGCCACCGCGCTGGGTGCCTGCGAGGCCCCCTCGGGCTACGTCGTGGACGCCACGGACTGCGACGACGGCGACGACGACGTGCACCCCGGCGCCGACGAGACCTGCGACGGCGTCGACGAGGACTGCGACGGTGACGTGGACGAGGGCGCCCTCGACGCCGACACCTGGTACATCGACGCGGACGGCGACGGCTTCGGCGACGCCACCATCACCACCGCCGCCTGCAGCCAGCCCACGGGCAGCGTGGCGGACGCGACCGACTGCGACGACCGCGACGCGACGGTCAACCCCGCCGCGGAGGAGCGCTGCGACGGAGTGGACGACGACTGCGACGGCACCACCGACGAGGCCGACGCCGTGGACGCCGTCACGGTCTACGCCGACGCGGACGGCGATGGCTTCGGCGATCCCGCGGTCTCGGAGAGCACCTGCTACGCCTTCTCGGGCTACGTCAGCGACAACAACGACTGCGACGACGCCGACGCCACGGCCTACCCGGGCGCGGACGAGGTCTGCGACGGCGACGACGAGGACTGCGACGGCCGCGCCGACGAGGCCGACGCCATCGACGCGAGCACCTGGTACACCGACTCCGATGGGGATGGCTTCGGCGATGCCGCCGGCGGCGTGGTGGCCTGCTACGCCCCCCGCGGGCACGTGGCCTCGAGCACCGACTGCGATGACAGCACCAGCGCCGTCAGCCCGGTGGCCACCGAGCTGTGCAACGGCGTGGACGACGACTGCGACGGGAGCGTGGACGAGGCCAGCGCCGCCGACGCCGCCACCTGGTACGCCGACACGGACGGCGACGGCTACGGCGATGCCGCGAGCGGCACCCGGGCCTGCTCCCAGCCCACGGGCTACGTCGCCGCCGCCACCGACTGCGACGACACCGACGGCGCCATCAAGCCGGGCGCGGCGGAGACCTGCGACGGCACCGACAACGACTGCGACGGCCTGGTGGACGACGACGACCCCGGGGTGAGCGGCGCCAGCACCTGGTACGCCGACGCGGACGGCGATGGCTTCGGCACCCCCAGCTACACCACCAGCGCCTGCAGCGTGCCCAGCGGCTACTGCGCGGACGCCACCGACTGCGACGACGGCGCCGCCGGCACCCACCCCGGCGCCGCGGAGACCTGCGACGGGGCGGACAACGACTGCGACGGTGACGTGGACGAGGGCGTGGAGACCACCTGGTACCTCGACCTGGACAGCGACGGCTACGGCGACGACACCTACGGCGCCGAGGCCTGCGCGGCCCCCAGCGCCCTGTACGTGGCCACCGGCGGGGACTGCGACGACGGCGACAGCGCCTACAACCCCGGCGCCACGCCGGGCTGCGACGGCGAGGACTACGACTGCGACGGCGCCGTGGACCACGACGCGGACGGCGACGGCGCCCCCGCCTCGAGCTGCGGCGGCCCCGACTGTGACGATACCGACGCCGCCATCATCGCCAACGGCGATGAGGAGCTGTGCCCCGTCACGGACTGCGCCGAGGTGCTCGCCATCCGGCCCGGCGCCGCCGACGGCAACTACTGGATCGACCCGGACGGCAGCGGCGACGCCTTCGAGATCTTCTGCGACCTGACCAGCGAGGGCGGCGGCTGGACCCTGGCGGCCCACATCGACGACATCAACGACCCCTACTTCGAGGCCCAGCAGGACGAGCCCTGGGAGACCGACAGCGTCCGCAACGAGACCACCTTCCCCAGCATGACCAGCGACATCTCGGTCTCGGCCAAGTACCCCACCTGGGGGCGGATGGACGTCACCGACCTGTACATCTACTACAAGAACGACGACGTCTACTTCCTCTGCGAGGGCCTGGACTGGGTCAGCACCCTGGACGTCATCTTCGCGGACACCCCCGCCCAGGGGAGCTGCAGCGCCAACTGCACCGCCTGGTCCGAGACGCGCATGCCCGAGAGCAGCCAGGCCCCGGTGGGCCTGAACTGCAACGACCCCAACGAGGGCTGGATGAGCAGCGCCGTGGCCGAGAACGCCCGGGTGGGCGCCCTGGCCACCGCCCACACCTGCTGCGTCTTCAACGGCTTCATCGGCGCGGCGGGCGACCGCGGCTTCGACACCTCGGACCACGAGAAGACCTGGGCGGCCTACTCCTCCGGAGCCTCCGAGGACAACAACATCATGGTGTTCGTGCGCTGATCTGCTGCCCGCGTTTTTGCACGTCCCACGCGCCTAATCGCAAGTAGTAGATCACGCGCCGCGGGCGCGCCCTGTCGCACCCGCGGTCTGCGCTGTGACGCCTGAGGGCCGCAGCACGCCGGGCGGATCGCCTCAGCGGCGGCGCGCGTAGTCCAGCACATAGCCGTACTGGACCGCGGACTCGGGGCCGCAGCCGCGCGCCGCGTGGAACCGCTGGAGCGCCTCGACGGCCCCGAGGCCCGCCTCCACAAGGGCGCACGCGGCGAAGAGGCCGGTCCGCCCACAGCCGGCGACGCAGTGCACCAGGATGGACTCCCCGGCGGCCAGGGCCCGGTGTGCGCCGCGCACAGCCGCGTCAAAGACCATGTCATCTCCGGGGACGCCCCTCGCCGGGATGGGCAGTGCCAACACCTCGTCGAGGTAGACGCGGGCTGTGTCGAGGTAGTCGCGGAGCCCCAGGTGCTCGGCGAGCTGTGCCTGAGGGACCAGGCACACCAGCCTCTGGAGGCCCCCGGCCCGCAGCGCCGCCAGCTCGCCTGGGAGGTCTTCGGGGGCCGCGCCGCCGGGCGCGCGCCCTGCCCAGAGGGTGCCCCGCCAGGCCCCGGCGTGCACCGCGGTGGCTGGGTAACGCCCCCGCGCGGCCGTGAACCAGGCGAGGCCCTGGGGGCGCACCCGCGGGGGATGCTGAGCCAGGAGGCGGAGGCTTGGTTCGGCCTCGGCCAGCCCGACCAGGAAGGCCCGCCGCGCCGTGGAGGGCTCCTGAGAGCGGTCCTCCACCAGCCCATCCCGCGGACCGGGCTCAGGCATGGGTGGCGCCTGGGAAGAGCGCGTCGCGGACAACCTGCAGCAGAAGCCGGTTCTCGCCCGGGGTCCCCACCGTGACGCGCAAGAACCCCGGGTGCCGCTGGCCTGGCCCGAACCAGCGCACCAGCACACCACGCTCCATCATGAGCCGGCCGAGGGCCACGGGATCGGTGCCCTCCGGGGGAAAGCAGGAGAAGAAGTTGGCGCAGCCGGGCAAGACCTGGAACCCCATGGCCGCGAAGGCCGCGCCGATCTGTGCGCGTTCTGCCTGCAGCCGCCGGACATTCTCGGTCATCTGCGCCCTGCGCCGCCACAAGGCGGAGCCGACCACCAGCGCGTAGCTGCTCAGGGGGAAGGCGAGCTGGTGATGCTGGAGCTCGCGGAGCAGATCGGGGTGACCCACCGCGTACCCGAGCCGCAGCCCCGCGGCGCCGAAGGCCTTGCTGAAGGTCCGCACCACCAGCATGTTCCCGGTGCCTCGGCGGACCGGGTGGATTCCAGAGTGCTCCGTCGCGAACTCACCGTAGGCCTCGTCCACCACCACCAGGTGATCTCGCGCGGCCTGCTCGAGGAGGGCCAGATCGAGCACCCTGCCGGTGGGGTTGTCCGGGTTGCACACCAGGAGCGCGTCGTCCCCGGTGGGACGAGGGAGTTCGCCCAGCACCCGCCGGCCCACCATCACCGGGTAGGTGGCGCCAGCGCAGCCTGCGCCCTCACTGAGCTCGTGGAAGCAGGGGTATCCAGCACCGGGAGCCACACCCGCCGCTCGGAGCGCGCCAGGAAGGAGAACACCAGGCGCAGCACGCCATCCGCGCCGGCGTCGAGCAGCACGTGATCCTCTCCCAGCCCGTAGGTCTCCGCGATCTCCCGCCGGAGCCGCAGGCTCGGCTCGTCCCGGTAGCGGCTGATCTCGACGGTCGCGAGCAGCGAAGCGACCTCTTCGCCGGACAGCACGCTCTCCGGGACCTCGTTGAGGTGGAGGCGCAGGGGCGCGTGGGGGACATCCGTGGGCCTCAGCACGATCGCACCCCCAGGTCTGCGGCGAGGCCCAGGAGGACGGGGACGCTCTCCAGCGCGTTGCAGAGCGGCAGCACGCCGAAGGCGCACAGGCTGAACAGCCTCGCGAAGGCGTGGCCCGCCACCAGGGCCGGGTCGATGGGGACCGAACGCGCGCGCTGGTAGCCGTGAAGCAGCGCCGGGATGAGTGCGGGATCGCAGCCGCCGAGATCCTCCTCGCGGGTCCCTGCGTGGAAGTCGCTCCAGTCGAGGACCCCGAGCACATCGCCGGGGCCGACCAGCATGTTGGCCGCCCGGAAGTCGCCGTGGTTGGGTACGAGGCGGCCCTCCCGCAGGTCCCGCTGTGCGGCCTCGATCAGGCCGAGGGCGGGGTGCCCGGACGCGAGGACGCCATGGGCGTGGTCCCAGGCCGCTGGGTAGCGGCGATCCCTGCGCGCTGGCCAATTCCCTCGGCGCCGCAGGCCTCCCGCGGAGCCGCCGTGCAGGGCCGCCAGGAACACGCCCGCCGTGCGCGGGAGCGTGGCGTCCGGGTGTGCTCCCGTCAGCCTGTCCGTCACCATGTAGCGCCGAGCCTGGAAGATCCCGGTTTCCAGGAGGCGTG
Source organism: Pseudomonadota bacterium (assembly GCA_043814015.1). Classification (GTDB taxonomy): domain Bacteria; phylum Myxococcota_A; class UBA796; order UBA796; family JAFGLY01; genus JBDRKM01. The sequence continues at coordinate 18,126 of JBDRKM010000447.1, forward strand.
GTGTCGCGGCACCACAGCGACGGCCCCGCTCCCAGCAGCGCTCCTCGAGATCGATCTTGAGGTCGATGGCCTCCCCGATGCGGAAGACGACCTCCTGGCCGACCCAGGTCCAGGCGTTGGAGGCGTACAGGGTCGCGTCGGAGAGGGTGGCGTCCCGGGCGCTGTGCGCGGCCATGCGCGCCCGCGCGAAGCCCGCGAGCGGCGCGGGCGGAGCGGGCCGGGGGGGCGTCGCCAGCCGCCCGGTCCCCAGGTGAGGCGACGCACTACGCCCCGCCGGGTCCGGTCCAGTTCGCCCGCACATGTGCCAGATCCCGAGCGTACTCGGCGTCGAACCCGCGCTCCAGAAACGCGTCGAAGGGTGCGACGCCCGCGGCGCCGAGGACGCGGATCTCCGCCGCGAGCTGGGTCAGGTAGGCCGGCATGTGTGCCAGGATTTCCTCCGGAGAGAGCGCGCCGTACCCGGAACAGATGGCCTCGAGCCGCGCCCTGAGCTCCGCCCTGGACGGCGCCTCGCCCAGGGTCCCGGGACCGGAGGCGCGCAGGGGCACCGCCTCGAGGGAGAACTGGCACAGGTCGTCGAGACGATGGCCGAACCGCGCCAAATCCCAATCGATCACGCCCGCGAAGCGCTCAGAGTCGATCAGGCAGTTCCAGGGTGCGAGATCGCCGTGGTTGACCACCATCCCCGCCGAGGCCCGGGGGGGGCCCCAGACGAAGCGGTCCTCCCCCTGCAGCGCGAACCCCACGGTGGCCTCGTGGAAGGCCCTGAGCCAACGGCCGAGCTCCGCGAGCCAGGCGGCACTTCGGACGCATGCGGGCCACGGGCGGTAGATGTTCGCGCCCGGCAGGTAGGTGAGGATTTCACCCTCCGGCGCCACCCCACAGACGCGCGGCGCCAGGGGCAGGCCGGAGGCCTCCAGGTGCCGCAGGAGCTGGTGGACCGCCCCGCTCCAGGGGCCCATCGGACGCCGCACCCGGTCACCGCTGCGGAAGACGGTGTTCAGCTTGCCGCTGGACAGCAGGACCCAGGGTTCGTCGGTGTCCATGCTTCCGTCCAGCGCCCGGCGGGCTCGTTGGGGGTTCCGGATCGAACATATGCCGCTCTGCGGCGTGGTGGCCGCGGAGCGGCAGACGCTCGCTCGAGACGGTCGTCAGCCGGCCGTGCCGAGATCTTCCATGATCTCGTCGATGGCGGCCCGCTCGAGCCGGGCCAGCAGGCGGCTGGCGGTCAGGAGATCGTCGAGCGCCAGCTCGCGGCCTTCCTCGGCGAGGGCCTCACGCACCAGCTTGAGGTCGGCATCGATCCGCGCGGCGGCGGCGTTCAGGCGGCCCTCGAGCTCGGACAGGTTGACGGTGGCCTTGGTGTGGTGGATGAGCGGCGGGGGATGGCCTGGGGCTGGGACGCCTCCGGGCGCGACGCACCCCCCCAACACCCCATCGAACCCGCGCTCCTGCGCGAGATGATTGTGGAGGGCAACTGGGACAGCTTCTCGCTGTTCGGGCATGGGCGGGGCGGGCACGCGGTGTTGTCTTCCATGATGATGTGCGGTGTGGTGGGCTTCGATGAGCTGGGGCCCGATGGTGGGCTCTCCGAGGGCGGCTGCCGCGCGGGTGAGCGCGGGCGATGGTGCAAGCTTTCGGCCCACCCGGAGTGGCCAGTGGTGGGCTTCGGCGACATCCGTGCCCGCGATCTGTTCCTCTTCACCTGCGCCAGCTCGCTGTTGCCGGGCGATCTCTACGCCTCCAGCGTCAGCGCGGTGCTGTCCGCCCTGGAAGGCCACCCACGCTCGGTGCTCGCGAACGTGGAGCTGCTCGGCGTCGGGGCCTGGATGGCGCCTGCGGTGCGCGGTCTCGTCGAGGCGGGCGTGGGGCCGGGGGCCGCGACCGATCTGCTCAACGCCTGTCACCACGCCGAGCCCCCGCGGGAGGTCTTCGTGCTGTTCGGCGATCCGGCCGGCCCCACCGCGGCGCCGCACCCCGTGGCACAGGACGGCGCGGTCCGGCTGTCCCTACCCACGCGGCTGGCCCCGTTGGAGACCTCCCGGCTGCGGCGGGCGAAGGTCATGGGGCTGGGCGCGCGTCCGTCCGGGGCACATCTGGCGCTTGGGGAGCACGCCGCGCTCCTGGCGTTCGAACGACCGTGGGTTGGTGAGCTCCGGCTCGAGGATCGGACGGGTGCCTGGGAGCGGGCGCTGCGCGTCCTCCAGGCCACCGGCGGCGCCCTGCCGCGGGCGGCCCGCCTGGAGCGGGCCATAGAGCGTCGCTTCGGGCGCGCTCTCGCCGCAGACGAGGCGTTCCAGGCGCGGCTCCAGGGGCTCACCGAGCTGCGCACGCTGCTGCAACGGCAGGTGGATCTCGGCCTCCTCGGTTGTGAGCAGGCCCGCGCGTCTGGAGTGTGGTTCGACGCCCTGGCCGCCCGGCTGCAGCTCTGCGAGGCCTGCCTGGATCGCTGGGAGAGGTCCGTCGCGGGGCTCTTCCTGCGGCACCTCTTCCTCGGCAACATCCACCGCCTCCTCCTGGACGGTTTCCTTCGGAAGGAGACCATCGGCGCGGCGACCTGCCGCTGCTGCGCGAGCCCTGTAGCGATCTCCCGCTACGCCTCGCCGCTCGGGGACGCCCCGGATCAGCTCAAGGCCGACTGCCCGCTCTGTGGGAGCCTGCAGGCGGGTCGGGTCGAAGGGAGCGCCCTCGAAGCCGATTTCGTTCCTTCGGGGCTCCCCGGTGCTCCCGTGGTCCTCCGGCTGCGCGTCGTCGAGCCCTCTCCGCCCCGAGAGCACCTCACGCGGGGCTGGCTCGCGGTCCACGCCTTCAACGAGCAGCTCGACGGTGGCGCGCTGCGGATCGTGATGGCCGCGGGCGAGCCTGCCTTCCACCTCCCATTCGAGGTCCCGGAGCGCGCCGCGCCCAAGCTCCATACTGTCCAGGCGATCCTGGTGCGGGACATGGAGGTCTGTGTCCAGCGCTTCCTGTGGCCCGTGCACCACCCCCAGGGTCCGGGGGCCACCTCATGACCTCCGCGCCCATCCACCGCCCGATGACCCCTCGCCGCCGCGCACCCGACAGCCCCGAACCACGCTGGGAGAGCACCGCATGATCATCCCCCCCGAAGCCCTCCGCGAAGACCGCAGCCTCGCCATCCACGGGGGCCGAGAGCCTCGGCCCCTGCCCTACGAGGACACCGGCGTCGAGACATCGGCGGCCGACGCGGTGGCGGAGGTGGTGAGGACCGGGCGCACCAGCGTCTGGCGGGGCGGGCCCAGGGCCAGGGAGCTGGAGGCGCGCTTCGCCGCCCTCATCGGTAGAGAAGGAGCCTTCTTCCACAACTCCGGGAGCGCGGCGCTGATCACGGGGCTGCACGCCCTCGGCGCGGATGAGGGCAGCACCGTGGCGCTGGCCTGCTCGGGCTTTGTCTCGGCCGTGAACGCGGTGTACCACACCCACGCGCGGCCTGTGTTCCTGCCGACGGATCCCATCACCATGGTCTGCGAGCGGGATCCCTCGAGCTGGGTCGCCGAGCCCATCGACATCTGCCTCGTCACCCAGCTCCTGGGCAACGTGGTGGACATCGACGGGATCATGGCGGCCACCAGGGCCACCTGGCTGCTCGAGGACGCCAGCCAGGCCCTCATGTCCACCCTGAACGGTCGGTATGTCGGCGCCCGGGGTCACGTCTCGACCTTCGCGGCCTCCTCCCGCAAGCTGATGTGCACCGGCCAGGGGGGCATGAACGTGTATGACGATCCCGAGCTCGGCGAGCGCATGCGCCGGGTGGGGCACCACGGAAAGGCGGCCACGCATTTCGGCGAGGTGCCGGGTTTCAACTTCCGCGGTGGCGAGATGGAAGCCACCCTCGGTCTGGCGGCCCTCGAAAGGCTCGCTGAACGGGCAGCGCTCCGCAACCGCTCCGCCCAGGCCTTCAAGGATGTGCTCGCGAGCGCGGGCATCCCCTTCGCGGTCCCCCCCGCCCACCTGGACTGCACGGTGACCTGGTTCGACACCGCGGTGCTGCTGCCCGACACCTGGCTGGGCTCGCGCGACTGGCTGGTCAAGGTCCTGCTGGCCGAGGGCGTGCCCGGATGGACCTACCCTTCGCTCATCGAGATGCCCTGGGTCCAGCCCTGGATGCGGTCTCGCGGCTGGTGGGGCGAGCGGGAGGACGCCCTGCTGGCCCGCGAGCGCGCCCTGTGGGGACGGATGTTCGTGCTGGGGAGCCAGATGTCTCCTGAGGACGCACGACGCTGTGGTGAAATCCTGGCGGAGCTGATCACCCGATGAGCCTCCCGCAGGCACCGCCGAGCCCGCGTCCGCGGTACCTCGTCGTGCGCGTCCTGGAGGCGTGCAACGCGGGCTGCTTCATGTGCGGCTTCTCACGCAGCCGCAGCGAGTACCGCTACCCGGCCGAGCACCTGGCCCGCCTGCTGCCGGACGCCCGCGCCCACGGCGTGCGGTTCCTGCGCTTCACCGGAGGGGAGCCCCTGCTGCACGGAGGCCTGGAGCGCCTGCTCCGCCTCGGCGCCGCGGCTGGGATGCGCTGCTCCCTCATCACCAACGGCGCGGTGCTCGCGGCCCACCTGCCCATGCTCGTGGACTGCGGCCTGGAGCACCTGGTGGTGAGCCTCGACGCCGCCGATGGCGCGACCCACGATCGCCTGCGGAGGACCCCGGGGCTGTTCGAGCGGGCCGTGGAGGGCCTGCGCGGAGCCATCGCCCGGGGCCTCACGGTGCGGGTGAACACCGTGGTGGGGCCCCACAACGCCCAGCAGATGGTCTCCCTGCGCGACCGGCTGCTGGATCTCGGGGTGGCCCAGTGGGAGCTGTCGACCCTCAAGCTCGAGGGCGCGCTGCGTTACCCGGACCCTGACGCCATCCTCGCCATCGGCGCGCAGATCTACACCGATGGCGGAGGCCTTAGGCCGCTGGGGCTGCCCTGGTACGGTGCCGATCCCGCGCAGCGTCTGGATTACTTCGAGCGGGGCCTGCCGCCCCGTCCTACCGGCCCCCGCTGCCATGTCACCTCCGACGTGACCTACCTCGACGCGCGCCGCGGCCTCCTGCACCCCTGCTCATGCCTGCCCCACCGACGCGCACCCTGTGCCCCCGACCAGCCCGCTCTCTCCGACGCCCGACTGCCCCTGGACAGCGCCGGCATCCAGGCCTCGCGGGCCTGGTTCTTCGCCCACGGCGCACGGTCTTGCACCGGCTGCTCCGCCACCGCCGCGGGGTACTCTGACGCCGTCGCGGCTGGCGAAGCGCTTCCCGCCTGGAGCTACTGAGTCATGAACGTCTTCGCCGGAGCCGTCCCCTTCGGGATGGGGCCCGTTGGCAAGCTCGCCTCCATCATCGAGGCCTCGACGGACATCGCCTGGACCCCCTGCGGTGACCCCTTCCCGCTGACGGTCTTCAGCCAGGCGTCCTTCGGGACGCCCTGCTGGTCGAGGGAGCCCGCCGTGCTCGAGGCCTTCGCCGAGCGGCATGACATCGGGCTGGCCGTCGTGGTGCTCGATCCAGATCTGGCCGAGGTCCTGGAGCGCGTCGGCGTGAGCGTGGTCTACGTGGACAGCCTGCCTTTCCTCTGGACCCCGGAGGACCCCCTCCCCAGGGCCGTGTCGGCCTACTGCGCTCAGCTCTGCCCGGCGCTGCCGGAGGCGGCCTGGGGTCCCCTCCGGACCGTCCGCAACCTGCACTGGGTCGGCGCCATCGTGCCCGCCGTCCTCCCGCCGCCCGGCAGCCACCGAGAGGGCGTCGTGCTCAACCTGGGGGGGGTACACTCGCCCCACGGCAGCGGGTTCGCCTACCTCGATCTGGTCGTCCCTGCCGCGCTGGCTGCCCTGGAGGACCGCTGGCGTGGCGGGATCACCATCACGGGCTCGGCGGACGCGCTCACCCACCTGCGGTCCCCCGGAGGGGCGGCGGACGCGCTGCTGGCCCAGAGCGGCGCGCGCTGCGAGACGCTCACCCAGCGAGACTACCTCGCGCGCATCGCCCGCGCGGAGCTGCTCGTCACCTCTCCGGGGCTCACCACCATCCTCGAGACCAGCGCGCTGGAGGTCCCCCTCGTCGTCCTGCCCCCTCAGAACCTCAGCCAGTACTTCAACGCCGAGATCGCGCGGAACCACCTGCCCGGCTGCGCGGTGGTGGGGTGGGTCCACCCCACGCTCTCCCCGGCCCGCGTCGAGCAGGCGCGATCCCGAGGTGAGGCCTGGGCGGTGCGCTACATCCAGGAGGCCATCGCGGCCCTGCGCCTCGAACCGAGTGAGGCCGAGGCCCTGCGTGACCGCATCGCCGGCGGCGTGTCCGCGGTGCTCGCTGAGGCGTGCGGGCCCGTCACCGCGCGGGGGCTCCTGGACATCGTGGGTCCACGGGGCACCGCGCAGGTGCTCTCCGTCATCACCAGCCTGGCGAAGGCCACCGGGCGTGCGCCGTGAGCGGCCGCGATCCAGTGGCCATGGAGGCCGAGGTCATGCGCTGGCTGGAGGTCTGCCGTGCGGCCCACCTGCCCGGCGGACGCGCCTCACCTGCCACCGCCCTCTTGAACGGGGCCATCGACTCGCTGGCACTCCTGGACCTCATCGCGGCCTGTGAGGTCGCCCTGGAGATCCGGATTCCCCTGGCCCGGATCGGGCTCGACGACCTGGAGACGGTCGCGGCCTTCGCCCAGGCGGTCGCCCGGGTGTCCGAACCCGACACCGCGCGGACCTGGACCGAGATCCCGCTGCCTCAGCCGGGCGCCCGGGGCGAGGTGGCCATGCTCATGCGTCTCCGGGCGCACCTGCCCGCCGGGGTGCTGGTCCGCGTCCGGCGCGATGCGGTCGCGCTGGGGGTACCCGACGACCTCGCTCGCCAGCATCCCGATCTGATCGAGCGCGCCCGTGAGCTGTTACGGGCCACCGCCGGTTGAGAGGAGCGACATGGACTTCACCTCGGGCGAGAGCGGTGGGCTGCTGGCCCTGGGAGCCCCCGCGGCGCGTATGATGGCCATGCGCGGCGAGATGGAGCGGCTCTGGCGTGAGCTGGAGGTCTGCCCCGTGTGGCTCCCCTCCCTGCGCTCCCACCTGCCCGTCGGCCTGCACGCCCACCCCCAGCAGGTGGGCGCCGAGCACGGGCGTGGAGCCCTGCCCCACGCCGCCTGCCTCCCGCTGTTCGACGAGCTCCCAGACGCGGAGAACCGTGTCTACGGCGGGTTCGGCGTCGTGCACAGGCTCGAGCCCCTGGGCGCCCTGGATCCCCGCGGGCGGCTCGAGGCCTTCACGGTCGCCGAGACCGTCATCGTCGGCGAGCCAGCGTTCTGCGAGGAGGCCTACCGGCGCGTCCACGCGGCGCTGACGAGCTGGCTGTCCGGCCACCTGCGCGGCCGCTGGGAGCTGGCGGGAGATCCCTTCGCCGAGGGGCTGGCCCGTAAGGAAGAGTGGCGCACGGGTGAAGGCGCCCGGAGGCTCTCCGTGGCCTCCGGCAACGTCCACGGCCACCACTTCCTGGCCCCCCGCGGGCTCCGAGGGGTCTCCTGCTGTTTCGGCGTGGGGATCGAACGGATGCTCGAGGCCCTCCGCAGGCAGGGGTGAGGCGTGCGCTCTCCGTCGCCCGCCGCGGACCACCCCTGGGGTGAGGGAGCACGCCTCGCCCAGGCCATGGGCGAGGGCGACGTCGCGGCGTGGACCGCGCTGGGGCTGACGGCGCCGCCCGCTGCCTGGAGGCAGGCGCTCGCGGGGCTCACCCCGCTGCCCGTCGCGTTCTCGGGGGATCTCACCCCGGCCACCACCCGCATCGTGTGCGGCGGCGCCTGCATCCACCGCTCTGATGGCCGCTTCGAGCGCCTCCCGGCGAGCTTTCTCTGGGAGGTCCTCTCGGTGGCGCTGGTGGGCGGTGCGCTCCGCCGGCCCGCGGTCGTCCTGCTGCCCATCGCCGAGGAGATCCAGCGCGCGCCGCAGCGCCGGTGCGACTACCTGGCCCTCGGCCCGCGCATCCAGGTCGCCGCAGCGCGCCTTGGAGCGGCCCTGGGGGTCGATCTGCAGGCCCACTGGGGATCGGCGCTCTCCCCCCTGGAGGGCGTCGCGGTGGAGCGGCTCTACGGCCTCTTCGCGCCCTTCTCGCCGTCCCTCGACCGGCGGACCTACCCCTTCGGGGAGCCAGACGAGGCGGAGGTGCTGAGGACCTACGCGAGCTACTGCGCGCGCTACCGCCAGATCCCTGTGGCCAGCGGGACCCTCCTGGTGGAGGGGATACACGTCTCCGCTTCGGTCATGATCGGCCGCCGCGCCGACAGCGCCTTCCTGGCCACCACACCGATGCCCGCCCTGGGCGAAAGCCAGCGCCTCATGGTGGACTGTGGCGCGGTGCCGGACCTCGCGGCACCTCTGCCCCAGGACCCCCACGGGTGGCCAGAGCGGCTCCTCCGTGGCGCGACCGGCCTGGGCTTCGAGGACCTCCGGCGGCTCTGGCTGAGCGGGTGACGTCCCGCGGATCGAGGAACGAACATGGGCTCCATCACAGCACAGGACCTCTCCTACGCCCTCTTCGATCGCCTGCTGTTCGGAGACGTGAGCTTCCACGTCAAGCCGGGGCAGCACGTCGCGCTGATCGGGCCGAACGGCTCCGGAAAGACCACCCTCCTGGACCTCCTGGCGGGGCGCAGGCGCCCCTCGGGCGGCTCCGTCCACGTCAGCGCCCCCTTCCTCTACATGGGCCAGTTCGTGGGTCGGTTGGACGAGCAGATGGACATCCGCCATCTCATGATCGGCTTCTGTACTCCCCAGATCCAGGCCGCCGCCCGGAGCCTGGAGCGGGCGGAGGCCAGGGTGGCCGGTGGTGACGGGAGCGCCGCGGAGCTCGACGCCTACAGCCTGGCCCTGGCGCGGTGGGAGGAGGTGGGCGGGTACAGCCTCGACGTGCTCTGGGACGCCTGCTCCACCGCGGCCGTCGGGCTCCCCTTCGCCGAAATCCAGGACCAGGAGGTCACCCTGCTGTCGGGAGGCGAGCAGAAGCGCCTCGTGCTGGAGGCCCTGTTCCGCGCCGAGGAGCAGGTGCTGTTGCTGGACGAGCCCGGGAATTTCCTGGATGTCGAAGGAAAGCGCTGGATGGAAGAGCAGATCGCCACGAGTCAGAAGACCGTGTTGCTCGTCAGCCACGATCGCGCCACCGTGCAGGCGACCGCTACCCGCGTCGTCACGCTGGAGGGCGGGCAGGCCTGGGTGCACGACGGGCGGCTGAGCACCTACGCGCAGGCGCGCACCGACCGCCACAGCCGGATCACGGAGTCCCTCAAGACCTGGGTCCAGAAGCGCGAGCAGTTGATGGCCGACGTCGAGCGCAAGCAGGAGTGGGCCCGGAGATCCCCCAAGTTCTCCGCGCGGTATCACTCGGCTCAGGCGCGGCTGGCGGCCTACGACCGGACCCGTCCCTCCGAGGAGGTGCCCAAGGAGCAGGACATCCGCATGCGGTTCAAGGGCTCCCGGTCAGGAGTGAAGGTCCTCATGCTCGACCGGATCGGCGTGCCGGGCTTGTTCAGGCCCTTCTCCACCGAGGTCTTCTTCGGGGACCGGCTGTGCATCGTCGGCTCCAATGGCACCGGCAAGAGCACGCTCGTGCGGCTCATCATGGGGGAGGAGGTGGAGCACACCGGCGTGGTGCGCCTCGGAGCGAGCGTCCGGGTGGGCTACTTCTCCCAGATCCACCGGCCACCTTCGGATCCTGGAGCCTCCCTGGTGACCCTCCTGGGAGCCGAAGGCCTCGACCTCGGCCGGGCCATGTCGGCGTTGCGCAGGTATGAGCTCGACCAGCAAGCGCAGCAGCGATTCTCGGAGCTCTCGGGCGGGCAGCAGGCGCGGTTCCAGCTTCTGGTCCTCGAGGTCCGTGGAGCCAACCTCTTCATCCTCGACGAGCCCACCGACAACCTCGACCTGGTGGCCGCGGAGGCCATGGAGGAGGCCATCGCGCGCGTCGAGGGGACCGTGATCGCCATCTCCCACGACCGCTGGTTCGTGAGCACCTTCGATCGCTACCTGGTGTTCACCGGCGACGGGTCCGTGGAGGACGCCCTGGAGCCCTCCTACGACATGGTCGTGCCGCACCTCCGGCAGCGCCTGCGCGCGAACTAGTGCCGCTGCCCGGAAGTCCCTGACCAGGGACTTCCGGCGGCGCTGACGCGCCGGCCGCTACGCGGCGCATCGGCACTATCCGTTTTTTCAGGGGGGCCGCGCCCCCCACGCGCCCTGTGGGCGCTCCCCCGCGGGCGGCCGCAGCCGCGGCCGCCGGTGCACGCGCCGACGGTCCTCGGAGGGGTGGTCAAGGACTTCCGGGCGCGTGCACTAGTCCTCCGGCAGCACCGCCGCTCCCTCGTCGTCGCCCTGCTCTTCGGCCCGTGGGACCCCGTCGATGGGCTCGGGGGTGCCGAAGGGGCGCAGGCGGTGACCGGGCCCGTGCGCGGGGTCGAGCTGCAGCTTGCGTTCCGGCAGGGCGGGGGTGGGGGGCTCTGCATCCGGGGGGGCTGCGTCGGGGCCGTCCACCTCGGGCTGCCCTTCATCGGGAGGACCCTCCTCGGCGGTCCTGGCCTTGCGGGGGGCCGGCTTGCGGTCCTTCTTCGCGGGGCGGGCCTTGGGCTTGTTCTCCACAGGCCGATCGACCCCCGGGATGTCCAGCTTCCAGTCGCGGCATTCCTCGGCCTTGCGGCGGGCGAAGGACTGGCGTGGGTCGATGCGCGCGGCCTTGTCGAAGCTGGTGTAGCAGCCCTCCCACTCCTGCTTGGCGTACTGGCGCTCGCCCTGCTCCATGAGCTTGGCCGCCAGCGGCCGGGCGGCGGCCACCAGGGCGGGCAGCTCCGGGGCGTAGACGGCGGCCTGCTCCAGGGCGGTGGCGCGCGCTACCGCATCTTCGATGACGACGGCGCGGTCCACGTGGCAGCGGGCCACGACCTCGTTCACCTGCCCCACGTTCTCGTGCTGCCAGCGGGTGTTGCGGATGAGGTGGCGGGTGGCGTCCAGCCAGGCCTCCCAGGCCTCCTCGCAGGCCCCGGTGGCGGCCAGGTGCAGGGCGCGGTCCACATCCTCCTCGGCCTGCTCCTGGGCAGCCTTGCGGGGGACCACGTGCAGGGGCTCGGAGAGGAGCAGCTCCCCGCGCATGTAGAGGGGGGTGGGGCCGGCCTCGGGAGCGGGGGCGCCGGGATCGAAGCCCGGGTCGTTGGGGCCGGCGGCGGCGGCGCCGTCACGCTGCCAGGCCAGCACGGTGCCGTCCTCCTCGTCCAGCACCACGAGGCCGATCTGGTAGTCGCCCTGGGGCAGGCCCTCGGGCAGGGCCACGTCGTAGTGGCCGAGGAGGAGGTCGTCGTCGTGCCAGGACTTGGGCTGCAGGAAGTCGTAGGCCGGGCCCTGCTCCTGCACCGCGATGTGACCCTCGGCGTCCTTCACGAACACCAGGATGCGGAAGCCGGCCTCGCGGCCGGGCGCCCGCCACCAGGTGCGCAGGAAGAACTTGCCCTCCACGGGCACTTCGGGGGAGGGGAGGTCCCAGCCCGCCAGGCTGACGCCGCCGTCGAAGGCCGCCTCGCGTCCCTCGGGCCCCGGGTACTCCTGGATGGCCATGTACTTGCGGGCCACGTGGTTGCCCATGTGGAAGGCGCGCCGGCCGGCGGGGTAGCCGGGGATCTCGGTGTACGCCCGCTTGAACTCGGGGAAGTTGTTGATCTTGGTCTTGCGGGACCAGCCCCCGTGGGAGTGGATGTAGGTGGGCTGCAGCTCCTCGAAGATGTACTCCCGCAGGAAGTCCTTCTCGTAGCGGTGGTGCCCCATGCGGATATCCACCAGGCCGGCCACGTCCATGATGCGCCAGCCCGAGAACCACATGTGGGCGCCCATGTCCACGTCCAGCAGGGTGACGTGGTCGATGTGCAGCCGCTCCTGGACCCAGGTCATGTACTGAACCCGGCGGTTGACGTCGCGCACGCCGGTCTCGGGGTTGAGCACGAACTCGTAGCTGCCCATGATGTTGGGCGCGGCCATGGCCAGCGCAGCCGCGGCCACGGCGATGGTGCGCAGGATTGGGCTGCAGCGGCAGGGGCGCCAGGTCAGCCCGGGCAGACGGTCCACCAGGGCGCCGAGCCCGAGGCCCAGCAGGATGAACTGGGGCACCGCCCACAGGTTGGCGAACCGGAAGGCGTCCATCCAGTCGCCGCCGGTGTAGAGCGTGAAGAAGACCGCGGCGCAGAAGGTGGCCCAGGTCAGGGAGAGAGCCTTCCAGCCGCTGCGGCCCAGGGTGAGCAGCGCGAGCACGGCGACGCCGCCGTAGATGCTCCAGCAGCGCACGTACATCCACTTGCGGCGCGCCGGCGCCCACTGCTCCCAGGTGTCGAAGAACCAGCCCTTGCCGTCCCACAGCACCACCAGCCCGAAGAGGGCCAGCAGGATCAGGCCGATGAGCCCGCGCTTCTTCTTCAGGCCGGCGGTGGCGAAGAAGAACAGGGGGCTGACCCAGGCGATCCAGTAGGTGTGCATGTACTTGCGGAGGTACGACCAGCCGCGCACGTCCCAGGAGAAGGGCTTGAAACGGTTGTCTTCGCCGAGCTTGGCGTAGTAGGTCTCGGGGTAGGGCCAGGCAAAGTAGGAGTAGCGCCACCAGTGGTACAGGGCGAAGGGGATCCCGAACGCCGCGATCCATGCGACGGTGGGCAGCAAGAAGCCGCGCAGCAGCCGGCGCCCGAGGCTGCCATCGCCCCCGCTCAGCGCTCGGTGCGCGTGGAACACCACCAGGGCCGCGAAGGCCAGGGCCGCGTACATCGGGCCCTCGGGGCGGGTGATGGCCAGCCCGAACCAGGCCAGGGCCGACCAGGGCCGGCCGCCGTCTTCGCCCTCGCGGACCGTGAGGAACATGCCCGCCGCCAGCAGCAGGCAGAAGAGCGAGTTCTCCAGGCCGGAGGAGTTCCACAGGACGAACTGGGTGGAGGCCGCCAGCAGGAAGGGCGGGACCACGTTGATGAGATCGTCCTGACCGCCGCGGGCCCGGCGCGTGATGGCCCAGACCAGCGGGAGGGTGGCCGCGCCGAACAGGGCGCCCAGCAGCTTGGAGGACACCCATGGCGAGATCTTGACCAGGTGGAACAGCGCGATGAGGAAGGTCCACAAGGGGTTGGAGTAGCCCTCGACCCGCTCGCCCCCGATGTAGGTGACCAGCCCGTGCCCCTCGGCCAGGTTGCGCGCGTAGGCGAAGGTGATCCCGGCGTCCTCGATGTAGAACGGCTGGGACACGGTGAAGACCAGATAGTGCGCGATGTAGGCGACCACGCACAACGCGAGGGCGTTGACCGTGCGGCGTTGGTGCGGGCTCATGGCGTCCCACCAGGTGAGGGTGCGGCTCCACAGGTGTCGCAACGGCGGCTCCCGCGTGAGGGAAGAGAGGGCGGGGGACTATCTCGCAGGTCGCGAATGGGCCCGGAATGCAACAGATGGTCGCAGCCCGGGGCCCGCTACATGATCTCCCCCAGATCCTCCTGAATCCTCTCGGCTTCGGCGCGGCAGGCGCGAGCATCACGGGTGTCGAAGCGCTTCGGGGCGGCTGGGGCGGTGGCCTGCTCGAGGCGCTCGGCCACCTCGACCCAGGTCAGGGCCAGCTCGGGGCGCGCGCCCAGCGCCTCACCGGCGGCGATGGCCTGCCGCCAACGCCGCAGCGCGGCGGCGTGGTCGCCCTCGAGCCAGGCCAGGCTCCCCAGGAGGCGCAGGATGGCCACGCGCTCGGCGGGGACCTTGCGGGCGTTGCGCTCTGCCTGGCGCGCGGCGCTGCGCAGGGTGGCGCGGGCACCGGCCAGCTCGGTGGAGCCGCCGCGACGGGCCTGCTCCCAGCGCGCCAGGGCCAGGGCGAGGCGGGCTTCGTGCAGGGGGGCCGCGTCGTGGGGGGTGACGTCGCCGCTGGCCGCGAGGGCCTCGGCCCGCCGCAGGTCCACCTCGGCCTCGTCCAGCCGGCCGCCGACGACCCGCGCGAGGGCGCGCCAGGCCAGGGGGGGGACGCTGCGCGCGTCCTGGCCCACCAGCAGGTTGGCCTCCAGGCCCTCCTCGATGTGCTCGACCTCGATCAGGTCGCGCCGCTTGCACGCCAACTGGCTGCGGAGCTTCACGGCGAAGGACAGGGCGTTCTTGTCGTTGTACTCGTCGGCCAGCCGGGTGAGGGTGTCGATGATGCGGCCCACCACGGCGAACTCGCCGCGCTCGATGAGGAACAGGCCCCAGGTCACGGCGCATCCGGCCGCCGCGAACAGGGCGCCCACCTGCACGCCGTACTCGATCAACTCATCGTCGTAGGGGAGATCCCAGGCGCCGGTCACCAGGCGGTGGCAGAGGTCGCCGAAGCGGTAGTACAGCGACTGCTTCTGGTTGAGCCTGGCGGGCTGGACCTGGGCCAGGATGCGGGCGCTGAGGGCGGTGGAGATGCCGGTCCAGGAGAAGGCGATGGAGGAGGTGGAGAGGGTCTCGGCCCCCATGGCCACGCGCTCCCAGCCGCAGCGCAGGATGCGGCGGGTGCCCTCGATGGACTCGGAGAAGAAGCGGATGGGATCCACCGCGCCCAGCGCCGCCCCCCGCACGAAGAACAGCTCCGCGATGCGGTCCTCGTGGGGGCTCGGGGTGACCGACCAGGCCAGCCGCGGCACGTAGAGCCGCCAGGTCACCGCGCCGAGATCGGCCGCGAGCTTGAGGAGCGCACCGAGGCGGGTGCGGGGGCGGGGGACCCCCAGGTGGGCCAGGGCGCGGCCCAGGTAGCCGAGCGCCTCCTCCATGTGGCCGCGCGCCACCAGGGTGCGACCGAGGCTCTCCTCGATGCGCACCAGGCGCGCCGGGTCGCGGTTGGCGCGGTCGTGGCGCGAGTACAGCTCGAGGGCGCGCTGGTAGTAGTGCAGCGCCTCGCTGGAGGCGGAGGCGCGGGTGGCCTCCTGCCCGGCCTTGAGCATGTACTCCTCGGCCTGATCCAGCTCTTCTGCGCAGGAGTAGTGCCAGGCGAGCATGCCGTAGAAGTCCGACAGGCGGTGGGCGAAGGTGCTCTCGATGGCGTGGGCGGCCCGCAGGTGCAGCTCGCGGCGCTCGGGCAGGAGCAGGGAGGAGTAGGCCACCTCCTGGGCCAGCGCGTGCTTGAAGAGGTACTCCAGCTCCTCCTGGCGGGTACGATGGCGCAGGATCTGGCTGTCCACCAGCACCTCGAGGTGCTCGGCCAGGCCGCCGGAGCTGGGCAGCAGATCGGCCAGGACCCGGTAGAAGAACGCCCGCCCCAGCACCGAGGCGGTGCGCAGGACCTCGCGCGCCGACGGTTCGAGGCGATCGATGCGCGCCATGATGACATCAGAGATGCTCATGGGGATCTCGATGTCGGCGATGCGGTCGGTCACCACCCAGCCAGAGGGCCGCTGCTCCACGGCGCCCTGGTCCACCAGGCCCCGGAGCACCTCCTCGATGAAGTAGGGGTTGCCGCCGGAGCGCTCCAGGATGCTGGCCCGGAGGGCGGCGGGTAGCCCCTCCACGGGCAGCAGACCGTCCATGAGCTGCTGGCTGCCCGTGGCGTCCAGCGGCTGCAGGGAGACGATGCTGTGGTTGAGCTCGCGGTCGCTCTCGATGGCCTGGTACAGCGGCGCCAGCACGTCGTCGTAGCCGGGGCGGAAGACCAGCATCAGCAGGATCGGGTGCCGCTCCGTGATGGGCGCGAGGCTGCCGAGCAGCTCCAGGGTGCTGGCGTCGGCCCAGTGCAGATCCTCGAAGCACAGCAGCAAGGGGCGCGCCGCGGAGGCGCGCGCCAGCAGGCCGCCGACGGTGCGCTGGACCTTGCGTTCGAGGCCTTCGGCCTCGATCTCGGCCATGCGCTCGGCGTGCTCCTCGGGCACGGGGAGGCCCATCAGGGTGAGGATGAAGGGCAGCACCTCGGCGCGGGAGTCGGGATCGATGCCTCCCAGCAGGCGGCTCAGCTTGCGGACGGCGAGATCGTCGCGGTCCTGGTCCGTGAGGCGGGCCCAGTTGCGGAACAGATCGACGAAGGGGTGGAAGGAGAGGTTGCGGCCCATGGACAGCCCGCGCCCCTCCAGGACGGTGACCTCAGCGCAGATGGGGAGCTGCTGCAGCTCGGCCAGCAGCCGGGACTTGCCGATGCCGGCCTCGCCCGAGACCAGCACCAGGCCGCCCTGGCCCTCGCGCAGGTCGCGCACCGCCTGGGCCAGGTGGGAGAGCTCCCGCCCGCGGCCGACCATCCGACTGCGACCCCGCTCGGCTCGTCGCGTCCCCGCGCCGGTGCGCTCCGAGAGCAGCTCATGGATCAGGACCGGGTGCGCCTTCCCCTTGACGTCCACCGGCCCGACCCTGCGGTAGGCGAAGTCGTCCACCGTGGCGCGATGCGTGCCCGGCCCCACCAGGATGCGGTCCAGCTCCGCCAGGCCCTGCAGGCGGGAGGCCAGGTTCACCGTGTCGCCCATCACCGTGTACTGGCGCTGCTCGCGGGTCCCGACCGCGCCCGCCAGCACCGTGCCCGTGTTCACTCCGGCGCGCAACCGCAGGGGCACCGCCAGGTCGCGTTCCCTGCAGAAGACCTGCACCGTCTCCCGCATGACCAGCGTGGCCCTGAGCGCGCGAGCCGGGGCGCCCTCCACGGCCACGGGCGCGCCGAAAACCGCCATCACCGTCTCGCCGATGAACTTGTCGATGCGGCCTTCGTAGGCGGTGATCACCGCGCCCATGCGCTCGAAGCAGGCGTTCATGATCTCGGTCAGTTCTTCGGCCGGCATGCGCTCGGCGAGCGCGTCGAAGCCCGACACTTCGGCGAAGAGCACGGTGGCCTGGCGCCGCTCGGCCTGCTGATCCATGAGGTATCCTCTTCACGAGCCGAGGCTTGTCGCCCGGCCTCGACAGTCTACCAAGGCGACGGACCCGGTGGAGGAGGAAAGCGATGTCAGGATCAGAGAACATCTTCGACGCGATCGTCATCGGCTCGGGGATCGGGGGGCTGTCCTGCGCAGCCGTGCTCGCCCTGGCGGGCGGCAAGAGGGTGGTCGTGCTGGAGAAGCAGGACAACCCGGGTGGCTGCCTGCAGGCCATCGACGATGTCCCCGGAGGCGGCCCAGCGCCCGCGGGGACCTGGTCCTGGAACATGGGGATCCAGTACGTCGCGCCCATGAGCACGAACATCGGCTTCTTCAACTTCAACGAGATCGACTGGTGGCCCCTGCTCACCGATCCGCCCGTGGCGCTGGCGCGGCTGGGGGGGGCGGAGGACACCCCGGACGAGCACACGTACCAGATCCTGCACCTGCCCGACATCAGGCCGGGTTTCACGTTCAAGCTCATGAGCGATCGTGGTGTCATGCGGGAGGAGCTCCGGACGCTGGTCGGATCGAGTCAGCGCGACCTCGACAACATCGATCGCTTCTGGAAGCACCTCGACACCATCAACGACAACATCATCACCCTGCTGCTGCCCAAGGTCCTGCCGTGGCCGCTGTCGCGGCTGGCCTTCCCGTGGTTCACCTGGCCGCTCAAGGGGCTGATGGACAAGACCATGGGCGAGGTGCTGGACGAGACCTTCCAGGGCGGGGAGCACGACGAGACCCTCAAGCTGATCATGACCTCCTACTGGAACTTCCTCGGGTTCCCCCTCGAGACCAACTTCATGTTCTGGACCATCGGGATGAACCTGCAGATGCACGGCGTCTCGGCCCCCCTGGGCGGCTCGGGCGCGGTGATCGACGGCTTCGTGGGCATGATCGAGAAGCACGGTGGGGAGCTCCGGAAGGGGCCCCGGGGCGATGTGGTGGAGGTGCTGATCGAGGGTGGCTGGCGGAAGCGCGCGGTCGGCGTGCGCTGCGCCAACGGCGACGTCATCCGGGCGCCCGTGGTGGTCAGCTCCATCGGGCTGCCCCAGACCGTGGGCAAGCTCATCCCGGCCGAGCGCTTCCCGTGCCACCTGCGCGAGGCGGTCAAGCGGCACGTGGACATCCCCACCAACCTGATGCTGCGGCTGGGCTTCGACGAGCACATCACCGTAGAGAAGTTGGAGAAGATCATCGGTTTCTCCACCACCTTCCGCTGGATGGAGAAGAGGGTGGATCCGGAGACCGGGAAGGACTCCTGGCCCTGGGACATGGACATCGATCCGACCACCCCCGACTGGGTGCCCGACGACGTGCTGGTCATGTTCCCCATGTTCTACATGCGACAGCGCCCCTCCGCGCCGCAGCAGACCGCCGAGATCGTGGTCATGTCGGACTTCCGCTTCTTCCGCCACTGGAAGAGCGCCACCGATCCCGCCTACCTCGCGGTCATCAAGCGCATCGAGGACACGATGCTCGAGTACTTCCTCGACAAGTTCCCGGCCCTGCGCGGGCACGTGGCCTGCCAGTGGATGACCAGCCCGCTGGAGATGGTGGACCGCATCCACCACCGGTCGGGCTCGATCTACGGCCTGGACAGCTACAAGCTCATCGACGAGGACATCCTGCCCCGCTCGGGCATCCCCGGTCTGTACCTCACGGGCGAGGACGTGGTGGCCCACGGCGTGTCCATCTCGGCCGGCATGACCACCGCGGGGGTGATCCTCAGCGGTGACATCGCCTGTGGCCTGGCGGGTTGGCTCGGCCGCACCCTGCTGCGGTCCCCCCTGCTGGCCCTGCGCTCCATCCTGCCCCGTGGGCCGACCTACCGCCTGCCCCAGCACCTGATGGACGAGGCCCACCCGCGTGGGAAGAAGGTGGCGCCCCGCTCGGGTGGCGCCACGCCTTGAGCGTCCGCGCCGCGCTGCCGCGCACCGTCATCGCGCTGGGGCTGGTGAGCCTCTTCACCGACCTCTCCAGTGAGATGGTCTACCCGCTCCTGCCGGCCTTCCTGGCCACCGTGCTGGCGGCCGGGGCCATGGAGCTGGGGGTGATCGAGGGGGTGGCCGAGTCCACCGCGGCCATCCTCAAGCTGGTCTCGGGCCTGTGGACGGACCGGATCGGGCGGCGCAAGCCCTTCGTGCTGGGAGGCTACGGGCTCTCGGGGTTGGTCCGGCCGCTGATCGGGCTGGCGGGCGCCTGGCCCGTGGTGCTGCTGCTGCGCTTTGGCGACCGCGTGGGCAAGGGACTGAGGACCTCGCCGCGGGACGCCCTCATCGCCGACGCGGTGGACCCGGCCATCCGCGGGCGTGCCTACGGCTTCAACCGCGCCCTGGACCACGCTGGCGCCGTGCTGGGGCCGCTGGTGGCCGCCGGGCTGATGGCGCTGGGGCTGGAGCTGCGGAGCGTGTTCCTGCTGGCCCTGGTGCCCTCCCTGGTGGTGGTGGGGCTGATCCTCTTCGGCGTGCACGACGCGCCGGCGGCCCCGCCCCGGGCGCGTGGGGCCCTGCTGGGGCACTGGGCCGAGCTGGGTCCCGGCTTCAAGCGCGTGCTCCTGGTGGTGGTCCTCTTCACCCTGGGCAACTCCACCGACGCCTTCCTGCTGCTGCGCCTGGGCGACCTGCTGGGGCAGGGCGAGGTGCGGGGGGCCCTCTCCTGGGTGGCCCTGCTGTGGTCCGCGCACCACGTGGTCAAGCTCTTCGCCACCTACGTCGGCGGGCGCCTCTCGGATCGGGTGGGCCGGCGCGGCATGATCATCGCCGGCTGGGGGGTGTATGCGGCGGTGTACCTGGCATTCGCCTGGGTGGACTCCGCCCCGGCCGCCGTGGTGGTCTTCCTGCTCTATGGCCTGTACTTCGGCCTCACCGAGCCGGTGGAGAAGGCCTGGGTCGCCGACCTGGTGCCCGCGGGCCTGCGCGGCACGGCGTTTGGCTACTACAACGGGGCGGTGGGGCTCGCCGCGCTGCCGGCCAGCCTGATCTTCGGGCTGCTTTGGAAGCTGTTCGGAGCGGGGGTGGCCTTCGGCACGGGCGCAGCCCTGGCGGGGGTCGCCGCGCTGCTGCTGCTGGTGATACGCACCGGAGGTCCCGCGCGGGAGGCGCCGTGAAATCCCAGCTCGAAGGCCACCAGAAGATCGGCGTCGCCCTCGCCACCCTGACCATCGCCATCCCTGGCCTCTTGGTGTCGGGGTTCCTGTTCCCGGTGGAGACCGTCGGGCTCACCGTGGCGCTGCTGGGGGTGGCGCTGGTGGGGGGCGGCGCCTCCGGGCTGATCCTGGCCTGGAGACGTCACCGCTGGCTGGGGGCCTTCGCGGGGCTGGTGGCGGGGCCCGGTGGCTTCCTGGCCACCGCGGGCTGGTGCTCGCTGCGCGACAGCATCTGGAACCTGGAGATCGCGCTGACCCTGGGGATCGGGGCGCTGCCCGGGTTGCTGATCTACCTCGTGGGCGCGAAGCTGCTCGACAAGCGAGCTACATCGTCTTCTTCGGCTCGATAGAGGCCGCGGCTGCCGCGCCGCCGCCAGCGGCCTGGGCCTGGCTGGCCTTGCGGGCGGCCGACTGCTTCTTGAACTCCTCGAGCTGGGAGCGGGCCGCGGCGTTGCCGGCCTTGGCCTTGATGCGGGCGAGGCGGGCGTCCAGCGAATCACTCTTGATCTCGCCGCCCACATCGGCCTGGGCCTGCAGCTTGCCGATGTGCTCGCGGACGTTGTCCAGCGCCTTGATGTCGGCATCCGTGGAGAGGCCGTCGAGCGACTCCTGGATCTGGATGCGTGCCTCGGCGTTGGCCCGCTTGGCGAGCATGGCCTCCTTCTCGCGCTTGAGCTTCTCGATCTCGCCCTGGAAGGAGATGAGGCCGGACTTGGCCTCTTCCGCCTGGGCCGCGATCTTCTCGAGTTCCGCGCGCAGGTGCTCGATACCGGAGGTCAGCTCGTCGCGCTTCTCGATGAGGATCAGCGCGGATTCGTCGTCGCCCTCCTCCACGGCCACCGGGATCTGGATGTTGACCTCCTTCAGCTCGCGCTCCTTCTGCTCGAGCTCGGTGGAGATCTTGTTGCGCAGGTAGACGATGCCGCTGACCGCCTTCTTGAGCTCGCGGTGCTTCTTGACGCGCTCTTCGATGGCGGACTCGTAGACCGCCTCGGGGTTGCGGGTCTCCATATCGGACACCCAGAGGCTCAGGAAACCTTTCCACAGGTTGGCGATGCGATCGAAGAAACCCATCACGTGCTCCAGAGATGGCGAAGACTGGCGGGATCGAGCCCTGGTCGGTGGACGTGGACCCTAGCGCCTCCGCGGAGGCGGGGCAACACCCGCGGAGAGCACAGCCCCTACGCGCGGGACGCCGGGTTTCTTTCACTGGGCCGCCACCTCGAGGAGCGGGGAGCGGTGCCGAGCGGTGTCAGGAGCGGTGTCAGGCACTAAGGAGCGGTGTCAGGCACTAGGACAATAGATTTTTCGAATCCCCGGGGTGCCTTTTCCGGCCCGTCATTCTGCCGGAGAACGGGCCCGAACGCACCAATTCCGCCGGAGAGAGGGCCTCAGGTGACCACCCCGGCGCAGCGTGGATGGGGTGCCAACCGAGCAACGCCGATGATCGCGGGGTGGACGCCGGGGCCGCTGTCGGCCGGACCGCCCGCCGCGGCCAGGTGGTGACAAAGCAGGCCTTCTCCGGCGGAAATGGTTACTTCAAGGTCCTTCTCCGGCGGCGGAAGCTCTGCGGTGGTGGGGCACCTCTGGCGAGGGCGGGTGTCTGGTACCCCTGCTGGCCCTGGCCTCCGGGATACGGAGCCCCGATGCGTGAGAAGCTCCTCCACCACGCCCCCTGGCTGCTGGCTGCCCTGGCCACGGTCGCGCTGGGCAAGCGCGCCCTGGCGGCCTTCGCGGCCCACAACGCGCAGTGGGCCCACGACCTGGCCTTCTTCGACCAGATCCTGTTCAACGCGGCGCAGGGCCGCGCCTGGACCTCGCCGCTGCTGCTGGAGCCCCTGGGCTTCTTCGAGATGGTCCACTTCCACCCGGTCTTCGCCGCGCTGTTGCCCCTGTGGATGCTGCGCCCCGAGCCCTCCACCCTGCTGCTGTTCAACGTGGCCGCCGTCTGCTTCGCGGCCGTGCCCCTCGCGGGCCTGGCCCGGGACCGCAGCGGCTCGGACTGGTTCGGGCTGGCCGCCGCCGTCGCCTTCCTCTGCTGGCTGCCCGTCCAGACCGCCGCCCTGGCGGACTTCAGGCCCGTGGTCTTCTTCATCCCGGGCTTCCTGCTGCTGCTGCGGGGCGCCGCCAGGCCGAGCCGGGCCATGCTGGTGGCGGGCGCCCTGCTGGTGGCCTCGGCGCGCGAGGAGTCGGGCTACCTGTTGCCGCTGATGGCCCTGGTGCTGCTCGTGGTCCCCTTCGGCAGGCGGCGGCGCTCCGACGCGCTGATCCTGCTCGGCCTCGGCCTGGGCTGGCTGGTCTTCCTGCTGGCGTTCAAGGGCAGCTTCTTCTACCACTTCAACCCGGTGGCCTTCCTGCAGGGGCTCGGCCAGGGCGACCCGGTCCCGGCCCAGGCCACCGCCGATCGGCTGCGCCACCTGGGCCTGCTGCTGGCCTCCGGCTTCGGCCCCCAACTGCTCTCCCCGGCCATGCTGCTCATGCTCGCCCCGCAGGTGGGCTTCCTGATGCTCGACACCCACCGGGAGTGGCACGCCTTCACCGGCACCTACCCCTACCTGCGCCACGCCCTGCTGCCCTTCATGGCCGCCGGCGGGGTGATGGGCTGGGCCTGGCTCGTGGAGCGCGCCCGCCTGGAGCGACGCCGCGAGACCCTGGCCCTGGCCATCGTGGGCATGGTGCTGGGCAACGCCCTGGCTTTCCACCACGAGCGCGAGCGGCTCGACGGCGCCCTCTGGCAGCGCAACGCCGAGCTGGCCGCCGCGGTGGAGACGAAGGCGCTGGATCTGCTGCTGGCGGAGGTGCCGCCCGAGGCGCGGGTGGTCACCGACTACCGCCTGGTGGCGGATCTCGCGGGGCGCCGGGTGCTGTGGGTCTCCGCCCACCTCTACAACGACGGTGGCGCTCCGGCGGGCTGGCCCGGCCCCTGGCCCCTCACGCTCGACTTCGTGGACACCGTGCTGGTGCCGCAGGACGATCCCCTGCTGGCGCGCCTCGACGACGCCTGGGAGTTCCAGGATCGCGCCGGGGAGTACGTGCTGTGGAGGCGGCTGCGGGACCCGGAGGGGGGGTATCCGGCGGCGGTCCCCTGAGCGGGTTACCCTCCGGTCCGCCATGAACAAGTTCTACTTCATCGGTGGGCTCTTCCTGGCGTTCGGTGGGCTGCTGCCGCTCGTCGCGCTGTGGAACCTGGCGTCCTTCTTCTCGCTCAAGCATCGGGGCAGGGTGGAGCAGCGCGTGGCCCACGCGGCCATCTCCCGGGGCTCGGACAGCGGGCGCCAGGTCCGCCTGCAGGTGGAGCTGCAGGACGAGCTCGGCGAGACCGTGATGCTCGAGTCGCGCACCACCAACAAGGACTGGGTGGTCTACGAGGGCGAGCCCGTCACCGTGATCTACGATCCGGGGAACCCCCTGGGCGGCTGGATCGAGCACGACTTCAGGAACCGCCTGAGGCTGGTGGTGATCCTCACACCGCTGTTCCTGGCCATCGGCGGGGTGGTCATGGCGATCGGGTTCTTCAGCTAGGCCGCCCTGCCGCGCGGCGCCCTGGGCCGCGGCAGGCGCAGGGACAGCCACGCGGCAGCCTCCAGGAAGGCCTGGTTCAAGGGCAGGTGACGGTTGCCGAGCGGCGGGTGGCGCTGCTCCAGGCGCTGGGCCAGGTCCACGTAGACCGGGGGCAGGGGGCCGGCGTGGGCGGTGCCCACCATGCGGCGGCAGGGGCGATACGCGATCTGGCCGTGCTTGTCGCGCCCGGCGGCGTAGCCGAACAGGCGGCAGATGAGGGGGCGCAGGGGGTAGACCGCGCAGTGGCCGCCGCGCTCGCCGTCGTAGAAGACGCAAGGGCCGTCGGAGGCCTCGCGGGCGGCGATGACGAGCTGCTCTTCCCAGCCCCGCTCCAGGGCCCAGCGGGCCGCGGGGAGGGCGGCGAGGACCGAGTCCTCGGGGTGGTGGTCGCGGCAGCAGTCGCCGCAGCCGCTCGGACAATCGATGCCGGTGGCGCGCTTGAAGGCGAAGGCCTGCATCTCGGCCTCGGCCAGCAGGCCGAGCACATCCTGGACGAGCCCATCGGGACGGGAGGGCATGGACGGAGACGACCCCGGGTTGGACCGCACACCCGCGCGGCGGGCGCGGTCTTCTCTCTCCCGGAGCCCGGGCGCTGTCAAGGGCCCCCGGTCGCCCCGCTGCCCTCCGCGCGATAGACTGACGGCCCCCGGAACCCCTCCCGGCCCTCTCGCGAAAGGAACCCTCCCATGCGCAACGTCGTGATCGTCAGCGCCGCACGGACCCCCATCGGCGACTTCGGTGGCACCCTCTCCTCCACCCCAGCGGATGTGCTCGGCGGCCTCGTGCTGGCCGAGGTGGTCCGACGCGCGGGCGTGGAGACCGGGTTGGTGGATGAGGTCATCATGGGCAACGTGCTGCCCCACGGCCTCGGCCAGAACCCCGCGCGCCAGGCCATGATCAAGGCTGGGCTGCCCCAGGTGGGCGGGGCCTTCACGGTCAACAAGGTCTGCGGCTCCGGGCTCAAGGCGGTCATGCTGGCCGCCCAGGCCATCGCGGCCGGAGACGCAGATGTGGTGGCGGCCGGCGGCATGGAGAACATGAACCTCTGCCCCTACATGATGTTCTCGGCCCGCGGCGGCGCGCGCATGGGCGACACCAAGGTCGTGGACGCCATGGTCCACGATGGCCTCTGGGACAAGGTCAACGACTTCCACATGGGCATGACCGCCGAGATCGTGGCCGAGAAGTTCGGCGTCTCCCGCGCCGACATGGATTCCTTCGCCGCCCACTCCTACGAGAAGGCCCTGGCCGCCAAGGCCGCGGGGCGCTTCGTGGACGAGATCGTCGCGGTCACCATCCCCGGCCGCAAGGGCCCCACGATCTTCGGCGAGGACGAGACCCCCAAGCCCACCCCGCTCGATGTGCTGGCCAAGCTGCGCCCCGCCTTCAAGAAGGATGGCGTCATCACCGCCGGCAACGCCTCAAAGATCTCGGATGGCGCCGCCGCGGTGCTGGTCATGGCCGAGGAGGTCGCCCGGGCCCACGGGCTCACCCCCATCGCCCGCGTCGGTGCTCAGGGCGCGGCCGGCGTGCCTCTGGAGGACGTGCTCGTGGCGCCGATCCAGTCCATCCCGAAGGTCCTCAGGAAGGGCGGGTTGGCCTTGGCCGACATCGATCTCCACGAGATCAACGAGGCCTTCGCGGTCTCCTCCGTGGCCATCGAGCGCACGCTGGGCATCGATCCTGCGCGCGTCAACGTCCACGGCGGCGCGGTCGCCCTGGGCCACCCCATCGGCGCATCGGGCGCGCGGGTGCTGGTCACCCTGCTCTCGGCCCTGCGCCAGCACGACAAGCACCTCGGCATGGCCACCCTCTGCCTCGGCGGCGGCGAGGCCGTCAGCCTCGTCATCGAGCGCCTCTAGCCACCAGGAAACACGGAGATCACCATGGATATCGTCATCACCAGCATCGTCCGCACTCCCGTCGGCGCCTACGGCGGCAGCCTCAAGGGTGTGTCCGCCAAGGATCTCGGTGCCCTCGTCATCCGCGAGGCCATCCAGCGCTCCGGGATCGAGCCCGGCCAGGTGGATGAGGTCATGCTCGGCTGCGTGCCGCAGGCCGGCCTCGGCCAGAACGTGGCGCGCCAGGCGGCCATCGCCGCGGGCCTGCCCGTCTCCAGCACGGCCTTCACCTTCAACCAGGTCTGCGGCTCCGGCCTGCGCACCATCGGCCTGGCCGCCAGCCTCATCAAGGCCGGCGAGGCCGACATCATCGTGGCCGGCGGCACCGAGAACATGAGCGCCGCCCCCTACGCCATGCCCAAGGCCCGCTGGGGCGCGCGCATGGGCGACGCGGACGTCAAGGATCTCATGATCCAGGATGGCCTGTGGGAGGCCTTCAACGACCACCACATGGGCATCACGGCCGAGAACCTGGCCGCGAAGTACAACATCAGCCGTGAGGACCAGGACACCTTCGCGCTGGTCTCCCAGCAGCGCGCCGAGGCCGCCATCAAGGCCGGCCGCTTCCAGGACGAGATCGTGCCGGTGGAGGTCCCGGCGGGCCGCGGCAAGACCTCCCTGTTCGACACCGACGAGCACCCCCGCTTCGGCGCCACCCTGGAGAGCCTGGCCAAGCTGCGCCCGGCCTTCAAGAAGGACGGCTCCGTCACGGCCGGCAACGCCTCGGGCATCAACGACGGCGCCGCCGCCGCGGTGGTCATGTCCGCCGCCAAGGCCGCCTCGCTCGGGCTGCGCCCCCTGGTCACGATCCGCGCCTACGCCACGGCCGGCGTCGAGCCCAGCATCATGGGCATCGGGCCGGTGCCCGCCACCCGCAAAGCCCTGGCCAGGGCCGGGCTGGGGCTGGGAGACCTGGATCTCATCGAGGCCAACGAGGCCTTCGCGGCCCAGTCCCTGGCCGTGGCCAGGGATCTGGAGCTGCCGCTGGACATCACCAACGTCAACGGCGGCGCCATCGCGCTGGGGCACCCCATCGGGGCCTCGGGCGCCCGCATCCTGACCACGCTGGTCTATGAGATGATCAGGCGTGACGTGCGCCGCGGCCTGGCCACCCTCTGCGTGGGTGGCGGCATGGGCGTCAGCATGATCGTGGAGCGGTAGCGCTCAGATATCGATCGTCTCTCCCCCGAAGGCCACGCCCCACTCCGGGTGGAGGGCCTTGAGGTGGGCGTCCACCTGATCGAGCTGCTCGTCGGTGGAGCTTGGATCGTGGTGGAAGAAGCGCAGGCGCTTGACGTTCGAACGCTGGGCCATGCCGATCACGGCGCTGTGGAAGGAGTGGCCGTAGCCCTGCACCACGTAGGCGGGGTCGAAGTACTGCTCGTCGGTGTAGGTGGCGTCCATGATCACCAGCTCGGCGCCCTGGCACAGGCGCTCGACCCGGCGGTCCTGGCCCGCGCCGTACAGCTCCACGTCCGTGGCGTAGATGACCACCTTGCCCCCGTAGTTCATCTTGAACAGCAGCACGCCGTCGCGCGGGTGGCTGGGGTGGTACCAGTTGGACACCGAGAAGTGGCCTTTGACGAATGGATCGCGGAAGACGTTGCGCAGGCGCCAGGTGCCCTCGTCGTCGTCGAACACGATGACCTCATCCTCCCCGATGACGGTGGTCTCGAGCTGGGACTTGAGCTCGCCGAGCGCCAGGGGGAAGTAGGGCGGCGAGAACGTGGTGGAGATGCGCTCCAGCAGGACCTCGGAGGACTCGCCGAAGCCGCTGATGTGGATGTTGAAGTTCCCCATGTACAGCGGCGGGAAGAAGTTGATGCCCTCGATGTGGTCGTTGTGCAGGTGGGACAGGAAGATGAAGATGTCGGTCACGCCATCGGGGTCGGCGACGATGCGCTTGCCGGCCTCCACCAGGCCCATGCCGGCGTCGAACACGATCCAGAACTTCTTTGTCTTGATGGCCACGCAGGAGGTGAGGCCGCCGTACTTGACGTACTCCCTGCCGCTGCAGCAGTGGCTTCCGCGGGCTCCGAAGATCATCACTTCCACGGCTCTGCCTCCTGGTGGGTGGTACGAACGTTGCGTGGCGCCGGTTCTCGCTTTCGTACCACGGAGCGCCGTGCTTGGGTATCCCCATGGCGGCTACGCCCGCCCCACCAGCGCCTCCCCCACCCCCTGCGGCCCCACCCACCGGACCGAGCAACTCCCTACGGTCTCCTCCCCCGTCGCCCCCAGGCCGACGACGTAGAAGCGCGGCGGCCCCTGCGCCTCGATGAAGCTCCGCGCCGAGCGGGACAAGGTTCTTCGATCCGCCTCCGTCGCCTTGAACTACTACTCGCGAAAGTCCGCGCGCCAGGCGCGGACTTTCGCGAGTAGTAGTTCACGCGCCGCAGGCGCGCGCGCCAAT
>JBDRKM010000448.1:0-7200 GCA_043814015.1 Pseudomonadota bacterium
TGCGGGGCTCCCGCGCGGCCTCTGCGGCACGGATCCACACATCGAGGGTGCGCTCGTCCGCCCGGCGCAGGAAGTGCAACTGGACCAGGTGGAGGTGACCGCCGCGGTCGCCGTGGGACACCGGCTCCGAGCGGGCGCTCACCTCGATCCGCGCCAGCACCGGCACGCCCGCGCTGATGCCCTCGAACATGACGTCGCAGCGCAGGTTCGGGGGAAACTGCTCGGCGCACCAGAGGGTGGCGTGCGTGCCCTCACGGTGCCACAGCTCGGCGGGGAGGCTGCGCTCGGCCGCGAAGACGATCAGCGGGACGCGGACCGTTGGAGGTCGTTGGGTGCTCATGGGAATGCCGAGGGTGGGACGCTTTGACTGTGGAAGGGAGCCTATCACAGCCGCAATGGACGGAACGATACCCAGCGCTGGCCCGAATCGTCGGACGCAGGGCACCGACCAAATCAGCCGACAGTCCAGGGCTGCCGGAGAGCTGTCAGCTATCAGCATTCAGCCGTCAGCAAGATGGTTTTCGCTGGCCACTCCGAAAGTAGCCGGCACGCAGACTGTGTTTCGGCAGCTTCGGCCGTAGCCTTCTCGGTATCGAACTTCGTACCTAGTTCGTAGCTGATTGCTGACCGCTGACGGCTGACCGCTCCCGGACGCAGCGCCATCAGCTTTCAGGTATCAGGTTTCAGCAAGCACCTTCCCCGCGAGTCACCCGGTTCGGGCCTGTTCAACCCGCGGGTGAAGTGCGCTGACACCGACCGCCGCTCGAAAGAGCTGATAGCTGACCGCTGATACCTGAAGGCTTCGTCGGCGCAGCCGACGATTCGGGCCCTCACGCCCCCACCTCACGATGAGGACGCCATGACGACACGCCGGCTCCCCACCCCCAGCTGCTCCCTGCTGGCTTGCGCCCTGGCTATCGGCGCCTGCCACCCCGAGCCACCCGCCACCGACGACACCGCCCCACCCCCGGACAGCTCCCAGCCCGACGACACCGATCAGCACGACACGGCCGCCCCCTTCTTCACCGACTTCGCCTTCACCCGCAGCGAGCGGGTCCCCACGGTGGTCACCGCCACCTGGCACACGCAGGAGCCCGTCGCCTGCACCCTGCGCTACGCCGCCGAGGGAGGCGCCGAGCTGACCACCAGGGAGGCGGGCGACCCAAGGACGGAGCACTCCGTGGCCCTGGTGGGCCTGAAACCCAACGCCAGCGCCGCCCTGGTGGTCATTGCGGAGGCCGCCGATGGCCCCGAATCCAGCGACCCCCAGGCCTTCACCACGGGGGAGCTGCCTGTCGGCCTCCCCACCGCCACGCTCGTCCTCGACGACCCCACGCAGAGCTTCCACGGCTATACGCTGATGCCCCTGATCAACGACAGCGCCTGGACCTCCTGGATCTGCCTCTTCGACTCCGACGCCGAGCTGGTCTGGGCCATCGAGGCGCGCCACGGCGCCAACCGCGCTCGCCTCGCGGAGGACGGTGGCGGCGTCATCTTCATCGACGAGGACATGGTGGAGGGCACCGATGACGTCCTCGGCGCGGTCCACAGCGTGGCCTGGGACGGCACCGAGCGCTGGCGGTTCGAGGGCGCGGAGATCCACCACGACTTCGCCGATCTGGGCGACGATCGCTACCTGGTCCTGGCCCACACGGTCCGCATCGTGGACGAGGGCCTGCCCACGGAGCAGGGCTACCTCGGGGACGCCCTCGTGGAGTTCACCAGCGCGGGTGATTCGCACGAGATCTGGAACCTGTTCGACGATCTCGACCCCGTCGAGCACCCCAGCAACGACACCGCTCCGGCTCCGGACTCCGGGTTCTGGGACTGGTCCCACGCCAACTACCTGACCTGGGTCCCGGAGTCGGGGGAGGTGCTGATCACCCTCCGGCAGCAGGACGCCATCGTGGCTGTGGACGTGGACGCCGGCCGGATGAGCTGGAGCCTGTCCAACGACTGGGGGACCTACCACGCCACGGATGGCGAGACCCTGCTCTCCTGGCCCCACAGCGTCGAGCCCGTCGAAGGTGGCCTGGCCATCTTCAACCAGGTGCCCCAGTGGGAGCGCGACGCCTGCTCCTGGGCCGGCCTCCTCACCCTCGACCCAGCGCGCGGCACGGCCAGCGTGGGGCGGCGCTACGAGAGCGAGGACTGCGCCCACGTCTTCTACCTCGGCAGCACCGAGCCCCTGCCCAACGGCCACGATCTGGTGGTCTTCTCCCAGAGCGGGTTCATGGAAGAGGTCACCCCGGAGGGCGAGGTGGTGCGGCAGGTCCAGTCCACCTTCGGCTGGACCATGGGCTACACCCACACCATCGCCGACCTGCGGCCCGTGGCGCCCTGACCCATGCCCACCCCCGGCCCCCTGCTCGCGCTGGACGTCGGCACCCAGACCATCGGCATCGCCACCTGCGATCCCGGACGAATACTGGCGCGCCCGGTGAGCACCCTCGCCCGCAAGGGCGTGCGCCAGGACGTGGCGCGCCTCGTCCCCATCGCCGCCGATCTCGGCGTCGTGGGCCTGGTGGTGGGCCTGCCGCTGGCGCTCGATGGCGGCGAGACCCGCTCCGTGCGCCTGGCCCGCCAGGTGGGCGACGCCCTGGCCGCGGCCATGGGCTTGCCGCTGGTCTACCACGACGAGCGCTTCTCCTCCGTGGAGGCGGAGCGTGTCCTCATCGCCCAGGGCCGGTCACGCCAGCGGCGCAAGGGGACCATCGACCAGGCCGCCGCCGCCGTGATCCTCCAGGACTTCCTCGACTCCTCCGAGAGCGCCGGCTTCGCTATCGAGCCAGGATGAGCGGCCCAAACGCCACGATCAGCAGCGTGGCCCCCATCACCGCCATGGGCAGCAGCAGGTGCAGGTGCCTGCCCAGGCCGCTGGCGGGCTCGTCCTCCACCGCGGCCTCCGGGCCCACGGCCTGGCGCGCGAGGAGCTGGTTCAACGCCACCGGCGGCGTGAGGTAGCCCAGCTCGAAGGCCACCAGCACCACCATCCAGAAGTGAGCCGGGGCGATGCCGGCGTCATACGCGATGCCCGCGAGGCTGACCGAGACCAGCACCACGGCGCCCAGCGGCTCCATGAGCATGCCCACGAACACCAGCAACACGGTCAAGAGCGCCATGGCCGCGACGGGCGAGGCCGGGTGCAGCCCCAGGGCCGTCACCAGATCGGCGCGCTCCACCACGCCCCCGAGCCCCACCGAGGCGGCCATCAGCATCAGCAGGGCGCCCACGTGCCCGGCGGTCGTGCTCGGCAGCGCCGCCACGGGCAGGGGTGGGGCCTCCTCCGAGGCGGGCGCGCGCGCGGCGGCCCGGCGGTCCACCGCCAGCACGGCGAGCAGCGCCAGCGGCACGATCCAGGGGGCGGTGTGCTCGCTGACCCGAGCCCCGAGGCCGAAGACCACGAGGGCCAGCACCGCGCCGACGGCCAGGGCATGGGGCAGCAAGGAGCGCAGGGCGCGCAGGCTCGGGCCCAGGGCCTCGCGGATCGGCGCCGGACGGCCCGGCCCCCTGCCCACCACCAGCATGGCCACCAAGTACAGCGAGGCCGACAGCGCGAAGACCCACAGCCCGCGCCCGAACAGCTCGCCGGTGGTGACCTGCTTGTTCATCACCGCGATGAGCACCACCAGCAGGCAGGGGCGCAGCACCACCCCGAGGCTGCCCGACATGGCGGTGGCGGCCAGGGCCAGACGGCGGGAGGCCCCCGCCCGGCGCAGGGTGGCAAAGATCTCGCGCCCGGCCGCCAGCACGAAGATGCCGGAGGCGCCCGTGAAGGCGGTGGGGATGGCCGCGGCGCTGCCCACCAGCCAGGCCAGCAGGGTGGGCCGCAGGCGCCAGGGCTCCAGCACCGCGAAGCCCAGGCGCGCCAGGCGCGTGCCGGCCAGCACCATGCCCGCCAGCACGTAGAGGCCCACGCTCACGTAGATGGCCGGGTGCTGCACGAAGCGGTGCAGGTAGATGGCCTGGCCCGAGGGGTGGCCCTCCCCGAGCAGGAACCAGGCCCCGCTTGGCACCACCATGGCCGCGAACAGCGGGACCACCATGATCATCCGCGCCGCGCTGCTCCTGGCCTGGGGATCGAAGCCCAACGGGCGCAGCAGCTGCCAGACGTTCACCAGCGCCAGGGTCGCGAAGCCCCCGGCCCACAGCCAGGGCAGGACAGGATCCTCTACTTCGGCCGTCGAGGCGCGCTGAACGCCGATGTCGGCGATGGCCGAGGCCACCAGCAGCACATGGGCCAGCAGCTGGAAGGCCTGGGAGACAGCGTGCTCCGCGCGGGTGCGGGGCGTGCGCAGGGCGATGTGCTCACCACGGGCCGTGGTGGTGAGCGCCGCGCCCAGCAGCAGGGCCACCAGCAACTGGCGCCACCAGGGGAACGCCGCACCCTTCGCGCAGCGGGTCTCCACCGCGCGCCAGGCGCGCACCGCCGGGGTCAGGCGCGCCTGGATCCCATGCCAGGCCTCGTGGCGGGTGACGCAGCGCTCGGCCAGCCCACGCACCGCGGCGCAGGCGGGCCCGGCCGCGGGCGCGGCGGCGAAGGGATCCTCCGCGAAGGGATCGCCCCCGAAGACATCGTTGGCCGCGGGAGCGGGAGCGTCCCGGCAGGCCTCGGCCTGGGCCCTCGAGGCGGCGGGATCACAGTCGGGCGCGGGTAGATCCTCGCGCAGCTCCTGGGCGTAGCCTGACCAGAGCCTCTCCCCGAGGGCCACCAGACGGGTGTCCAGCGCCGGCAGCACCCCCAGCCCCAGCCCCACCAGCAGGGCCAGGCCCGCCACCAGCCCGCCGGCACGCGCCAGCCAGGCCCGCCCACCCAGCGGGGCGCGCTCCACGCTACTCCAGGTTCTCGGCGCACTCCGGACGGCTCGCGTCCTCGGAGCAGCGCAGCTTCTTCATGGCGTTCAGCATGTTGCCGTCGTAGGCGCCCTGCTCGTCGCGCAGGCGCACGCGGCTGCGCAGGAACAGCTCGTCGTAGGCTGCCTTCTGCGCGGGGGTGGTCTCGATCCAGAGCTTCGCCGGGATGTCCTTCTCCACCGCCAGCACGAGGGCGAGGTGCGCGTCGAAGTGATCGGCGAAGTGCTGGCGGGCCTTGGGGGCGAACTCGGCCGGGAAGCGCGGCGCGCGCACCATCAGCTGCAGGGTGGCCTGGGCCAGCGGGTAGCGCAGGATCCCGCCCCCGCCCTGCAGCCCGCGCTCCAGCTCGAAGGGGCGGTAGCCGCCGGCCGACATGTAGCAGACATCCACATCGCCGTTGTTGAAGCGCGGGCCCACGCTGCCCAGATCCACCGGGATCTGCACCGCGCCCACCCGATCCACCATGACCGGCGCGGCTTTGTCGTAGTCCATGGTGCCGATGCGCAGGCCCGCCAGGCCCTCCACGGTGCCGCGCTTCCGGTCGTGCAGGAAGAGGTAGACCGCGCCCACCGGGATGATGCCCACGGTCTCGTGGTCGCCGGCGCGCAGGCGGGCGGCGGCGCTGGGGTAGCGCGCCAGGGCATCCACCATGGCCTTCAGCTCGCTGTAGGCGGGCAGGGCGCCGATGGCCTCCAGCGTGGTGGGGAAGCGGTTGAAGCGCTGCAGGCGGACTCCCGTGGCCAGCACGGCGTCACACTGGCCGGCCTGGTAGTCGCGGACCGCGGTCTCCTCGTCCGTGTAGGCCTTGAGCTGCAGCTGCACGCCCCAGCCCGCGGCGGCCACGGCCAGCTCCTCCATCATGTGGTGGTAGTCGCCGGCACGGCCCACCGGGTCGTAGACACAGGCCACGCGGGGATCGGCGAAAGCGACGCCGGTCCAGAGGGCGGCGAAGAGCAGGACGAGGTCTCTCAAGCGGTTCACGGCTCGGGCTCCAGGGCGGGGACGCCGAAGGGATCGTCGCCCGCGAAGGGATCGGGAGGCGCCACGGCGGGGGCCGCATCGGGCAGGGGACCGAGCGCGGGGGCGCGGTGACCAGTGGCGGTGGTCCAGAGCAGATCGGCCTCGTGTAGAGAGACGATGCGGGCGTACTCGTCGAGCAGGGCCCAGGGCACCTGCTGGGGATCGGCCCCCAGCGAGACGGCGTGGGCCTGGATCCCGCGCCGCACCTCATCCTCACGCCCGGCGTTGGCGGAGATGAGCACCTGCAGCCCGCGCCCCAGGCGCACGCCGGTGGGCTCGGAGGCGGCCGCCGCGATCTCCAGGTTGGCCCATGGATCGCTGCCTTCGGGCGCCAGCCCCGGCAACATGGCCTCGGCCGCCGCGTGCATGGCCGCCGGCGCGTGCCACCACTGCTCATCATCCACGCACAGCGTGCCGCGGGCCACGGCCGCGGGGATGTCGAGCGGAACGCCCAGCGTGCCGCCGCTGGCGCGGTCGTGCAGCAGGGCGTTGACCCCCGCGTACATGCCCAGCAGGTAGAGGATGCCCTCGTCGCCGGGCAGGGCGGGGCAGCTCCCCTCCCCCACCGGCCCGTACAGGATCTGCAGATGCCCCCAGGCGGCCAGGAAGCGCGCCGCGGCCTGCTGGTGGGCGCGGGCCTCGCGCAGGCGGGAATCCTCGACCTCGGGGAGCAGCCCCGTATTGCCGGCGTTGAGCGCCACCATCCCGCGCGCCGCCGCCAGCTCAGCCTCCCAGGCCTCACCCTCGGAGCAGAAGCCGGCCATGGTGTCGGCCATCAAGAGGGACACCTCGGCCCGGTGCCCCGGCCGCCCCAGGCTCAGCAGCGCGTGCCCGAGCGCCGCGCCGAGCGCGCAGGCGCGGTCCACGTCACCCACGGAGCCGGCGGAGGGGATCACGTGCTCCAGCGTGAAACGATCCACGGCCGACGCGCAGGCGCAGGCGAAGAGCGCGGGGAGCAGGCAGAGGGGGCGCATGGGGAGTGGAACACCTCGGGGTGACGATCCCTATCAAGAAACAGCGCGACTGGAGGCTGGAGGCGCTCCGCGCCGTTACCACGCGCCTTTGTTCCGGATCGTGGCGCCGGGGCGCTCCGCGAACCGCCATGGGAGGCTCACCCCCCACCCCGCGCGACCCGCCACGCGGTTGGTACTCGGTTCTCCGCGCCCCGAGCGGCGAGTACGGGCCGCCACGCGGTCGGTGCTCGGTTCTCCGCGCCCCGAGCGGCGAGTACGGGCCGCCACGCGGTCGGTACTCGGTTCTCCGCGCCCCGAGCGGCGAGTACGGGCCGCCACGCGGTCGGTACTCGGTTCTCCGCGCCCCGAGCGG